>CAIYJV010000125.1 GCA_903926605.1 uncultured Bacteroidota bacterium
CTGCATTGCCACGCATGATCCATAATTTACTGCCAACCTCGTTTGCGCTAGGGTACCTAATGTCAGCAAAACTGTTGCGTTCATAAATAAACCTTAGCACTGCCTTATGGTCGGACGATAAGTCGGTATATCGCTCGCCAAAAATCAATTTAAGTTCAGACTTAAAATCTTTTTGAAACAATTTCCGGTCAATAATAAAAATGGGGTAAGACTCACTACTTTTGTCATGACGGAAAATTAAACCAACGTCTTCTAAATTCTGTAATGCCTGAAGATGATTATTTGCTTTTGTAAGCAGTATTGTATACCTGTCCTCCCGGTTTCTCAATTCGGATTTATACAGAAAAGAAAGAATTCGCTTCTGCTCAGCAGAAATATCATCACCGTCAAACTTTTGCCGTATATACCCGCTATAAGACTCAAACAAAGTTTCCATATTGTCATCAAGTACTTTACCCTTAGGAATAGTAAGTGTGATTTCATCAACACCAAATTGAAAATATGGGACGTCAATATTGTTGTTTAGACATTCATTTGTCAGTGTGGCCATCCCAAACCCCTTGCCTTCCCATTTGTTGTACACGCTGAGAACCTTGGCCAGCTTTGGATTGTTGGCTTTCGAACTACCGGCGATTATTCGCCTTACTGGTATTTCATCCTTTGTGTGCTGAATAACCAGTTGTTGTTTAAATTTCCCTGGATTACGAATCTGGATGTAAGTGTTGGGCACAACACTAATATTTACAAACTGATCTATATAGTAATCCCTATGAGCCAGTGCATTGTTTACGCATTCACGGATGAGCCGTTCAGGATATTCGAATGTGCGACTTCCACCCTGATCCAGTGAGATGCCGGTTTGGATATTCCGAATCACAAAGGCTACGCTTTGCCCCATCAGATACAAAACGGTGCCGTTAATACTCTTTTTATCCTGAGCAATGTACTGACCTGCGGCTTCTACATAAGCGTCGACCTGGCACCGGAAATGCAGTTTTTCGCCAGGCTTACCACCGCAAACAAGCATACCCAGGAGTGTAGGTATTCCTTCTCGTACCATATACTGGCGCTCCAGAAACGAAGATGCTTCGGCGATATTAATTTTGATGCTCTCTACTTTAGTTTCACTATTTAATAAATGTATATAATCATTTAGTTTGTCCACATCGAGATCATTTACGGTCGCTTCCTTTACTGTCTGGAGCTCCCGTGCGCCAACCATTTCTGTTTTGTACTCTTTGTGGCTGTCCAGTTTATATTGTGGAATTTTGTGGTCTCCCGTAAGAATTCTTTCATATGCGATTTCCTTAAAGAAAGCATATTTTGCATCATCTGCCAACTGATCTACATAAATTATAAGTAATTCTTTACCCAGAAAACTCTTGTTTTCAAAATGTATATGGTCTGCTACTGGTTTTAACACTTTGCTTTCATCAGTGAACTCCTGAGCTATTTTTTTAGTTGTTTCTTCATTGTTGAAATTGTAGCCGGTAACGGTATAAGTGCCTGTGCTTTTATTTTCTTTTACACCTACTACAATAATGCCACCCTCGGTATTAAGGAAGGAATTTACCGTTTTATAAATTTCCGTCCATTTTGACGAGTCATGACTATTGTCTTTGAGTTCTATTTTGTCAGTTTCGACATGCTGATAGACCCCACTGTGAATTATAGCTTCAAGTTTTTCAAGAAAGTTGTCTACAATACGCCTACTCATAGACTACAAAGTTAAAGCCTAAATCACTGCATAGAATAGGTATTTTTTGGGTACATTTTTTTACACTATCAGAAGAATCATCGAGATACCGGAATAGCGCCACCTAAAAAACCCAATTCTACTGCATCCACGCATTTTGAAAGCGCAGTCTGCAAAATTAAAGTACCTTAGTTTTTGATTTCAATTCAAGTTCATGATAAATAGTGTTTTCAATACGCAGTTGCCGGTGGCTGTTGGTTCGGACCATGCGGGCTATGAATACAAGGCGCTGGTGATAAAAATGCTGGCAGATGCCGGCTGGCAGATTGCCGACAAGGGTACCCACAGTCAGGAAAGCTGCGACTATCCCGACTATGCACATGCGGTTGCCACGGCAGTGGAGACCGGCGCAGCGGCATTCGGCATTCTTATTTGCGGCAGCGGCAATGGCGTGGCGATTACCGCCAACAAGCACAAGGGCATTCGTGCTGCACTGTGCTGGAATGAAGAACTGGCCAGGCTGGCCCGCTCGCACAATGATGCAAATGTGCTGTGCATACCTGCCCGGTTCATTTCTACCGATACGGCATTGGCCATGGTTCAGGATTTTTTCACTACTGCGTTTGAAGGTGGCCGGCACCAGAAAAGAGTGGACAAAATATGACGACAACCGCCCTGCTAATCTGACCGGGCGGTAGCAATAGGCCCTGGCGGAATAATATTCAGATGACACACGACAGCAATGGTTTACGGGAACGGGTATTGTCCAGCCGATCGGTATTCGTGCTGATCGGTCTGCTCACTTTTGTGCTGTATCTGCCAGCCATAAAAGCCGGTTGGGTGATCGATGCCGCCGGTTGGCTGGCGCATGTGAAGGATAAGAACGAGCACCTCCTGCCCTACCTCAACCGCTCGTGGTCTACCATACCCGGTCTGTACCAGTTTACGCAGCTCGTCACGCTTTTGTTTTACAAGATCTGGGGTGCGAATGTATATGCCTGGAGCCTGCTTTATCAGGCCATGCACGCACTCAATGCCTGGTTGTTTTTCATAGTCGCCGGGCAGATACTGGCCGACTCGGGTTACAATGAAGAGCGGGCGTGGAATACGGCACTCACTTCGGCGGTGTTGTTCACTATCTGCCCGCACATATCAGAGGTACTTATCTGGAAAGCCTGTTACCATTATTTACAGGGTTTTCTCATGCTCTTTTTCAGTGTGTATTGTTTCCTGGCCTATCAGCATTCCGGCAAAAAGAAATTTGCATGGCTTTCAGCTATCGTTTTTGGGTGCTCCGTCTTTTCGCTCGAGGTTTTCTATCTCACGCCATTCTTTCTCTTCGCACTTGCATTTTACTATGCCCGCCTGCGTACGGGCCCGCGGTCAGGCATGCGTCATTCGCTCTCGCTTTTTTTAGCCCCGCAGTTTGTAATGATCCTGTGCTATATGTGGTTGTTCCGCTACATTTATCCCGGTGCCAAACCACATGTATACAACCTGCTTACGCAGTCGTTCTCCGGCTATGTTTCCAAGGGTCCGGAATATTTCTTCCATCTGTTTTTTTTCGGACGGTATTTTCCATTTCCGCTCCGGCAAAAAGTTTACGCTTTTTGCGAAACGGGACCGGGACTTGCATTGTTTTACGGCCTCGTACTGACCTGGATCGTAATACTGTGGCGAGGCATAAAAAAAGGAAATCCGTTTTTCAAAACAGCCCTCCTCTGGACCGTTCTCGCCTCCTTCTGCCTGGCCCTGCTGTTTCCCCTGGCCTTCCCTCGTGATCCGCTACTGGTATTTTACGACCGCTATACCTATGTGGCGGCCCCGGTACTGTTTCTGCTAGCCACGTTGTGTGTCTCAGAGATTCGCGGAAAATATGCTGTAAAAGGCGCATTGCTCCTCACATTTGCTTGTGTAAACCTGTATGTGACCGTAAAGCTCAATCTGCTGTGGAAACACTCCAACTTTGTGGTACAGCGCTTACTGAAAGAACTGCCCGACCCCGGCAAGCGTACGGTACTGCTTCTGAACGTGCCCGATAATATGAGCGGAGTTGGCATGATTGGCGCTAACCCAGACGGGGCCTACACCTCGCTGCGATCAACGCTACTCGGGATAAAAACGGAAGCCCCGGTTTACGATGTGTTTTCGTATAATCTTACGGGGCTGCACGATGCCTGCCGGGTCAGGGTTAAAAATGACAGCATGCTTTATGTCTCCTTCAACCAGATCGGCAACTGGTGGACCTATGACGGGCTGGGCGCGCACAGCTATACCAACAGTGAATATTCGGCACTGATACGCCCACGGCGCAATGACTATATGCTGATACTGAAACATCCCTGGTCGCACTACCTGATACTGAACGAGGTAGATGGCAACTGGATACCGGTGAAGTACGATACCGGCATAAAAGATTATCACGACGGGCGCAATCTTGACACCCATTGGTATGACGAATGGAAACTACGCGATGGCGAAATAAGCCAGCCCAAAGCCCCGCGACACTAAAGCAATTTGTACCGCAACCCGGTATACACATTTACACCCATCATAGGGCCCCAGATCATAGACGCATCGAACGAACGGCTATAGGGGGATGCATAATCAATGATCGCGTCGTGCTGCATAAAGTTGGTCATATTATCACAGCCAAGGTAGACCTCAAATTTGTCAGAAAAAACCTTGGTTACCTGAGCATTGAGCTGATAAAAGGCTGGTGAGTAGGTAAACAGACCCGAGCCGGAGCCGCCATGATTGTGTGTGACGAACGGTGTGCGCTGACTGCTGAGCCATTGGGCCGTGGCATCGAATTTCCATTTATTCTTTGTCTCGTAATCCAGATTTACAAATGCACGATGCGGCGGAACAAAGGGTTTATCCTGCAGACCAAGTTCGTTGAACGAATAAGTGGTCATGACGTTGAAATACCGGTACGCGAGCCGGACATTGAACTTGCGCAACAGTTCATAATCCAGTTGTGCCTGAAAGCTATTCGAAAATGAGCGTCCCTTCAGGTTGTAAAATTCCAGTATCTGCGGGTAGTTTATGTCTGCCACGACCTGATCGGTGAACCAGGTATAATAATAGTCGACAGTAAAGACCCCTTCATGATACCTGTATTTGAACTTGTGGGTAAGGTTGACACCCGTGTTCCACGAAACTTCAGGGTTTAGGCCATACGGCATGCCCGGCGCAGGATTTTGAATATCGATCTGCCGGTTGCTGGCCATATAGCCGATATTGTCTGCAATGACATTGGCTGTCCGCTGCGCCCGGCCTATGGATGCCCGCAGGGCAGTGCGCTTGAAGGGAGCATACCGAATATGCAACCTTGGTGTAACAAAAGCGCCTGAATAGTTATTGTAGTCGGCACGCAGACCCGCTACTATATTGAACTTGTCTGTAAACGATGTGGCATATTCAGCAAAAATGCCCGGTGTATTTTCCGAGCGCAAATAACTTTGTGATATGGTAGCCTGCGTCACCTGCTCATTATAGTTGTCCAGCACTGCGCTTATGCCGGTTTTAATTATGTTCTTTGTTGTGCCAATATAGGTTTGGTAGATGAGGTTGGCGTAGAAGCTGTGCTGAATGCCGGAATAGGTGTTCTGCCCGTACATAGACTGCTGGTTGTGCTCGGTATTGGAGAGTTGAAGGCCGATACTGGTTTCTTCGCGATTAAAAACCTTGGCTATCTTGGCCCAGTCTTCCAGCCGTTTGGTGGTTGCCACATAACCCCATGGGTTGCCCGGCACCTGTGCATCTCCTTCTTTGAAGTTCCAGTCACCACCTACGCCGTGGGTATACAGTCCCTTCACACCGGCCTGAAACATCCAGCCGTTGTGGGTGGTAACAATCCACCTGTTCAGCAGGTTGATCTGGTTGCCCAGAGGCTGATCTATAAAATGATCCTGATTCAGGTCCACCTTCAACCATTGAGACGTGGCATCTGCCATAAACACCGTACCCACGCTGGGCGTTATGCTCTTGCGGTATACCAGACCCGCCTGTGTGCTGCCCTGCGAACTCTGGTACATATTTACAAACAACTTTTCGCCGGTAAACGGCTTTTTCAATTCTACATTTATCTGCCCGGCTGTGCTTTCGTATCCGTTCACCACGCTGCCGGTACCCTTGCTCAACTGCATCCCCTCCATCCAGCTACCCGGCGTAAAGGTGAGTCCTGCCACCGAAGCCAAACCCCGTACCAACGGAATATTCTCCTGCGTAATAAGGGTGTAGGTGCCCGCCAGCCCAAGCATACGTATCTGCCGGTAGCCGGTTACCGCATCTGTAAACGAAACATCTA
The DNA here is from genome assembly GCA_903926605.1 of uncultured Bacteroidota bacterium. Taxonomy (GTDB): domain Bacteria; phylum Bacteroidota; class Bacteroidia; order Chitinophagales; family Chitinophagaceae; genus CAIYTT01. The sequence goes on from CAIYJV010000125.1 coordinate 6,009, forward strand.
CCGATGGTGTGGTCTCGAAACTCTGACTCAGGTTGCAGCAGGCGGCCTTGTATAGTTCTGCCTGGCCTATTTTTTCAGTCTTGAATGTATTGAGTAGTCCAACCTCTGTCTTTTTAAGGTTTTCCCTTATCACCACCTCGTTGAGGGTACCCGAAGGGTGCAGTTCTATACGGTAATTGCTTTTTCCGGGTGCCAGACTAATGGTATCTGTACCATACCCTATATAGCTTGTTATGAGCGTCTTGAAACTATCCGGAAAACTAACAGCGAAAGAGCCGTCCTTGTCGGTCTGCGCACCTATACCAGCACCCGACACCACTACTGTAGCCCCTTCCAGCAATTGCGTATGTTTATGGTTGTCTTTAGCAAAGACCTGCCCTGTTATGGTCCTTTCGGTCTGTGCAGAGGCAGTTCGGGATAAGTTTAGCAGCAAGCCACAAAGAAGTAGTTTGTAATAACGTCGCCCAATACGGATGACTTTAGTGCTTTCCGGTTGTTTTGTATTTACAGCACTTGGGCAACTTTTTGTAGTCCTCGTCTGTGGCTTTATACTTCTCATTGTCGTGACCCGCCCTGGCTATACTTTGGAGTATAAGATCAGAATTTGTTTTTGTGGTATCGTATTTCACCGTGAGGTCTTGTTTGTCCGCATCCCAGGAGGCGAATTTGACCCCTTTTATGTAAGCCGCATTTTCAATCCGGTTCTTACACTGGTCACAATTTCCGGTCACAGACTTGTGTTCGGTGATGACATCCTCTTTGCCTGCGAAAGAAGACAGCGGAGCGACCAGTAATACGATCAGAGCGAATAAAATGTTGCGCAAGGTTTTCATAACAAATACTGCCCAAAATTATGGGTTTCAAAAAAGAAAAAAGTGTTTTTCGTCATAAAAAGCGATAAAACAGCGAATGACGTGCTACAAGCGTTTTATCCGCTCTATGGTAGAAGTGGTGGAGTACCCATCCACAAACGGAATGATGGCCACTTCGCCGCCGTAGCTTTTCACAAAGTCTGCGCCCACAATATTGCCGTGGTGGTAGTCGCCGCCCTTCACAAGTACATCCGGTCGCAGCGCCGTGATCAGTTCCAGGGGGGTGTCTTCTTCAAAAAGAGTCACTGCATCCACGCAGAGCAGAGATGCCATTTGGAAGGCTCGGTCTGTCTCCTGTGTCATGGGGCGCTCAGGGCCTTTCAGCCGCTTTACAGATGCGTCGGTGTTTAACCCCACCACCAGTATATTGCCCAGTCCCGCCGCCTGCGCTATCAGGTCCAGATGTCCGAAATGCAGAATATCGAAGCAGCCGTTTGTGAATACTATTTTTTTCTGGGCGGCTCTCCACACATTGCATTCCATGGCCAGAGCCTCACGACTGTATATCCTGCGCCGAATCCACGAGCGTTTGTCCATGTGCTAGCTTGCGGTTGTAAACATGAATGAAAGAAAAAGAAATAATTCCGAGGACGATGATCACCACCGATTGCACGGCCCATGCGATCCAGCCAAAGGCCTGTGCGGGCACATCGGCTACATTATAGGCAGATAAGATCTCGGCTACCAGTAGTGTATACATTCCTATACCGCCGGGTGTAATGATCATACCCAAACTGCCGTATACGAGCACCACAAGCGCCGCAAATATGCTAAGATGATAAACCTCCAGTGCGGGCAGGCCCATAAACCCGAAATAGATCTGCAGGGTGTACATTGCCCAGATAAGCACAGTATACCCCAAAAACGCCCACCGCTTCTTCATGCGTAAAATTGAAGATACCCCGTGGCTCATTTCCTTTATAAACTGACCTATCTTGTTCTCCCTATGCCTGCGGTAAACCAGTATTACCGCCACTATGGCCGCAACCACAGCGACGAGCAATGCCAGAAAAAAACTCTTGTGCTGATGCACATAGCCCTGAAAACGGCGACTGAATGCCACCACATACTCACTGATCACAGATGCCTGCAGCGAAATAGCCAGCACCCAGATCACGATAAGGCAAAAAACATCCCATGCGCGCTCGGCCAGTATGGTGCCTACCATCTTGTGCGGCGGCACTTTTTCGTACTTGGCCAGTACAGTGCATTTAGCCACTTCACCGGCCCTGGGTAAACCCAGATTTACAAAATAACCTATAAAGACGGCAAATGAGGTATTAATGACCGTGGGGTTCACATCAATAGTCTGCAACAGCAAACGCCAGCGCAACGCTCTGAAAAAATGCGACAGAAAACCAATAAAAAATATCGGGACGAGATATAAAAGTTTGAGATTCTTTAATGCGAAAAGCAGTTCATCCTCGTCTTTGGGAGAAAGTTCGTGCAGCATATGATAAATAATCCATATGCCAAGCCCAAAAAATATTACATACTGTAAGATAGTAACCAGGGCTTTTTTCATATCGGGAATACGGGATTACAGGCTATTATCTTCTTTGGGGAAAATAATAAACGGTTTAAAAGTTTTGGCCTCTTCAAATTCCATGCTGGCGTAAGATATCACAATCACTGTATCGCCTACTGTCACACGGCGGGCTGCGGGGCCGTTCATGCATATCATTCCAGAGCCGCGGGTACCTTTTATCACATAGGTGTCAAGGCGCTCGCCATTGTCTATGTTTAGCACCGTAACTTTTTCATGCTCAATAAGGTTTGCGGCATCCATCAGGTTCTCGTCTATAGAGATGCTTCCTATGTAGTGCAGATTTGCTTCGGTGATCCTTACCCTATGTATTTTTGACTTGAGTACTTCAATTCGCATAGCGGCACAAAGGTAACGATTAGAATGAAAGTTTGCTTGCAGCACAATGTTAATATATACGTAGATTGAGGTTTAGCAAGGTTGGAGGATGCGAAATTTTTAAGAATCTGCTTACCTTGTGCCGTATGAATGATTCAGGAAAACCCCGCCTTGAGGTTTGCTTGTCGCCCGCATTGCTGCACCTGTACGACACGGTAGGTACGGTTGTGGTGATCATTGATATCTTCAGGGCCACATCTACCATCACTGCTGCGCTGCACAACGGCGCTAAAAGTGTGATACCCGTAGCCTCTGTTCCGGAATGTATAGAATTGGGCAATTCGATAGAAAACAGCATTACCGCCGGCGAGCGCGACGGCAAGGTGGTACCGGGTTTGCAGTATGGCAATTCGCCCCTCGAGTTCAGACCAGATTTTATTGCCGGTAAAACATTGGTACTTACTACCACCAACGGAACCCGGTTGCTGCACATGGTAGAAAATGCAGACACCATATTGATCGGCTCCTTCCTGAATCTGAATGTGCTATGCGACTACCTGAGGGGCTGCGGTAAAAACGTGTTGCTGGGATGTGCCTCCTGGAAAGACAGATTTAATATGGAAGACACGCTGTTTGCCGGCGCAGTTGTGACCAATATACAGGACGAGTTTTCTATAAACTGCGACAGCGCACGCGCTGCACGCCAGATGTACAAAAGTTCGGGTGGCGATAATTTGCTCGATTTTCTGCGCGACAGTTCCCACTATCATAGATTGTCGGGATATGGTTTGCAGCGGGATCTGGAGTATTGTACCACGCCCAACCTGCATCCGGTAATACCCGTACTGAGTGGCACAGAACTTGTGATACACTCCTGAACCCAAACAACTAATTATGCCGGAACAAGGAAAAAATAATGACACAAACCCCGTACTGGCACGAATGTTGTTGCATGATCATTTTACCCGTTGGCTGGGACTGACTGTAACAGAGTACCGTGACGGATATTGCAAACTCAGTTATATAGTAAAGAAAGATATGCTCAACGGTTTCGGAACCATACACGGCGGCGTATTGTTTTCGGCATCCGACAGCGCTTTTGCTTTTGCGTGCAATACAGATGGTGTACTGAGTGTGGCGCTGGATGCGACCATAAACTTTGTAAAACCGGCAAATGAAGAAGATATACTGGTGGTAGAGGCTAAAAGAATGCACAGAGGTAACAGAACCGGTTTTTATGACGTAGTGACCACTGACGAACAGGGTAATATAGTATGTATGTTTCGGGGAACAGCTTACATATCAGGTAAAACAATTTAATAAATAATTAATTGCTATTTTTATAATTGCATAATTTAATTTCGTTTATTTATTATCTTCTTATTTTTGTGACCAAAGTTGTATTTATGTGGAAAAAAATTGCTGGTGTATTGCTGGTAGCGGGTTTAATAGGTGGTGGAGCCGGATATTATATGTGGAACAAACCCCACCCAAAAGCTGAAAATGCCACAGCCATTGTCTTTAAAGCAGACGACCTTTTTAAGGAATATAATAAGGACGAGAAAGCTGCTGACGCCAAATACCTGAACAAGGTAATAGAGGTGACCGGCAGTGTGACCGAATCTGAAAAAAATCAGGACGGCGGCGTAATGGCTGTACTGGGTACTTCAGACCCCTCTGCAGGCATACAATGTGCCATGAGGGAGAAGAACATAACCCTGGACAAAGGCAAAGAATTGACCATAAGAGGATTCTGTACCGGTAACGGAATTACAGGCGTTTCCCTTACGGATTGCGTAATCAAGACAAATTAATTTTACTCATAACAGAAAGGTAAAGGAAGAATGAAAAAGTTATTTTTAATTGGCTGCACCGCAGTGGCATTGGCGGGTTGTTACAACGATTCGTACGACAAATTGTACCCCACACCCATCAAGCCCAATGCGTGCGACACTACCACTATTTCTTACACAACAGACATCAAACCCATTCTGACCCAGAACTGCAACTCAAGCGATTGTCATGGAGCTGGCGGTGGTTCGGGATATGATTTTACTGACAGCACTGTATTGCAACCTCTGGTACAAAACGGCACAGTGGTAAATGACATTAACTGGACACCCACCGGCCGCAACCATAATATGCCTACAACAGGCAACAAATTGGGTAGTTGCGAGATCAACAAGATCACGCGTTGGGCCAACCTTGGTGCAAACTGCGGAAACTGATTTTTATTTTAAAATCCACAAATCAAAATACATGAAGAAATTACTGCTTACAATCGGGATCCTGAGTATGGGAGCATCCGCACTTTTCGCGCAGAAATACATGACGCGCACTGGCAAAGCCACATTCGACGCCACGACATCTACCTCCCCGGAAAAGATTGCCGGCAAGAACAACGAGGTGGCCGGTCTGCTCAATGCCGGAACCGGAGAAATCGTGTTTCAAATGCAGATCAAGGCTTTCAAATTCGAAAAGCAGCTGATGGAAGAACATTTTAACGAGAAATACCTGGAAAGCGACAAGTACACCAAGTCGGACTTCAAGGGTAAAATCAACAATCTTGCCGAGATCAATTTTTCTAAAGACGGCAATTACAAGACTACGGTTACTGGTAAGATGACCATGCATGGCAATACTGCCGACATGACCATACCTGGCACTATCACAGTTGAAGGTAAAAAAGTGAAACTAAGCGCTAAGTTCAAGGTGAAACTTGCCGATCATAAGATTGTGGTACCAGCACTGGTTGGTGACAAGGTGGCCCAGGAAGCAGAAGTAACCTTTGACGCAGAAATGACCCAGCAATAATTTTTTGTACAATAAAAGTTTTATGACCAAATCTAAGATTAAAGGACTTCTGTTGGCATGTATGGTGACTGCCGGTTTTTCGGCCACCGCACAGGACGACCTTTTGAACGAACTGAACAGTAGCCTGCCACCTGTAAAGGAATATGCTTTTGCCACTTTTAAGTCTACACGCCTCATAGATGGCAGTACGGTAGAGTGTCTGGGTCCCGGTGTACTCGACTTCCGGATCACACACCGTTTTGGAGCGGTAAGCTCAGGGGCGGAGAATTTCTGGGGTATTGACAATGCCTATACCAAGATCGCGTTCGACTATGGTGTAAACCGCTGGCTCATGCTGGGCATAGGGCACAGTGCGTTCAACAAAGAATATGACGGTAGTGTAAAGATCAAACTGCTCAGGCAACAGATCGGCGCAGGATCGCCGGTTACCGTCACTTATTTCGGCAATACGTCTATGGAGACATTACCAGCGCCCACTTTGGCAGACAGTTCCTATAAATGGTTGGCTTCCAACCGTATGTTCTTCACCAACCAGATCATTATTGGCCGCAAATTCAGCAAGACATTTTCTGTACAGATCATGCCTTCCATGGTACATTACAACCTGATAGACAGTGCGAAATATAAAAACAATACCTACGCCATTGGTATTGGTTTCCGCAAGATGTTCAGCCGGAGTTCGGCTATAACAGCTGAGTATTTCTACAGGCTCAATAACTCCTCCATGACGGTAAGCGGACAACCTACCTACAACACATTCTCTATAGGCTATGAAGTAGAGACGGGTGGTCACGTTTTCCAGCTTATGTTGTCTAACGCACAGGCACTCAACGAACGCACCTTTATTGGTCAGACAACCGACCAGTGGGCTAAGCATCAATTGCATATCGGCTTCAACATTTCCAGGGTATTTACGGTGGTAAAACCCAAGGGTTATGAAGAGAAGGGCGGTGACAAAGACAATAAGGGTTCATGGGGTTCTGCCGGCGGCGACAAAGACAAAGATGCCAACGTAACGGAGAACAAGAAGAGCGTAAAAGAGCCAAAAAAAGCTGAAAAGAAAGAATTTAAAAAGAGCCCAAAAACGGACAAAGATTTTAATGTAAACGAAAAGGCCAGCTCCAACTGGTAGTATTGGCCCAAAACGTTCAAAGATCAGCCGCCCCGGAATTCTTCCTGGGCGGCTTTTTGTGATATTGACAAACGTTTTTCAAGGAAGTACAAGCATAATTTTCCAATCCGGATCGGGTGGAACGGTACAGAATCGGGGGGAGTTTTTGTTGACTATTTGTCCACCTTCCAAAGGCGCTGAACCTCCAAAGCCACAAATCCCATATCAAGGCTGTTCATGCACTTAAAGTGTTTCTTGGGGCATTGGGCATAGCCCAGTTTGCTACACGGGCGGCAGGACAAATCGCGGTTTTCCACGATCACAGAGAGTGGCTCGGTCTTATCCTTCAGGTTATTGGCCCCGTAGAAGGGAAACATACCCATGCCGGGCGTGGTGTTGCCCCATAAAGAGATGACCGGCTTATGAAATGCCGCCGCAATATGCATGAGTCCGGTATCGTTGCTTACGATCACGCTGGACAGCTTCACCAGTTCGGCAGACTCGTTGAGGCTGAATTTTCCGCAGGAGTTGTAGATTCTTATCGGATCGTCTGCGGCGATCTCATCACCCAGCTCACGGTCGTCGGGACCACCCAGCAAAATAACAGGAAAGGGCACCAGAGCGCATAATTTTTTCCATTGTGCGGCGGGCAGTTGCTTGGTGGCATAGCTTCCGCCGATCACAAAACCCGCGAAGCCGTTCCAGTGGCTCATGGGTATGTCATTGTTGGTTAGTTTTTGGTCGTCGGTGAAGTAGTCCAGGCCACGGCAGTCATCTTTTATACCCAGTGGCTTGACCGTTTCCATATAGCGATCCACGATACTCGTATCCGGCATCAGGTTAATCTTTAACGTTGTAAGCAGCCACTTCTGGATATTCAGCTTCGGAAAGGAATACGATGTGGTCCTGAGTGCCTTTTTTACCCTTAGAGTGCGCAGGTTATGGTGAAGGTCTATAACATAATCGAACTTCACCTCCTTCAGTTTGCCGATCACTTCATCCAGATCATTATCCAGATAGTGAATATGGTCTATATACGGATTGTTGCGCAACACCGGCTGAAACGAGTACTTGGTGAGGTAGTGTATTTCGGTTTCCGGCTTCTGCTGTTTCAGACAGCGAACCACGGGCGTGGTGAGCACAATGTCGCCGATGGATGAAAAACGTATGATGAGTACTTTCACAGGCATCGTGTTACAGACAGGAGGATAAAGTTAGTTTACAGGATACGTCAGTTCTACCCAGGTACGGGTTTCGCTTTGCAGCCCCAGATCTTCGCGTGCAGCGCTGCTGACGCAAATAATACTGCCCGAAAAATTCTTGGTGTCGGGTATGGCGCCAATCACCTTTACCAAAACAGACTTGTCATTGCCAGGGTTGGTCACCTTTATTATAGTGTTGCGGGGCATGGTGTTGTGAAACGCGAAGTACATATTGTTTTTCCCGGGCTTATCAAAAAAGACCGCTGTTCCCTTTTCCGTAAGCACATTGGTACCATTAGCGGTAGCCAGATTGTAGGCCGGTTCCAGTCCGCCGAAATAAACCCTTGCCGTATCTTTTACCTTCACTGGTTTGGGAGGGGCGGGATAACCCACACCACGTGCTATGTTGGCCGAGTCGGGCGGAATCATCCGTATCCAGCCAATGTTAAGCGGCTGGTCTGGAGACACATTAAAGCCATGCAGATCGTTCATGATACGCAGCTGTTCCTTTGTCATGGGGTGTTCCAGACATGCCTGTGGAAAAAGATTAATGATGAGCGACATATTGTCCTTGTCACCCACTTTGTAATAAAGCTGGTGCAAGTCGGTCACGTCCAAAGGCCTTTTCTCAGGGAAATAATTGTCCTTCGTAAGCGGTATGAACACATAGTCACCCACCGCCAGTTTTTTCTTGGCGTCAAATTCGTTGGCGCTTTCCAGCGCCATCAGGTTCACATAGTAGCGCTGGGCGAGCATGGTCAGTGTCTCCCTCGGCTTCAGCACATGCCTAATCATAAACGTAGAACGCCGCTTGTTGGCGAAGACCGAATCGTTTTCCTGAGCCTGTGCCCGCAAAACGCTTACCGAAAGAATAAGAATAACCAGATACCTGTTCATAAAAATAGCCCGGAGTATACCTATATAAAAATAATTGTAATAACCGGTTTGATTGTTGGCAAAGTTAGCAATAGGATGGGTAAATTATCCATCTTCCCGAAATATTAACGAAAAGGCTACAATATTCGTAGCGTATTTATTGCCCGTTCAAGTCGCCTCATTGCCTGAGGCATCAGGTTTTGAACGTAAAATACCTTTGTGCCACATAGCTGAACAAAGCCACCAGCACGGTACACAGGATTTTTGATACGATAGCCGGAAACACACAGACTTCCACAAAAAACTTGATGAGCAGATAGTTCAATACCTGGCATGCTACTACCAGCAGGGTGTAACGGAACACAGAAGTAGTGCTTTTGAGCGTAGTCTGATGGAATACCACATACCGGGACAACAAATAGCTGATAAGGAAGCCGACCGGGAACGGGATCCAGAGTGCGGCCACGTGCGACTGCACATTCATTCCGCCTAAATGCAGCGGCTGGCGGTGCAGCAGAATATTGTAGACGAATGAAAACATCATTACGTCCAGAATGGCCACAAACGCACCGCACGACAGGTACCTGAATTGTTCTTGTGTCAGTACCCTGCCAAAGGGTCTGTGAAAAAAATGCAGGAAGTCCTGCGTTTTTTTAGATATCGTATTCATAATTTTTATTCAACCGAAGCAAGTCAGGCCATGAGGCATGAGCCTTGTAGCAGTTTCTTTGCCTTATTCAAAATATTTTCAGTTCGCTCAGCATCATGGTCGGTCCGTGACCGGGGTAAACGCAGGTATCGCCACTGAAATGGGTCACTAGGAAATCTAAGCACTCCGGCACTTTTTGTTTCTTACTTCCCGGCAGATTGGTTACGGTTTTGGTATTGCGGATAAACTGGTCTCCACAGAACAATACCGGTCCTGCGAAAAACAGGGTGCCCCCGGGCGAGTGCCCCTCGAACGGATAACATGCTATGGGCACCTTCCACTCTATTATGTCTCCCCAGTTTACCACCACGTCGGCGGCGGGAGACTCGTAGGGCGTGTTCTTAAAAAAAGACAGGTTCAGCCGTGCATCGACAATGCGCTCGCTGCAAGACAGGCTGCACACAATTTTGCAATCAGGAAAGCTTGCTTTCAGAATTTCGGTGCCCCTAATATGATCAAAGTGTTCGTGGGTCAGCAGGATGTATTCAGGCACCAGTTGGTCGGTGCATATTTTATCCATAAGCCTTTCGTAATCTATACCCGGGTCTATGACTACAATACCGGAATAGCCTGGCAGCGAAAGCAGATAGGTGTTGGAGAAAAAATCAGCATTTTCGAGGGTTTCAATCCGCATATATTTTTCTTAGCACCACAAAACCCTGCACAACTTTGTACCCGAATTGTTTCACTTCCAAATTCAGCACGCCATAATTGCCGCCTGAAATATGGGTGGTTACCTTTCTCACTCCTTTTTTCAGCAACTCGTTCAGCTCGCAATAGCCGTTGATCACGGGAATGGGGGTTTTCTTGTATTTGTTCACAACGCCGCCCAGGAACATGACTGCTTCGTTGCCGTTTACGATCTTGTGCGTTTTAAAACCAACTATTTCTCCCGACTCCGAATTGGTGAGTTTGTACAGAAATTCATCTTCGGCACGCAGGGATTTCAGGACGTATGCTTTATAACGGTCTCCGGAGAAGTTGCCGGTCATGCGGGGATCTATTGTAAATCTGTCGTGTTCAAATGTAGTAGCCGCAATGTCGTAGATCGCAGGCAGGTCGGCTTCTGCAGCCTCCTCAAACACATAGGGCTTGAACACGGGATACGGTTCTTTCTTCAGCGTAAGCTGCTCCCTTACCTGAAACTCTATAAACTCAAATCCATACCGTTCCAGAGCCTGAATATCGCTGATCCATTCCACAGGGATCTTGCAAAAAACATAATAAGGACTGAGATCGCGCACGTATCCGGATTCGAAATCGGCAAACCCGGTATTCGGGTCGAAGTCTTTTATCTCCAGGAAGTCTTTTCCGAACACATCTGAATCTATGTCTATTCGTATGGTATGCATGCAATGAACAGTTTAGAGGGCAACCATGTCTTTTACAAAAAAGGTCTTGTCGTAGTCGTGCACCGAACGGGAATCTATAAAATAGTCGGGGTTGCCTTGGATCATGTCGTAATATACCTCAAAAGCCCTGGGTTCGTCGACCAATGTGATAAAACTATTGCCACACGGGGTTCTCGATGCAATACCCTTGTCGACCAATATGTCTTCATAAGCATAGCTTCCCCTCCCGGGATACACATTTTTGTACCGTACGAACAAAGAAAAAGTATCGGTATAGGTTTTGTCCGGCATGATCATTTGCCCGCTGAACTCCCTGCTGTAACGGTAATGGCTTTTTACGAAATACTCTATATAGTGCATATAGGTAAAGCAATCTCCCAACCCGGTACCCAGGAACAGAAATTTTACATTTTTACGATGATGCAACTTGTCGAAGGTAGAATCCTTGCCTATGGACTCCTTGCCTATACCCGTGGCCAGGTCTGTATCTGCCCCCAACAAAGACACCGACATGAGTGGATCTGCCGACCGCACGCTACCGGGTAGTTTGCGAATATACTCGTTCAGTACACCCATTTTTGACTTGGAATTAAGCAGATCAAAATCGGTGCCATTGCAAAAACTGAACGTGAACACAGGCACAACCAGCGTTTTCAGTTTCAGCTCGGCCAGTATTTCGTACAGGCTTGCCAGAAGTTCTGTTTTCTTCAGTTCCGGATTGGGTATCCCGAACGAGAGGCCCGTGTGCATGTACAAAATGTCGCAATCGTACGCTTTGTTTTCGTCCAGTATCCGTAATATATCGGTATTGGTTATCCAGTGATTGTCCTTATCCCTGAACAGGTTAGTCGTTTTCATCGGTTACTTATTTGTGTGACATATTTATCGTTCTCCCACCATCTACCACCATTTCCTGACCGGTGATCCATTTTGCTTTATCAGACAAAAGGAAATACACCATATCGGCAATATCCTGCGTATCACCAATGCCCAGGGGATATTCTGCCCTAAATTTCTCCACAATGACCGGATCTTTAAATGCAGCCTCAGACATGGGAGTCCTGATGCCGCCGGGCAGAACGCTGTTCACCCTTATTTCGGGTGCCAGCTCCACTGCCAGCGAGCGCATCAGCCCGTTCAGCGCAGCCTTGGTGGCCGAATACAGGTTGTGCCCTTTCGCACCGAACTGTGCCAGTATCGCCGAGATAAAGACAATATTTTTGAGGTGTTCCTTATTTCTTTTTTTGAGCAGCAACGCCACGATCTCTGTAGCCGAAAAGACATTCACGTTAAAAATCTTCAACGTGTTCTTGTAGTCGGCCATGCGCATGTGCAGCACGCTCATTTTTCCTGCGCAGTGTATGAATCCATCTACAAACAGATTGTTGGCAGTGAGAAAAGCCTCCAGCGACGCCTTGATCCCTTCAACAAGTTCAAGGTCATACTCCCAGATATAGATCTGCTTGCTTTTGCCGTGCACAAGGCGCAATGTTTCTTCCAGCCGGTCTGCACTGCGTCCGCACAATATCAGGTTGCGCGAGCCGCATAGCTCTACTGCTATTTGCTGCCCGATTCCCGAACCCGCGCCGGTTATCAAAGTACACGTCATCCTGCTTATTTGCCGTTGGCTTTTACAAATTGCTCCAGTTCGCCTACGGTATTAAAAGAAACCAGTTTTTCGGCACTCATATTCAGTGAATAATCCGTGTCTATCATAGCAATGATACTTAACGAACTTAGTGAGTCCCAGTTGTCAAAATCAGTCAGCACGTCTGTGTCGTTTACCGAATCCACTTCCAGGATCTCTGCTATCTTACTTTTAAAATTTTCCATTCTATATCGTTTTAGTAGTTAATCATTTCGCAAAAATCCAGATTCCCCAGCTTCAGCAGCATGGAACTCCAGGTCAGCCCTACGCCAAATCCCGCCAGGCAAACCGTATATTCCTGAGACCTGAGCTCCTGGGCCAGGTTGAAAGTGATAGCGGTTGGTATGCTTACACCGCTCGAGTTGCCAAAGTGCTCCACCACATTAAATGGCATTTTTGCATAGGGCACCTTGAGTTTATCTGCCAGTTTCTGCAACATGAATTTGTTGGGCTGGTGAAACAGGAAATAGTCGGTATCCGAAATTTCTTTGCCGGCAAGCTCGTGCAAATCTGCGATCATGGGTGGTACTTCCATCATTACAAAGTTGTAAACGGCATCGCCCTTCATCACTAGATTGTCCTTGGAGCGTATGTTGCCTTTTTCGTCCTGTTCTTCAATAGCAGTTTCAGCCGATGACGGCAACCGCATGCCACCGGCAGGAATAGTAAGCACATTGCTGTTTCCACCATCTATCTTGATGGTGGAATACACCGGCTGCTCTGAACCGCTGCCTTTTTCGATGAGAGTGATGGAACAGGCATCGCCGATAAGCGGAAAGCTGTTCCTGTCCCTTTTGTTAACCTTTCTGCTGAGTATGTCTGCGTTAACAAGTACAACCTTATTGATGTTTGCCTGTTCGGTGAGCAAAAACGCCTGCTGCAGGCCTACTAGATACCCGGCACAGCCCTGGTTTATGTCCAGGCAATACACGTCGTGACGCAGCCCCAGTGCGCCATGAACGATAAAGCTTGTGGCGGGCATCATAAAGTCGGGCGTCTGGGTCACAAATATCAGCGCGTCTATTTCTTCTTTTTTCAGCTGTCCGTTTTGGATCAGGTGATTCAGCCCGAAGACAGCAAGGTCCGAAACGCATGTCCCGTCGTCCACGATCCGATGCGCACCAAAACCCATTATTTTCTGCAACTTCACAGATTGCTCCCTGGTGAAATTGTAGTTGCCCATTTCATCCTCAAAGCGCACCTCTTTTGCAGGAACGACTGTAAGTATGCCGGTGACCCTCTTATTTTTAAACGTCAGGTTCATTATAGTACCACTCCTTTCTTTTTTAACAAGGCAGCGATTGCATCAATTGATGCGAAATTTTCAGGTACGATGTCAATTCCGTCAATGGAAATGCCGAATGCTTTATCCAACTCCGTAACCAGAGTAATTACATCAAACGAGTCGAGTAATCCGTCTATTATAAAATCTCTAGATTCGGTAAAATCAAACTCGGGTCTGATTTCTTTCAGTATGTTTTCAATTTTTTTCATATAAAACGTTGTTAATCATAATCAAATCAAATAAGCAATCAGCTTGATATCCATGACGTTCATATATATCAATAGCATTTTCGTTATCAGTTCTTACCCACAGCAATAGTCTTTTTATGTACTTTGTTTCAAAAATATAATGTTTCAGCAGTTTCGACCCTATTTTTTCTCCACGAAATAAAGGATTAACTAAAAAATTATTTAGTACCGACATTTGGGGCAATATAGTTCTGATTAAAAATCCTCTCACTGTAACGTTGTCGGCGATTTTTATGACTTTGCCCGCTCTTATTAAAGCTTCAACTTCTTTTTCATTATTTATCTGGTCGGTAAATGGGTCAAAGTTATTCTGAAGCATTTCCGAGATTGTTTTGCAGTCCTCGGGGATCGCCAATTCCACTTCGCTATTCAAGCCGTAATCGTTACTACCAGCCTTGTTGGTCTTGGTATACCTTTGTAGCATATCATGGCGAAAAAATCCCAATTTGCCGAAAACAGCGGCTATCTGATTCACATCCGCCAGCCTACCCACTATGTCGACAACGCAAGTACCTTTGGCAAGAATAAATGAACCACCAGTTAAAAGCAAATATAGCGAATGTATGTTTTCCGTAATATAGTAAATATAATCAAAATCGTTATCCTTACGTAACAACAATATGCCATTTTTACCGCCATCAAACCAGAGCATCTTTTCTTCAGCAATCCAGATCTTTGTTTTTTCGGTGTCAATAAACAGATTGGTTAGTAAGGTATTACATTTCGACTTTACAGACTGAACTAAAGCGTAAACTTCGCCCAAACTATGAACCGGATTCATTTTTCATCTGTTGTAATAAAAAATTCCGGTCTATTTTGCCATTTGGGTTTCTAGGGAGTTCTGAGTAATACCGCAACTGAGTTGGTAGCATATACTTCGGTAAAAATTCTGAGAGTTTCTTTCTTATTTCGGCGCCCGTTATTTCAACTGGCGACTCAAAATACAGGTAAATCTCCTTTTTGTCAGTATGGTACATTACACATGCATTATTTATCCCTGCTAAGCAGTTTACTATTATATGCTCAATTTCACCTAAATCAATTCTGTAGCCCGAATGCTTGATCTGAAAGTCTTTTCTGCCAACAAAATGAATTAATCCTGCTTCGTCTTTATACACAACATCTCCTGTCCTGTAAATAATCTCGGGGTATTTTTTGTTGAGCGGATTTTGTACAAACGCTTTAGCTGTTTTTTCTGGATCGTTCCAATACCCCATTGCTAGAGATGAACCCCTTACGCAAAGTTCTCCCTTCTCGTTTGCATTGGCAAGCTTGTTTTCATCATTTAATATTAAAATATCGGTATTCCTGCAAGGATAACCAATAGGAATTGGTTCTTCATTGGGTATCTCTTTTTCAACAATGTAATATGTACATTCGACTGTAATTTCAATTGGACCATAAAGATTTGCAAACAACGCCTGCGGCAGATGCCGCCTCCAGTAATTCATGTGGCGCGTAGGAAATACTTCACCAGCAAAGATAACTTTTTGAATAGTATTCAAGGGCACACTTTCTAAAAGGTTCAAGTTTGCGATATTAACCATGATCGTAGGCACCCAGTAGATGAAATTTACTTGCCGTAATGCTACCACTTCCAACAATTTGGCTGGGAATGCCGCGTACTGTTCCGGTAGTACGACCAACGTTGCCTGTTTGGCCATCAAAATGCAAAGTTCATAAATATGTAAGTCGAAAAACACGGGTGAGAGGCTACCCATTATTTCATTTTCCGAAATGGCCAATTTGTCGAATGACCATTCTAAATAGTCGATAAAGTTTCTATGACTCAATACTACTCCTTTTGGCGTTCCCGTAGAACCAGACGTATTGATGATACAATAGGGGTCTGTATCTATAATTTCATTCAGGCGCGAAAGGAGTTCGGTATCTGTCATGGCAGTTTCGTCAGCCTGAAGGGCGGAATTTATGTCAATAACCAGTATATCGTCTCCACACAGATTTTTTAACTGTTCCGTGAAGTTGCTGCTGGTAATTATAATACCGGGTTGAATTTTGGCCAGCACATTTCTAAGACGTTCTTGTGGATATTTTATATCCAGATTCAT
Source organism: uncultured Bacteroidota bacterium (assembly GCA_903926605.1). Taxonomy (GTDB): domain Bacteria; phylum Bacteroidota; class Bacteroidia; order Chitinophagales; family Chitinophagaceae; genus CAIYTT01. Next base: position 22,059 of record CAIYJV010000125.1, read on the forward strand.
ATAAATATTACCGCTGTAAGTAACGGCTGTATCAGCTATAACGCTTTCTACAGACTTGGGCAGAAACACCGCTATCGCACTATTTAAATTGTTTTTTTGTGCAACTAGTACTTTCGCAAGTTTTTTTGACAGGCCTTTGAGTTCTCCGAAATTTAAGGTACGGTCTCCATCTATTACTGCGATCCTGTCAGCACGTTCTGAAGTTCTTTTGTCTTCAAGATATTCTATCAGATTAATTTTCATGATGATGATTTATTTGCTTATCAATAACATATAGTGGCCGGTTCTTTGTTGCCTCGAATATTTTGCTGATGTACAGGCCTACAATGCCGATCAGGAAAATAATGAGTCCGCCCAGAAGCCAGATGGAAGTAATGATCGTTGTAAAACCCGGTTGCTGGATCTTACCACTTAAATATTGTTCGAGGTTGTATAATGCAAAAAGAAATGCAAAAAAGGATATGCCCATTCCCAGCTTCACCGTCAGTCTCAGTGGTTTGTCGGAATAGGCCAGAATAGTATTGAGCGCCAGGTTTACCAGCTTGCTGAACGTGTAAGACGACTTGCCTTCGTACCGGCTTGCGTGCTTCACATCTACAGTCGTGGTCTTAAAACCTACCCATTTTACCATAGGGCCAAAATCCCTCATGGGCTCTTTGAACCGTAACACCGCATTGATCACCTTGCTGTGATATACTCCGAAATTGGCGATCGAGTTATTGACCTGAATGCCACTGAGCCATTGGAAAAAAATACGGAAGAGCTTTGAATTCAGTTTCTTGAAAAAACCATCCTGCCGGTTGGCCCGTTCTGCAAAAACCACATCATAGCCTTCAAGGGCTTTTTGATAAAGTTTGGGTATCTCCTCGGGCTGGTCCTGCAGGTCGCAATCCATGACTATTATCCATTCTCCGCGGCAGTGGTCCAGACCAGCTGTAATGGCGTGGTGCTGACCAAAATTCCGGCTCAGCTTCACGCCTTTTATCCGCGTATCCTTCTGGCAGTTTTCTGCTATTTTGTCCCAGGAATTGTCAGGTCCGCAGTCTTCCACGAGTATGATCTCGTACGATTCCGTAATGGTACCCAACGTAGCCTGCAATCGTTTTACCAATTCATCTACAATAAGTTCCGCCCTGTAAACAGGACTAACCACAGACAGGTGCACCTTATTATTATGAATCGTCAAACCAATAATATTTCGGCGCAAAGTTAAGTAAATTTACAATGATTTGGTGTTGGGTTGTGCGCATGGGTTGGCCCCGGCATTCATGTAAATCGAAGTTTTTTGCAGCTCGCATTAAGGCTGGTGTCACCATTTATTTTCCTAAAATGCGATTTGCCTGCCGAAAACCGGCTGTTCGGGAATTGTAAATGCCAATCTCCAGGGTCGCGGATTTTGCAATCCGTAAGACATTTTTTGTAACGCTACCCGAATACCATTTGCTTCATTTTCCACAGCAGTGACTTATTCTTCTGAAGTATGATATAAAGCATCCGGTCTCCACCGAAATTTCGGAAAAACCTTTCTACGCCTTCATCCATGCTGCCTTCCAGATCAAATTTTTCTATACCCATAGCCCTTGCCTCGGTAATAGTATGCCACAAGACCAGCGACATGGGCCGGTAGTTGCTGCTTTCCGGGTTTTGGCCGCCCATAAAGTAATAGCTGCTTTTTTTGTCCCAAACCTGCCATACAATGGCGTAGATCTTGTTGTCGTTCTTGCCTTTTGCCACCCACAACGCACCTGCATTATGCTCCAGGCACGCCTTCATGATGCGCTGCATTTCCTTGAACGAACTGGCCAGCGACTTGCCTTTTTTAGAGAGTGTGGCTTTTTGGTAGTGGTAAAGGTCTTTCAGATGTTCGGGAGAATTGGTGAGTATCACCTCGTCTTCTGCCATGCGTATGTTGCGCCGCATGGTGTCCTTGAGGTTGGAGAACAAAGTCTCTTCAGACTCGCGCAACTCTATAAGGAAAGTCTGCTGCACAATGGAGTTAAGCCCTGTATTTTTAAATATGCCTGCTTGTTTCTGCCCGGGTGGTACTGCCAGGTGCCAAACCGGCGATTTTGGCAATTGTTTGATGAGCTCAGACACGGTTTCATGTTCAAAGTTGTCTTCCTTACTTTCTTTAAGGTCTGACGGAAAAAACACAGTTGGTCCGAGATAGGGAGTAAGCCTTGGCGTGCGCAGCAGCGTGACACCCAGTTTTTTCTCTACCGGGTAGGCCCATGTGCCGGTGATATGCTCACCCTTACGGGCAATGGCCACATCCCACTGCTTGCAAACCACATCCAGCCACCAGGGCTGCGAAAACACCGGAATATCGTGTGTTTCGCAAATTTTGTAATAGAGTTCCTTATTCGACATAATCCGTATTTTTCTAAAGTTTTACTACTTGAACTGAAGCACCTTTGCGGGTTGTATGCGGCGTATATAATAGGCCGGCAGCCACATACAGCATACGCAAAGCCCGAGCGTCACCACATCTATCAGCCCCACCTGCCACCATATAATGCGCACTGGGGCGTACTTCATATAATATACATCTTCCGACAGCTTGATTAGCCCGAATCTGGACTGCAGCCAGCACAGACCCAGTCCCAGCACATTTCCCAACAAAACGCCACCGGCCCCTATGAGCCCTGCTATGCTCAGGAAAATGGTACGGGTAGACTCAAACGTCATGCCCAGCGCCTTGAGCAGCCCTATCATCGCTGCCCGGTCTACCATGAGAATGAGCAACACCGCCCCCATGTTGATGACCGACACTATCGCCATGATCATCCACAGTATTTTGCCATTCATGCTTTGAAGCTGTAACCAGTCAAAGATAAAGGAATAATTTTCGGTGGTCGTATAGGCTTCCAGTGGTGCCGGCACTATGTACTCGTGTATGTATCCGGCAGTGGTGTCTGCGAATGCTTCATCGTCCAGATCTACCTGATACCCGTTTATGCTGTCGGCGGTCCAGTTATTGAGGCGCTGCAACAGCCTGATGTCGCAAACACCGAAGTTTTTATCTACTTCCTCCATGCCTGTATGATAAATACCACTCACCCGCACCCTTCGTATCCGGGGCATGGAACTAGGTTCCAGAAAGTCGAGTTGCACCGTATCTCCGGCAGTTACCGAAAGCCGGTCGGCAGTGGTCTTGGAAAGCAGTATTTGGCGTGCATAGAGCGAGTCCCGGAAATCTATCCCTGCCCCGGAAAGCGAAATGTCTTTCGACATCCGGTAGGCGCTGTTCACACCCTTTAGCTTCAGACCTTCCATAGTGCCGTGCGCCTGCACGATCACCGGCCGCTGTACAAAGGGCGACACCTGCGTCACATGCGGCAGTGCCTTGATAGAATCCAGAATTTCTTTATCTAGATATATAGGCTGGGGCGTGAGACTGTTCGACCTGTTTTCGTCAAATAATACTACGTGCACATGACCTGTAAAGCTGAATAGTTTCTCCCTTACTACATAATTAAATCCGTTCACCACCGCCATAGCCACTATCATCACTGCCACGCTGAGGCCCGTGGCTGCAATGGCCAGCTTGATGATGAAAGAGGAAAACGCGCCCTTCTGCCTCAGCAGGTAACGACGCGCTATGAAGAAGGATATGTTCACAGACTGAAATTAGTTTGCTATCGGGATACTGTTGGTTTCGGCACGCTTTCCGAGCCTGCAAAAAATGGTTACGTTTAATGTTGTACCCTGCGAATGTCGGCGCCCAGTGCATTCAGCCTTTCGTCTATGCGCTCATATCCGCGGTCTATCTGCATGATGTTCTGGATGGTGCTTTTACCCCTTGCCGACAATGCCGCTATCAGTAGTGCCACACCGGCCCTGATGTCCGGCGACACCATGTTGATGCCGCGCAGCGGTGTTTGCCGGTCCAGTCCTATTACTACCGCCCTGTGCGGGTCGCACAAGACGATCTGCGCACCCATTTCAATGATCTTATCTACAAAAAACAGCCTGCTTTCAAACATTTTCTGGTGTACCAGCACCGTGCCCTTGGCCTGGGTTGCCACTACCAGCACAATACTGATGAGGTCTGGAGTAAAACCCGGCCACGGATGGTCATAGACCGTAAGAATAGAGCCATCTATGAATTTATGCACCCGGTACTGTTCCCGTGCAGGTATATACAGATCGTTTCCCCTGGTTTCGATTTCGATACCCAGCCGCAGAAATATTTCTGGAATAATACCCAGATGCGCCACGTCTGCGTCTTTTATGGTCAGTTCGCTCCTGGTCATTGCGGCCAACCCTATGAACGAACCCACCTCTATCATATCCGCAAGCAACCTGTGCGTACATCCACCCAGCTTTTTTACACCGGTTATCTGTATCAGGTTAGAGCCCACCCCGGATATTTTCGCACCCATGCTTTGCAGCATACGGCACAACTGCTGCACGTATGGTTCGCAGGCCGCATTGTAAATGGTGGTTTCACCTTCGGCCATTACAGCCGCCATCACCAGATTTGCGGTTCCCGTCACCGACGGCTCCTCCATCAGTATGTGGGCGCCGTGCAGCCAGTTTCCGTCCAGGGTGAAAAACTGGTGATGTTCATCGTATCCAAATACAACCCCCATTTTTTCAAAACCCCGGATATGGGTATCCAGCCTCCTGCGACCTATTTTGTCGCCACCCGGCTGCGGGATATAGGCTTTCCTGAATCTAGCCAGCATGGGTCCGGCCAGCATCACGGTTCCGCGAAGCCGGCCCGATTTTTTACGGTAGGCTTCGGTAGCAAAATATTCGGGCTCAATGGTCGCTGCGCGTATCGTCACAGCATTGGCCGAGGGGCGGGTCACAGACACACCCATATCCGCCAATAGTTCCAGCAGCGTATTTACATCTATTATATCCGGTACATTGGTTATTGTCACCGGTTCATCCGTAAGCAGGGCTGCGCATATCACCTGCAGGGCCTCGTTTTTAGCACCTTGCGGGGTTATGGTACCTTGCAGCTGTCTGCCACCGTATATTTCAAAAGCATTCATATTGGCCAGGATTTTACAGCAACCGCTTATTTCTTTTTGTACTTCCGGTTCTTATTATAGTTGTTACCCCCGTTGTTGTTACTGTTACTGTTATTATTGTTGTTGTTACTGTTAAACGAATTTCCGTTTGCCTGGGCGTTGTTAAAGTTATTGTTCCGGGGGCCGTTGCCGTTGTTCCCGTTATTATTGCCCTGGTTGTTGTTCTTGAAATTCCGGTTATTGGGGTTATTCTGGTTGTTGCGCTGTTTAAAGTTGTTGCTGCGCTGGTTGTCGTACGGTATCCTGTAGGTACCGGGTTCATACTTCAGCTTGCCGCCGGTTATCTCGTTCAGCTCGTTCTTCACCATGTCATCGTGCACGGGCTCCTTGTGCCAGTTGCCATAAGCCAGCTTCATGTAGTAACCAACAGCCTGTGTCAGGCCATATCGTTTTTCGTCGTTGGTCTCGGCCATAGCCTTATCCAGCAATGCCTGAAGATTTTTCCCAAGGTGGCGGTGCTTTATCGGCCCCTGCGGGTAGGGCAGGCACTCCGGCTTCTTAAACACTTCCTCAGCTGTAGGGGGCGGATACGGTGAATCCACGTCCAGCGAAAAGTTGGTCATCTGGTACAGATGGTCCCACAATTTGTGTTTATAGTCTTCTATAGTCTTCAGATGCGGATTCAGTGTCCCCATCAGTTCTATGATCACTTCGGCATTTCTCAGTCTTTTTTCCCTGTCTTCCAGTGTCAGCAGGTACTCGATCATTTTCTGGACATTACGTCCGTATTCAGGCATCAGCAATTTGCTGCGCGTAGTATTGTATTCCATTAAAAAATTTAAAATTTTATGCTAAAGAAAAGAATATCAGTCAGGCGACTGTAGTGCGCTCCCCGCGAAAACATAGGGATACGCCGACAAATATAGATATTCCCGGCTTAATGACAAATTAGGAACCGCAAATCGATTTCCTGCTAGTTATTGTTTATCAGCGTATACGTCAGCCCGGTAGAGCCAGTGTTGGCCCACAATCCCGTGATCATGACCGTATAGATCTTGCCCGCAGTGAATGTCTGGCTCTGCAAGTTGGTGGGGAACATGGTGGGGTTTGCCGGATCCTGCATCAGTATGTTCACCGTGCCTGCCGGAACCTGGAAAAATGGAGTGATTGACTTATAGGCCACGTTCGAGTCTACCTTGGTAGTGCCATAATAACAACTTTCATTCAAGTTCTGTGGACTCAGGTTCACAAACCTGATTTTGACATTTCCGGTTGCTGGTGCCGACAGATCGTCGGACTGCAAAATTACAAATGGCGAGTATGCCGAGCCACCCAGAAACGCCGAATAGCTGGAACTGAGGGTAGTGGCCAGGCTTCCTCCGGCTATTACCGCGCCCGATGTGTTGAACGTCACGCTGTCTGTTCCCACCGCCACTGCCTTGTAACCCGAGTTCTTTAGAATGGCGATACCCGACGCACCCGAAACCGCTGTACTGTTTATATAGGCATCTGCATTAAAAGCAAGTGCAGTAGATGGTATACATCCGTTTACGAACATCATGGATGCGGTGCTTGCAGGGGTAACCGTAGTTTTATTGCAACTGCCCATTACAAGTGAAAAACCCAAAGCGGCATATAGGAAACGACGAAGCATAATATTTTATTTAAAGGGTGAAATTACTAAAAAAACAGCTTTTATCCTGCCAGCCAGCGCCAGTCTGTAAATTTTACAAAGATCTGATCCAAAATACAAGCCTTCTTCGCTACCCTGCAACAATCGTGCAACAGTTTTAGGCTTTTTGTTTCATAAACTGGTTATATTGCATAGGTTTAAAAAAAGCAACACCCCGCAAATGTCGGCACCCGGCGAAAACGTGACGGAGATACGGTCTTCCAAGTCTATGCACCGGGCCTGGTCTATGTACGACTGGGCCAATTCGGCCTATAATCTGGTCATTACTTCCACCATATTCCCGGCCTATTACGAAGCCATCACCACCAAAAGAGATGCGGCGGGCCACATCACCGACGACAGAGTCTCGTTTTTCGGACACATCTTTAAAAACAGTTCACTCTTCGACTTCTCTATAGGAACCGCCTATTTCATTATTGCACTGCTATCGCCCATCCTGTCGTCCATGGCCGACTTTCAGGGCAACAAGAAGCGGTACATGCAGCTGTTTTGCTACATCGGTTCTATGTCGTGCTGCGGGCTATATTTTTTCAAACCCGGCAATATCGAGTTAGGTATCGTTTTTTCCACATTGGCGGCCCTGGGTTTTTGCGGTAGTCTGGTATTTTACAATGCCTACCTACCCGAGATCGCTTACGAGCACGAACGCGATGCCGTGAGCGCACAGGGTTTTGCCTACGGCTACATAGGCAGCGTGCTACTGCAGATCATGTGTTTTGTATTCGTGCTTAAGCCCGAATGGTTCGGCATAACAGATGCCACACTCGCTCCCCGCATTTCCTTCCTCATGGTGGGGCTGTGGTGGGCAGGTTGGTCGCAGATCACGTTTTTCAAATTACCCAAGGGCATCCCGCTGGGCAAAACACGGGAACATAGCCTCATTGTCAATGGATTTCACGAACTGGCCAAGGTTATAGCCCAGCTAAAAAACCTTGCGGTGCTCAAGACCTACCTCCTAGCTTTCTTTTTTTACAGCATGGGCGTGCAGACCGTGATGCTGGCGGCCACGCTGTTTGGCAGTAAAGAACTGCACCTGGAGACCACCCAGCTTATCGTAGTCATACTCATTATTCAGTTGGTGGCCATTGCTGGAGCCTACATCATGGCCAAATTATCCGAGCGGTTTGGAAATTTGCGGGTGCTCCTGTTCGTGGTGCTTATCTGGATAGGGGCGTGTATCGCTGCATATTTCACCTATACCGCCATGCAGTTCTATGCCATTGCCATGGTGGTAGGTTTTATCATGGGCGGTATACAATCGCTCAGCCGCAGCACCTACTCCAAGCTCATGCCCCCTACCCAGGACACCGCCTCCTTCTTCAGTTTTTACGACGTGACCGAAAAGCTGGCCATCGTAATAGGTATGATCACCTTTGGCATCATAGACAATGTAATGAATATGCGCACCGCCGTCATCGCCCTCATTTCTTTTTTTATCGCTGGCGCGGTGGTGTTGCTGGTAGCTATTCACCGGGAACGGGGAGAAACCAAAATGGTTTAGTGCAGGCACTTTCGTACGTTTTTTGTGAAAGACCGGAAAGCTAATGTTGATTTTGATTAGCTTTGTTACCATGTCAATGCTCCATCAATACAACAGGGCTATTAATGAACTTTGTGAACGCCACAAGGTTAAAAAGCTTTATGCCTTTGGTTCCGTGTTGACCGAGAAATTTAATGACTGCAGCGACATTGATCTCATTGTGGATTTTGAACCAATGGGTGTTGAA
>CAIYJV010000126.1 GCA_903926605.1 uncultured Bacteroidota bacterium
AGTATTTTCGTCAAATGTAAAACGGCGACGTGTGTCGGTATCCCGACTGGGAGCATAAAGGTCAGAGGGCAATTGCGCCAATTCGGGAAGTTTGCATTTTTCAGACTTTGCGGTTTGACTTCCCAGGCTACGCACGTCGCCAAATATTATTTCTGCCTTGTTGTAAAATTGACTGTTGTTTTTGTCTGGCCCCTGCGGTAGGCTGTCTATTTGTCCTAGTCCTGCACAGAGCAAAAAATTGTATTCGTTCAACCCCTTGCCCAGCAGGTATTTTTTTATTGAAGTTGCGCGTGCTTTAGATAATAATTCGTTTTGTTTTTTATCTCCTATGCTATCTGCATAGCCATAAATAATCAGAAATTGCCTCGTGTTTATTTTTTGCAATTTTACCAGCGAGTCCAACTCCATTTTTGCAGACTGATTCAGCTGCCAGGAATGGGTGTCAAATTGAATGTTTTTTTCTTTGTCGTTGTTCTGCGCAAAAGATAGAAAAGGCAATAATGTAAATAAAATGAATGATATATATAGTCTTACACTATGCATAGAGAAATTCGAAAAGTAAATTTGGTGCAAATTAGTATAAAATATCTGTTGTTAATAAAAAAATAAGTAGAATTTTCATTTGTTAACCCGAATTTTTGATACAGTACTGTGAAAATATTTCAATTTGTAATTAAGTCTTATGCAGTTGTTTGGGTCCATATTTTGGGTTTTGTGGGATTTATTGCAGCAAATCTGGTCGGCTTTTTTAAGGATGGTGGGGTAGCCACGGGAATTTAATTAAATTCTATTGCGTTTTCCCAAAAGTCAAAGGGTGGTAAACGAAAACACCTGACCTTTGCTTCTGGCAGAATATGTGAATCATGGAAAAGGTAAAAAAATCGTTCCCGGTAACCGGTATGACTTGCGCCTCGTGCGCTGCAAGTGTGGAAAAGGCATTGGGATTGCAGCGAGGCGTGGAGGCCGCAGTTGTAAATCTGGCCACAAATACCGTTTCAGTAACCTTTGATGCGCAAACTACAAAGGCTGATAGTCTCAAAAAGTCCGTTCAGTCTGTTGGGTATGATTTGATTATTGAAGAAGGGAAAGCGGGATCGGACCGTCAAAATGAAGAGGCGCATCGCTATTACCGGGACTTGAAGCGCAATGTCGTGCTCTCCCTTATTTGTTCCGTGCCACTCATGGTTCTGGGGATGATGCCTATGTCCATACATGTTCCCGGAGCAGTATATATTTCATGGGCCCTCGCAACGCCTGTCATACTTTTTCCGGGTCGGCGTTTTTTTACCGGTGCATGGAAACAGCTCAGGCATCGTTCGGCCAATATGGATACGCTAGTGGCGTTGTCTACAGGAATTGCATATTTGTTTTCTGTTTTTAATGTGTTGTTTCCAGAATACTGGCATCAAAAAGGCATGGAAGCCGGGGTGTATTTCGAGGCTTCTGCGGTGGTGGTCACTTTTGTATTGCTGGGCAAGCTTTTGGAAGAGCGGGCTAAGTCCGATACATCTGGCGCAATAAAAAAATTAATGGGAATGCAACCCCAGACGGTAACGCGGGTGGGAGCGGATAACGCACAGGTTGAAATCCCGATCTCAGATGTGGACAAAGGAGATATTTTGATTGCGAAGCCGGGGGACAAACTGGCGGTGGATGGGTTGGTAGTATCGGGCGGTTCGTGGGTGGACGAAAGCATGATAACCGGTGAACCAATAGCCGTGGAAAAAACAGAGGGGTGCAAAGTATTTGCCGGCACCATCAACCAGAAAGGCAGTTTCCGGTATCGGGCCGAGCATGTGGGAAGCAGCACAGTTCTCGCTAAAATCATAAAAGCAGTACAAGACGCGCAAGGCAGTAAGGCTCCGGTACAGAAACTGGTAGATAGAGTAGCAGCGGTGTTTGTGCCGGTTGTGATAGTGCTGGCGTTGCTGGCATTGGCTTTGTGGCTTGTTTTCGGTGGCGATCAGGGATTTGCACATGGGTTCCTCGCTTTTGTTACGGTATTGGTCATAGCTTGTCCCTGTGCGCTGGGGTTGGCAACACCTACTGCCATTATGGTGGGTTTGGGCAAGGGTGCCGAAATGGGGATTCTGATCCGGGACGCCGAATGTCTGGAAAATGCCACTCGTATCAATGCTATGGTACTGGACAAAACCGGGACCATCACAGAAGGCCGACCTGATGTAACCGGTGTATTGTGGGAAAATGATGGCGACACAGTTTTGTGGTCATCGGTGGTTTTGGGAATGGAGCAGCAATCCGAGCATCCGCTGGCGGGGGCAATGGTGCAATACTTCCTGGGGCAGGGTGTTGCACCGGCGGCAGTCAACAGTTTCAGTAGTATCACGGGTGGTGGTGTTACTTCGATATACAATGGGCAGTTGTATTTTCTGGGTAGCCACAACCTGTTGGCATCCATGAATATCAAAGTGCCGGAAATGTTTAAGGCCAAAATAGCAGAATGGACTGCGCAGGCTTTCTCTGTGGTGTATTTGTTTGATTTTAAGGAGGTACTTGGCGCTATCGCATTATCGGATAAGCTCAGAGAGCAGGCATCCCAAGCCATAGCCGATATGCAACGATCGGGAATTGATGTTTATATGCTTACGGGAGACAATCAAGCCACGGCCGCCGCGATTGCCGCCAGCGCGGGTATCACTCATTTTAAAGCAGAAGTAGACCCTGCCGGCAAGGCTGCCTTCATCAGCGAGTTGCAGAAGTCGGGCAAAGTAGTCGGTATGGTAGGCGATGGTATTAATGATAGTCAGGCACTTGCAATTGCAGATGTGAGCATTGCCATGGGCAAAGGCTCAGATATCGCCATGGACGTTGCAGGTATCACGCTTTTGGCGTCAGATCCTGGCAGAATACCCGGTGCATTAAAGTTATCTGGCGCTACAGTTCGAATCATACGTCAGAACCTCTTTTGGGCGTTTGTGTACAATGTGATCGGTATTCCCATTGCTGCGGGAGCATTGTATCCCCTTACCGGCTATATGCTGAACCCAATGATAGCAGGTGCGGCAATGGCGCTTAGTTCGGTTTCAGTTGTAAGCAACAGCTTGCGTTTACGCTTCACGAAAATTTGAGAAAAGTGCATAAATGGTCTCTCAAACCGTTTATAGGCAGTGTATCTTTACATTTACAATAAAATTGGCCTCATGACTAAACACGAAAAATTAGAAAACGCCGAAATTCAGCAACACCTCAATGAAATGAGTGGATGGGTGCTGAAGGAGAATTTTATTGAGAAGTTGTTTCTTTTTAAAGATTTTACCGAGGCATTCGCTTTTATGACAAGGGTTGCCACTCAAGCCGACAACGCCGATCATCATCCTGATTGGAGCAATACTTATAATAAGGTGCACATCAAATTGCAAAGTCATGATGCAGGCGGAGTGACCAATAAAGACATTGAATTGGCCAAAATTATCGAGGCGCTTGACTGAGCTGAGTAAGACGAACAAGGGTTTTCTGACCGACAATCGCCGGTTCATACTGGCCGTGGTGCTTTTGCACCTGGTTTACTTCTTATTGGCTTTGCATTTTAAGCGTATATATAATGGTGACTCGTTCGAGTATATCTACGAGGCGCTGAACATAAAGCAACTCTTTTTATTCTATAGCGGTAACGCATCCCTACCCATTGTTCCAGAATATCTGACGCAGCGTATGCCTTTGTACCCGTTGTTTATGTGGATGATTTATAGCATCACTATCAATAACTGGGTGATTCTGCTTTTACAGAATGCTTTGTCGGTGATCAATATTTTGATGTGCCGCAAAATGCTGCGAAGTTCGGGTATGCCGGATAAAGCCGACTGGCTCTTGTTTTTAATGATTGCGGCATATCCTTCCCAATTTATTAACGCAAATACAATTGCGCCCGATATTTTGTTGCAGACTTTTACCCTGATTTATGCCGCTTTCATTTTTAGTCTGTTTAAGACGTCCCGGAGAAAATATGAGTTACTTTCAGGTGTGGCGCTTATCGCAGGCATAATGGTAAAGCCAGTTTTGTATCCGTTTATTTTTGTGCACATACTGATACTTGCAGGCAACAGTATTTGGGGCAGGCTGAAGCCACAACGAACAATAGCAATTGCATTGGTGCCGGCTGTAGTCATGTTTTTTTTCGCATATTGGAATCAGACACGGACCGGAAAGTTCCATGTCACGAGCAATCAGGCGTTTAATTCGCTTTATTATTTTCAGCCCTACATCCGGTCGCATTATGGTGCGGATAGTGCAGCAAAGTTTATTGCAGCTGAACGGAAAGAGGCTTCGTATTTTACAGCCTACAAGGATCGCTATGATTTTTCCTCTGCTCGGGGTGTGGCGTTGTGGAGACAGCATTGGCTTTCCTATTCTTTGTTTCATCTGGCAGGTTCTGCAAAAATGCTTTTTGATCCCGGTAAGGCAGAAATGGACCTGTTTACAGGTAAACTTTCTTATGGTCGGCTCTATGGAAAGACCGGGAAACCAGGTGGGTTTGCATCGGTTTGGGCCGACAAAGGTTGGGGTGGGGTAGCAGATTATGTGAAGGACAACTTATCTGTGTTCCCGGCGCTGTTGGTGTTTGTTTTTAATATGCTCAAGGTGATCGGGTTTTTGTTTTTCCTGCGTTATTTCAAAAATACCCCATTTGCCTTGCGCACATTTGCTGTTGTATCGGTCGCCTATTTCGTGTTGATCGCCGGGCCCATAGAAAGTCCGCGATATTTCCTGCCGGTCTCACTTCTGTATAGTGGTTTTGCCGCATGGGGGTTATTCTTATATTATCGTTCAAAGTTTAAATCCGGAGACTTTGCAACAGATTAGGCGATACGACATATTTGTGTTTTCCTCGGTGCTGTTTTGCCTGGCCGTACTGTTGTTGTATCCTCATTATAAGTACTATATAGATCCCGATGGGGTAGCTTATTTGACAATATCCGGCCGCTATGCGACCGGAGACTACTGGAAAGCGGTGAATGGCTACTGGAGTCCCTGGTCTTGCTGGATGACCGCATTGGTGCAAAAAACAGGTCTGGGTATCATGCAGTCTGCAGTAGTGGTAAATGTAGTGGCAGGAGTTTGCTGGCTGGGACTGCTGGACAACTTTTTCGATTATTTTCAACTTAGCCGGCGGGTTAAGATCGCTTTTAGCAGTTCAATGGTGGTGTTCTTGCTTTTTGCTGTTTTCTGGCAGTCATTCGACGATCTTTGGGAGTGTGCATTTTTGTTGGCCTCAATGCGAGTATTGCTGACATCGGGATATCTCTTCAAACCACAGCTTTGGATATTAAATGGCATCCTCGGTGGCTTGGCGTATTATTCAAAAGCCTACGCTTTCCCTTTTTTTATTGTCAATACTATTTGCTGCGTCTGGTTGTTGTGCGGAGCGCAAAATGGTCGTCGTGTATTATCACTGACAATCAGTCTTTCGGCTTTTTTTCTGTTGGTTTTGCCATGGGTCATCGTGTTGCACGCCAAATACAATATTTGGACCACATCTACTGCGGGTGGCCTCAATATGTCCTGGTACCTTGTCGGGCATCCTATTTGGCGGGTGGGTATCGGCAGCCTTATTCCTCCAGTCTACCCTGACAGCCCTTATTATTGGGAAGACCCTTATTTTGCCAATGGCGATACCCCTCATTTCTGGAGTTCGTGGCACCTGTTTGGACTGCAAATAGTGCGTGTGGGACTTAATATAGGAAAATTACTGGTGAGCGTACTTCAATTGGGAGCCTTTCTCTTTTTGGCGGTCTATGGTATGATCAGACTTGCGCGCAGGTACAGCAGGGCAGAACTTTTTCGGATTCCGGGCTTCATTTTGCTGGTTTCTGTATTTATTTTCCCGCTTGGCTACGTACTTATCAATTTTGAGTCCCGGTATTTGTGGTATATCCTCATTCCCGGAATGGTGATTTCCGCATCAGGATTGGGTGAAAGTTTCTGGCCCAAGTATGTTACTACGAATTTGCGCCTGTCTGTTATTTGCCTGAGTATGACAATCTTTCCCGTCTGGGGTCTGGCACGGATGTATGACGAGGGGAAAAAAGAACATGAGGCAGGCTGGAGAATGGCTGTTTCGGGCATAAAGGGAACCTTCATTTCGGGCTTGCATCCGCGTTTAGCAGGCAGGCTGGCCTATTTTTCGGGATGCAATTATTTTTACGATATTGACATAACCCGGGGCAAAACCATAAAGGATTCAAAACAACACTTCGATTCGGTGGTGCAAATGGCAGTGATCTATGGCGTTCAGTACTATTTTCGCACCTCGGATAGTGTACTTGACGCCTATAGTAACGTTGTGTTTCCCGATAATGGGTATTATGAAACAAGCAGCGCCATACTACATAAAACAGGTTCTGTGCCGGGAGTAGAGATCTGGCAGATAGTGCCTAAAAAATAATGGTCTAGTTTTCTCCTTCTGAGTTTATTTCAGGATTAATAGTGACCCTGATTTTTTCGATACGCATTTTATTGAGCTCCTGAACCGTAAACGTGAAGTTCTCAAATAGTATTACTTCATTA
>CAIYJV010000127.1 GCA_903926605.1 uncultured Bacteroidota bacterium
AATATCTTGTCCTAATCGAAAATGGCCAATTGTTTAAACCATGTTTAAACCATAAAATGAAAAACGCTTGAAAGTGTTACCAGTCAAGCGTTTTACATTTTAATCAGTAGTCCCGACTGTACTAAAATGGGTTATATTCTATTATGCCGTTTTGGTTTTAGCTATACGCTGAAACCATTACCAGCAAAGGTTTTCATAATATTCAAAATATAGGCGGGCATTGTTTTAATATCATGTAATATAAAAATAGTGTACCGCAAAGTGTACCGCATATTGTATTTATACGTACATTTGCCAAAACATACTAAACAGCCATTTTTATGAAAGTATCATTCTATCTGGAAAGCCCGAAAGGCACAAAAAGAAACATGGAGGGATTAAGCCCAACGGCAATTTTTGCTCGTATCTGTTACGAGGGGTATAAGATGAAATACTATACGCCGGAGAACATTTTGCCAAAGTATTGGAACGGGAACGCAAAGCCCCACAGAGCAAAGGAAACAACAAAATTTCCTGAATACCCTGAATTTAATAAGCGGTTGGATAACATAGAAACTGCAATAAAAAACACTATCCGCAAGTATGCCAATGACAACGCAAACAAACCACCAACCCCGGCAATTTTAAGGCCTTTGCTGGACATTGCAGTAAAGGATAATGGTAATGTAAAGCGGGAAACATTATTGTCCTTTTTTGAAAAATTTATTGAACAATGCAAGGCAGGTACTAAAACAGGTAAAAAAGGCAAGCCAATAACCGAAGGCACTATTAAAAGCTATAAAACAACTAAATCAATATTGGAGGATTATCAAAAACAATCACATAAAGATTTAAGTTTTGAAAATATTGATATGCAATTTTTTAATGATTTTACCAAGTACCTTACATTGACCAAAAAGCAATCAGCAAACTACATAAATAAGAATTTCAAGGTAATTAAGACTGTCCTGAATTATGCCACCGATTTAGGCATCAATACCAAAACCGCTTTTAAAAGTAGTAGTTTCAGCGCACCAACCGAGGAGACAGATAGCGTATATTTACCTGAACATGAACTAAAGGAAATAGCTGGATTAGATTTAAGTAATGATTTATCGCTGGATAGGGTAAGGGATTTATTTTTAATTGGATGCTATACCGGATTGCGTTTTTCTGACCTGTCAACTTTGAGACCTGAAAATATAAATAAGGGAATGATTACTATAACTCAAATAAAAACCGGAACGCCTGTTGCAATTCCGGTGCATGATGTGGTAAACAGAATTATGTTTAAATATGGCGGTAATCTGCCGAAAGCCCTGAGCAATCAGAAAATGAATGATGCATTAAAGGACATAGCAAAACAATGTAACAGCCTGAAAAAGAAAGTTAGTATTACATTTACCAAAGCAGGGAAAACAGTAACTAAGGCGGGAAAGGACACAAATTCAGCCCCGGAAAAATGGCAGTTTGTAACTACCCATACAGCCCGAAGATCATTTGCAACTAACCAGTATTTAAACAAAGTACCTGTAATAACTATTCAGGCGATAACAGGCCATAAAACACAATCAGCGTTTATGAAATATATTAAAGTAGCCCCTACCGAACATGCAAACATTTTGCAAGAGAACTGGAACAATCAAAAGCTGGAGCAGCCCAAAACAATAGCAATATAGAAATGGAACTATACCCATTCTCTAAATTAAATATCAATCTATAATATATGTTTAAATATAAAAATCCTATTGATGAACAAGAAACAATTCAGTTGACAGAATGGATGTTGAAATTTATCTACAAAGAGTTTCGTGCTCATTTAAAAAAGACAACTTTAGATCAATCAAATTTAGTACCGGGTAATCAGGTTGGATATGCATTACGAAGTTGGTTGATTAATTCAGATATTTCCCTTTTAAATTTTCCTGAGTTTAAAAAAAGTGTAAGAACATTAATTTTAGTTTCCAGTACAGATGGATTAAAAACAATACTAACAGATTGCTTTAATCTCGCAAAGCAAAGTTTAAAAATTTTCCACGAAATAATAGAGCCATTAAATTTAGTGTTTTGCAAAGCGAAAGATCAAAACAGTTTGCCAACCATATTTAAAGATTGTGAGATAGGAAACAAACTGATTAGATATACCATTGAATATAATGGAAAGGAAATTGAAAGCCGACAACCAATTGAAGAATGTGAGGTACTTAAAGAATATGACAAACAGAATCCTCGATTTTATTCAAGAATAGAGTTTGTTGAATTTGCAGAATGTGTTTTTAACTTCTTAAATAAAGAAGTGTTTGAAGGCAAGGGGAATGAACAAAGACCTTCTGCTAAAA
>CAIYJV010000128.1 GCA_903926605.1 uncultured Bacteroidota bacterium
ACACGCGTAAGTCGAGAAGACATTGCCGGACTTATCTGCACTACAACACAACAAGTCTCGCGCCAGCTCACAGAGTTTGAAGAAGAAAATATTATTGGTAAGAATGGCAGGGCAATAGTCCTGCTAAATCAGGCGAAACTAAAAGACATAATTGCCAGATACCAAAAGTGAAGAAGTGTGGCTAAATGCCAAATCTGAAGTAAGGAAAAAATTTAAAAAATAATTTACACTAAAAGTAAATTTCAAAACAGTAACATGAAAAGAATATTAGAACTCATCTACTCATCCCGAATGACTGTGGTATTGCTGTTGATCTTAGCCTCGGCAATGGGAACCGCAACTTTTATTGAAGACAAATACGACACCGAAACCGCGCACCAGATGGTGTATGGCGCACGCTGGTTTGAGTTTTTGTTTGTACTGCTGACGCTCAATTTTATAGGCAATATCGTGAAGTACAATATGCTGAGCCGTAAGAAAATCACGGGATTTGTATTTCATTTTGCTTTTATCGTAATGATCATTGGTGCTGCTTTAACCAGATATACCGGTTTTAACGGAACCATGCATATCAGGCAGGGAGAGGCTTCCAGCGTGTTCTATTCATCAGAGCCTTACCTTATCGTAAATGCAGACGAAACAGACAAAGACGCAAAATATGAGTTGCCCATGCATCTGGGCCAACTTACCGACAACTCTTTTCACTTTACCGTGAATTCCAAAACAAAGGGAAAATTTGACGTGTCGTACAAAGACTACTACCACCATGCCGCCGATACCGTCTTGGAAAACGCAGAAGGCGGCAGTCCGTTGATTTGTCTCGTTGTACCTGGTGAAGGTGGCAGAAAAACTATTTTCATGAACGAAGGTGAGGTACAAAATCTTGGGGCGTTCACAATTGCATACAACAACGAAACCCGAAAAGATGCCATCCGTATCAGCCGGCGGGACGGCGTATTTTACATCACCTCCCCTATAGAAATCAATCGTACTGCGATGCCTGCTATGACGCAGGACACGATTCAGAAGGACAGCACCAAGCTTTTCCGTGAAAAATGTCTGTACAATACCGGCAACGGCGTATTTGTGTTTAAAAAAGGCTACACAAAAGCGAAAAAAGACATTGCAAAAAGCAACTCAGACAACGACCCATCGTGCCTGGTAATGAATATCGCACACAACGGAAAAACGCAGGAATACAAAATGATGGGAGGCAATGGATTTCTTGCCAACTACGAAGACGCAGACATTAACGGCACCACAATAAAAATTGCTTTCGGGTCGAAAGAAATACATTTACCATTCTCGATAGCGCTCAATCAGTTCGTTCTGGAGCGTTATGCCGGCTCTATGAGTCCTTCCTCATTTTTGAGCAAGGTAACAGTGATGGACGACAAAAAAGACCTGAAAATGCCCTATGAAATATTTATGAATCACGTTTTAGATTATCAGGGCTATCGGTTTTTCCAGACCTCCTATGACCCGGATGAAAAAGGCACTTTGCTTTCCGTAAACCATGACGCTTTAGGCACCTGGGTATCCTATTTAGGTTACTTCCTGCTTGCACTGGGCTTCCTGCTCACACTTTTCAACCCAAACTCGAGATTTTACCTTCTCGCGCAACTTATTCGCAAAATCAGGCTTTCTAAAACAGCGGCAATTCTGGTCGCAACCCTACTGGCATCAACTTCCGGACTATTCGCACAGGGCGACAACACGATTGCTCATGTAAGTTCGGCCCATGCCGAAAAAATGGGCCACGTAATTACCCAAACATTCGATGGGCGATTTGAACCAGTGCACACACTGGCTTATGACGCGATCCACAAGATCTCAAAAAAGGACGAACTGGATATTCCCGGTGTTGGGAAAATGGATGCCATGCAATTGTTCCTTGACATGTTCCTCAACTCAAATTTCTGGAAGGCACAAAAAGTTATTTACGTAAAAGAAAAATCAGTTCAGGACGTACTGGGCGTTGATGGTAAATATGCGTCGTTTCAAGACTTTTTCGATGCCAGCGGCAACTACAAACTGCGCACGTTTGCGGAAACCTCGTTCCGCAAAAAATCTTCGGAGCAAAACACTTTTGACAAAGAAGTAATAAAGGTAGACGAACGTGCCAACGTGGCCATGATGGTTTTTAACGGCAGTATGATGAAGTTATTCCCGGTACAGGGATCTACCAACAATACTTGGTCACCGTGGGATGACTCTCTGGCTCAACTACCACTTTCGGGTTCTCTGCGCATACTGAACGAAGACCTGCAACTTCGCAACTTCAACTACAATAGTATCATGGGCCTTTATATGCAGGAAGTCTATAAGGGTGCAAAATATGGCGATTACAGCCGCGCCGAAAAAATAATGGAGTACATGAAAAGCATTCAAAAAGGCAGCTACGCAGCAGCTTTTCTCCCAACAGATTCGAAAGTGAACTTTGAAATTTCTTACAACAAGTCTAAAATATTTACCAACCTGCGCGATTGCTATGGATTTGTAAGCATGATACTTCTGCTACTTTCGTTCATAGACATACTTACCACCAACAAAAAACTCACCAAAGTTCTTAATTACGGTATTTACTTTTTCACTGCAATACTTGGTCTTGCGTTCTGCTATCACACCTATGGCATGATACTGCGGTGGTACCTCACGGGTCACGCCCCATGGAGCACAGGATATGAGGCCTTGCTGCTCATTGGCTGGGGTGGCATACTGGCTGGTTTTTTCTTTATCCGCAATTCAAAAATCACAATGGCTGCCACGTCATTGCTGGCTTTCTTCGTACTTATGACCGCCAGTCACAGTAGCTACGACCCACAGCTCACCAATTTGCAGCCTGTACTCAAGTCATACTGGCTCATCATTCACGTTGCCTGTCTCACCATCAGCTATGGCTTTTTGGGACTTGGTTTCATACTGGGCCTTATCAATATGCTTATCTACGTGCTTAAAAATCCGGCAAACCGCCACAGACTGGATCTGGTAACCAGCGAACTCACCCACATCAACGAAATGAATATCACGATCGGCCTTTTCCTGGCTACAGTAGGGACATTTCTGGGTGGTATCTGGGCCAATGAATCCTGGGGTAAGTATTGGGGTTGGGATGCGAAAGAAACCTGGGCACTTGTCATCGTCATTACCTACACGATCGTATTGCATCTGCGTTTCATAAAGAGCATGAAAGGTGAATTTATCTTCAATATCGGCTCTATACTGGGATATGGTAGTGTGATGATGACGTTTTTTGGGGTGAACTACTACTTATCGAAAGGCCTGCACAGCTATGCAGCGGGCGAAAAAACCGTGTTTCCCGTATGGGCATGGATTGCTATTTTCTCGATCCTGACGTTAATCGTGGCAGCGGGACTTAAGATGAAATCACAAAAAAAGTAAACAGGACAAACAGGACGCTGGAACGGTCTGAACGGCACTCCCAGCGCACACAAAACGTGATCTATGCGAACATTACTACTGGTTTTCAACATTCTATTGTTTGCAACTGTAAACGTAGTCGCAAAAGAAAAAGACAAAGCGGCCGCGATAAAAAAGGAGATTGATAAAGAAAACGAGCGGTATGAGAAAACCCTTGCCAAATACCCTAAAAAGGCCGAAACCTATTGGAACCACGCAACCGTTTTATGTACTTTTCGGTCTGAGTGCATGGATGCCAGGGCATTTTACGAGAAGGCTGTTTCATTAGACTCTTCCAAACCTGCGCTGTTCCGCGAGTACGGAATGTATCTTTTAGACAAATTGATGGACGTGGAGGGCTCGAGGTCGGCTTTGCTTATGGCGGTAAAACTCACTAAAGAGGACGATGACATACACAAATACCTGGAAAAAATAAACCGCATCACCGAATCGCGGGAAAAGGAAGCGAAACTCCGCGATTTCGGGCACTCTACTATTCATGAGATAGCACCAACCGCGAGTTATACTGAAATTTCCAGTTTCGACTCTCTTAGAAAAGTAACAGCCGACCCAACTAGCAAATTTTACTACAAATCCCAGTTGGCAAGATTTCTGGCAGACGATGCCACACTTACGGCACAGGAGATGTATATGCTCATTGTTGGATACAGTACAACCCCCGATTACAATCCCTTCAACTACGCTGAGATTTCCACCCTCAAAGTCGTAGCTTCTATAAACAGCGATACCGCCATAGCAAAGGGTAACGTGATGATAGCTACCAACCCGATCAACCCTTCTCTGAACCGCGAAATAATGTACGCCTATCGCCGGAAAAACGACACCGAAAACGCAAACCGTTTCCAACACCGCATTCAGCTTTTTTTTGACGGAATGCTCTATTCCGGAAATGGCACTTGTACACGCCCGTTTGTATCTCTTTGGAGCAAGGAAGAATATAACCTTATCACTTATCTGGGATACAAGCCAACAGAAAACCATTCAATGGAATCCTGCGCGGGACAAATGGCTGAGAAAATAGAAATGACAAACCCCAACGATAAAAAGGCGGAGTTTCTTTTTTTCAACGTACGCCTGATCTATATGCAGAGTACAGGGAAATAGCTTTCCTACCCCTCAAACGAAAGCGTCATGAAACATTCCTGCCAAAAAGGATTCGTCATATTTTCTCTGGCGGTATTATGCAGTCCAGCAGCCTCAGCCAGAAAAGCCGACACTTCCTGTATTCCCAGACTTCGCAGGGACATCATCCTGCTTACCGCCGACAGCCTGGAAGGGCGCCGCACCGGTACTATCGGTGGGCAAAAAGCAGCGAACTATATTATCAAGCGGTACACAGACGAAGGCATCGCGCCTTTTCTCGGGAACTATCGCCATGACTTCCGTTTTAATTACGGTCGTGAATACGCAGACACTCCGCGTCTGTCAATAAACGAAAAGGCCCTGGTGCCCAATATTGACTTTTTCCCTTTGCCTTTCAGCGCATCAAAAAACATTCGGGCAGAAATAGTCCTCGAGTTCAACCAGCAAAACAAAATTTGGCTCATCCCTGTTTACGAATCGGAAAGCCAAGCCATGACTCCCCATTTTGACTGGGAAAAAAATATGTACGAGATGGCACGGCGCGCACAAGAAGCTGGTGCCAGCGGTGTTATTTTCTACGACAATCTGGGCAGCCGTTACGAACCCTTCTATAATGCAAATAGCCGTTACGATCCGCTTAATATTCCCATAGCTTTTCTCAATCACGAGGCCTTTATCGGGCACGTCAGAAAAAGCATGATCAACAGCGCCAGAATAGAACTGAATGTTAGTTTACGTCATGCAGCACGCAAGGGTACCAACCTGGCAGCGTTCATCAACAATCATGCGGCCAACACCATTGTTGTTTCAGCGCATTACGACCACCTTGGCTTCGGAGAGGACGCCAACAGTCTGGACCCCGCTGCACGCTACCAGCACAAATTGCATCCTGGCGCAGACGATAACGCCAGTGGCGTCTCGGCCGTTTTAGAACTGGCTCGTTGGGCGAACAACAACCGAAAATTAAAAAATTTCAATTATCTGTTCATCAACTTCGATGGCGAAGAAATAGGACTTTACGGTTCGCGAATTATGATACGCGATGAGCACCTGGACAGCTCTTCTATAGCCTGTATGATCAATCTGGATATGGTAGGCCGTGTGGACCCTTTCACCCGCAAACTGATTCTGGGCGGCATTGGCACGTCTCCGGAATGGAATGAACTCCCCTCGCCTACTGACAATTATTTGCGCATTACCGTAGACAGTTCCGGACGCGGACCAAGTGACCACACCAATTTTTTTAACGTGGGCATCCCGGTCTTGTTTTTCTATTCCGGCATCCACAACGACTACCACATGCCATCGGATGTTCCTGAGAAGATTAATTATGTGGGAGAATCCTATGTCATAAACTACATCGAAGAAATTATTCAAAATATAGACAGTAGAAAAACAAAACCACGTTTCACCAGCTACCGCACCTCCTCACTCGGAAATGTTTTAGTTCGCGTTACGCTTGGTATTATCCCCGACTACACATCCACCGAAGGCGGACTGCGTGTAGATGGCACCATAGAAGGCAAATCTGCTGCAAAAGCAGGAATGATCAGGGGAGACATTATAGTGCGCATTGGCAACTACCCTGTCCAGAGTATGCAGAGTTATATGGAAGCAATGAACAATTTCTACCCCGGCGACCAAATTACAGTTAACGTACTTAGAGACGGAAGAGAAATATCCATTCCGGTAGAACTGGGGGGACGTTAACCCCTCCGCCTTTGAAGGTGTGTATCACCTCTAGATTCCCGAACATCGAGCAGGAATCAATCAAACCGCCATTTTCGGCTTGCTCAGAAATAACAGCAAGCTATCTTGATTGGGCTCAAAATCCGCGAGACAATTTTGTGGTACGTTTCCGGCAACAGTTACAACACAAAAAGTAGCATGGCATTGTGAATCCTAAATTCAGAACCGCCTCACTATTTCAGCTGGAATTGCAAACAGCCTGTCGTATAAAACAAATGAAAAGCCGCTGACGCATAAAAACCATGGGCCGCAGTTGCATATAACTGCGGCCCATTTTTATTTTTAAAATCTGGCTATTCTTTCACCAACCTCTTCACTACTTTCCCGTCTCCTGAAGTCAGTTCGACCATGTATATACCCGATGCAAGGTCTGCGACAGGAACCTTAATTGATCCGTATTGCCTAATTCCTTCTGAAGCCGAGTAAATACAAATACCCTCAAGTGTATAAATCCTAACACTTGTATTTGCTGCCGCTGGCGCGTGATAAGAAATATTCAATTCACTTGCTGCAGGATTGGGTATCATCATCACATCAAGACCCGGGTCATTAGAAGCAACTAC
>CAIYJV010000129.1 GCA_903926605.1 uncultured Bacteroidota bacterium
ACCCTTGCCAATACATTGGCAACCAACGATAAAGCCCACCTAAAGTCCCGCCCATTGCGGGACTTACTTTTTTAAAAGACGTGAATCCTGTAAAAAATGTACCACGTTTCGTAACAAATCAGGGCACTGTCCATGCCACCTTTGCATCGTAACAATTCTGTTACAAACTAAATTTTCGAAAATGAGCACAGTAACATCACCGGTTAAAAATGCGCCAGTTAACGGCACTGCCACCACAGGTCACAACGGTACAGAAAATCTTAAAACCGCTGCCAAACATCATGAAGAAGCTGCAAAGCATCTCCACGAAGCCGCAAAACATCATGAGGCTGGCGCCGTGGAAAAAGCTGCTGCAAGTACCCTGAAAGCAAACGGCCATCTGTGTATCGCAAGTGATCATCACGACGAAGTCGCTAAGAATCACGCGATCGCAAGTAAATAAGCCCTAACAAGCTTAACCGACGAAAAATATAAAGCAAAAGCGCCGGAGGTTTCCGGTGCTTTTGTTTTTAAAACAGGCACAAGCCAATTTCCTTTTACATAACTAAATAGCCACTCGAATTCTTCACTGCCTAAAAAACAATACCATGAAAACCGAATCTGAAATCACAGAACTGATTATCGGCATCACCGCGAAAATACAGCGAGAATATCCTGAGCTTTCAAAAAACCTGTCAGAAACACCTGTAAAGGGTGTGCAGTCTCCACACGTGCATATTAGAATTGACGAACTACAGGACTATTACAATTCCCTGATAGAAATTGAAAAAAAATATGCTGAAGAAAAAGCCTTAAAAATTAAAAACAATTCTAAACTCAAACATTAAAATAAGTGATCATGAACACAAACAATTGTTTAGGTATCTGGATGGACCACAACAGTGCGCACATCATGGAGTTTACCGCCGATCCCATTTCTACAACTACGGTCAATTCACAATTTACACACCAGCAAAAAGAAGACACACTGAAAAAGAGTGAAATTCTGATGCACCATAAGGAGCAACACGAGCAGGATGCATACTACAAAAACCTGGGTCAAATCATTAAGGGCTATGACGATGTGGTCCTGTTCGGCCCCACAGATGCTAAAGTCGAGCTCTTCAACCTTTTAAGGAACGAAAGGGAATTTGATAAAATCAAAATAACGACAATCAACACTGACAAGATGACTGAAAACCAACAGCATGCTTTTGTTCGCGAACATTTTACGAAACCCCGGAGTGCAACACCTCATACGAAAGACTAACTATAACTGCGTATCATGCTGGATCGTCTGTTTAAAAGGGAAAATTCAAGTGGCGGTACCATTAAACGCGCTGTTGTTAAAACTGTATTTTATCGCGTCAACATCCTGATACTTGATTTCGTTTGCATCTATCTTTTTACAGGCAAGGTTGAGGTTGCAGTTGGGTTTACTGTTGTGAGCAATGTCTATGCCACGTTGGTCTATTTTATACATGAACGGATCTGGGATCGTGTCGATTCCAGAAACGCCAGGCGGGCAATGGCGCAAAAACAAATGATAATATCGGCAAATCCAACGGTGTGAATTTTACAAACCTCCAATTGTATCGTGTAATAATCAGCGCAGGGTAAAATCCACCTTTGCAACGGCACGTCGTGCGCAGCACCTTGAATCAAGTCCATTGGCACAACTAAATAATCGCAAAGAAATCAGCATTAATCACAAATAAAAAAAACAAATCATGAAATCGAAAGTTCAATTTTCAGTAATGATCGCAATGTTATGCATTTCACTAACCTCTTGCT
>CAIYJV010000130.1 GCA_903926605.1 uncultured Bacteroidota bacterium
CAAAATTGTTTGCTGGTTGAAACATCAAAAAAAATTCCGGATGACCTTGTAGACCATCCGGAATTTTTAGTTAATGTATAGTGGCATCAGATTCTTTAACACGCCATTCGTTTCGTTGTCTGGAAATAAAGTGCGGGGATCAGCAACCACATCGCGGTTGACACAAGCAGATAAATCCGGTGGACTGTGTAAAAGCCATCCTGTAAAAGAATTTGCTGAAACCCACTACTTTTTATCATTCCTGAAAGGTCGGTGTGCAAATAGTACAAAACTGCTTGCAAAACGACTAGTACGAACCAACTCCAATCAGTCTTCCGAAACCCCGGTTTCCCCGGACCTTTGCTGATAATTAGAACCAATCCGGAAAACAGCAAAGCCAAAGAGCCTGTATAGTTCAGGTAGTTGGTCACGGTTTCGGTGATGAGTCCCATTTTTTTGTGGTCTCCCAGCGTCCTCATCCCGGTTGGCACTACAAAGGATGCATAAAACGTGAAGCCTCCCCACCAGATCGCAAAGTTCCCCAACAGCAGGCTGTGTATTAGTTTGTGCTTCACTGTTACAAAATTACACAAGACCGGTCAGGCAACCAATTGGGTTAAAAGATCTTTAGGGTTAGGCCCGGATAGATCTGTTTCATATTGTTGGTGAAAATGAGTTCCGGCACAAGCGTGAGGTGGCTGGAATAAAGCAGGTCTGTGAATATTTTGAACGTAGTGTTTTTAAAATAGCCTCCTTTTTCCGCCAACAAATATCCAAATCCAATAGTAGCCTCTCTACCGACCCAGCCGCGTGACACAAAATTGCCGTAAATGGTTCCCACGCTTACATTGACAAACCAGTTGTCGTTTACAATATTTTCGCCTGCGGCATTCCGGTCGAAAAAGAAAAAAGGTGTGGCAGACAGCCGAAAAATGTTGCGATCCTGGGCGGCACCGCCCGACAAATAGCTATTGAATTGAAGGTAGAACTCGCCCATTGGAGCCAGTGTGTTACGGATCAGACCAACACCGATATTACCGGAAATATCCATATAGCGCGGACTATGAGCAGGCTTGGTGGACATATCGTATTCGTTCCGGAGTAGCCAATCGGTTCTTTTCAATGCGTTAGGGCCTGCGAAATAAGGATTGTAGGTTATGGATACCGGATGATTCTGCACATACCAGGGATTGTCCTTATGACGCAACTGCCGGCTGGTAAGTGTCTTTTTTTTTAGAGTATCTATGATGCCGGCTAGTACATGGTCTGCAATAACCTTATCGATATCATAATAGTTGCCCATGATAAAAGTGGCCTGCACCGAATAAGCCACGCTGCAAGGGCCGTTCTTGCCCTTGCCGATACCCGGCTTGGACTTCTGAAGAATCAGACGGATAGTGTCCTGTTCAAATTTCATCCTGGAGATGCTGCCATTGTTGTTCAAAAAGATCGGGGACTCCTGCTGGTATTTTTTGATCCTGATCTTTTTAAAGCTGTATTCGGGATTAAGCACATAGTCTATTCTGGCGTTTGCTGTTGGCGAGGCATCCAGCGAATCGCGGCAAAAAGCAATGTCTTTTTTGAATTGTTCCAGCAACGAGTCCAGATTGTGAAAACTTTCATAGTCCTCAATACCGGATAGTTCCAATATCAACCTTCCTTCTTTCAATGTCACAAAGTCGCGTATACCGATCAGTCCTTCATTGATGTTGAAGGTTTGTTCAGTTTTGGACATGCTCATACGCTTGATGTAGTTGGGCGTTTCATTTTCCTGGGCCGTAAGAAGCCCCTTCGCGCTAACTAGCAGCGCGGCGATCAAAATTGCTTTTTTCATTGGATCAGTTTTGAGGTCTGCTAAAAATATGTGCCGGATTGAATGAACGGTTTGATTCTTCGACTTCAGGGCTACCTGCCGGAATGGTCAGTTTTCTAAAGGGCAGGCTACCCCAGGACATTCCCTGCTGCATTCTTAAAATCTGAACTTCCATCATGCGCTGCTTGTCTGTTTTTTCCAGTTCGTTGATGTGTATGACCGGTAGTTTGTTCAGATCTGTCCGGGTGACTGTGGCGATGGATGATGACGGAATCGCTACGGTACTTTCGGTGTCTTTGCCCTGAGCAGCAAAGAGTAGGGCTGTATCGGAATAAGGATGGATTGAGATAAATTCCAGTTCGTTTTGGACGCTTGTCTCAGCCGGTGTTTGGTGCTCCGCGGCTCTGGCCGTGGTTTTTCGTTCGGGTTGGTGGTGCTGGGTTACAGAAACGAGTGGGGGAGCAGTAACTGTTTCAGTTTTTTCACTTTGCGGTTTAGGCGCTGTCCGGACGTTATGGGTGACCGTATTTGCCGGATTTACTGGTTTTTCCCCACCGGAAAGTAACGCCCTGAACGCCCATGCACCCAGGAGAAGCACCACTAGTGCGGCGGCAGCCCGCAAAATGGGGAACGGGAATTTTACTGCAGGCTTGCGGTCCAGACGGGACTGCAATTTATCCCAGGCTTCCTCCTTACCAAAGACGATACCTCCGGACAATGTGTCCAGTTCGTCTATTCTGCTTTTGAGGTCCTGTTTATTGGTTTTCATGTTTTTGTCGTTTGGCCATTTTTGCTAAGTATAACTCTTCTTCAATGCCACCTGCAACATCGCCTTCGCCCTATTGAGCTGCGATTTTGAGGTGCCCTCGCTGATACCCAGAAGTGTGGCTATTTCCTTGTGGGCATATCCTTCCATTACATACAGGTTGAACACTGTTCGGTAGCCTACAGGCAGTTCCAGTATCATTTTAAAAATTTCTCCTGCATGAATACCGGCGAGTATGCGTTCCGTCTCACTGATTTCTACTCCCCAAGCCTCCGGTATTATCTTGAATCCGCCTTTCTTTCTCAGGAACATCAGGCATTCATTGATCATGATACCCCGCAACCAACCACCTACGCCACCGGTACTGTTCCAGCTAAAACGGTCAATGCTTTGATAAAACTTCATAAAACCATTCAGCATCAATTCTTCGGCATCGGGTAGGGATTTCACGTACCGGACACATACCATCAGCATTTTGTCGGAGTATGCGTCGAACAGGTACTTCTGACATATTCTGTCCTGTCGCTTGCATCCGTCTATGGCTTTATGTTCGGTCATTTGTGTATCGCAGTACTATTTTGAAACTTACTTCTACAAAATGGGCGGTTTATACTCAATTATATGCCGATTGGCGACCAAGGGTTGCATGAACCCTAAAAATTAGTCCAATTGGTTGCTTTCGCGGTAGCAAAAATGTGGTTTTCTATTAAAACGACACTTTCAAAAACACACAAAAAAGCCACAAGTCACAAAATGTGGTCGGATGAAAAATAAATCTCAACTGCTGATTTCTATCATGTTTTATTACTGTGTAACTTTTTTCTTTTGCCGGAGTAATAATTTTTATAACTTTCAATTAAAAATTGCCAGTTAATATTTAGAATTCTACCGTACCAACCTTTATTTAAAACTATGAAACTATTGAACTTCATCACTATTACTTTGGCAGCTGGCCTGCTTTCCACTTCTTGTGGAAACGGTGGCGGTACTGCTACCGACAAAAAAGACTCGGGAACCACCCCCGCACAAAAAAATGCAGAAGCGGCATTTGACAGTGTGACCATTATTGACAAAGAGTCCGGGAAAGTACTGGAGCTTACCGCTTTGAAACACGACGACAGCCGAAAAATAAAGCCCGGTGATACAGTGGAAGAAGCTGTTGTGGATGAAAAGACAGGTGATA
>CAIYJV010000131.1 GCA_903926605.1 uncultured Bacteroidota bacterium
CAGGATTTCATTGTAGATTTGCGCACTGTTTTACATAACGGAAAGTTAAAACTTAATTTTATTCCTGTGCCAGAAATAATAAAGCCACTTTATCGAATCTGCTCCCGCAGCATCTTCGTGCTATTCGCTGTATTGCTTTTAAGCAACAACTCTGCAAAAGCCGCTCCCGACGGGAAGGCATTGTTTGTTTCAAACTGCGCGGCGTGTCATAACCCGCTCAAGGATGCGACGGGTCCTGCGCTGAAGAACATTGACAAGAATTTCCCCAGCAAAGAGTGGGGATACAAATGGGTTCACAACTCGCAGGCGCTGGTTCTGGCCGGCGACAAGGACGCGGTAGCCATTTATACCAAGTTCAACAAGATCGCGATGACTCCGTTCCCACAGTTGTCGAACGAAGACATTGATGCGATCCTTAAGTACGTAGATGAGTATCAGGCACCGGTTGAAGCCAAGTCTGAGGTTGCTGCCAAGGCGCCCGAGAGCAGCAATGCCTTGTACTACTATATTACTATAGCGCTGCTGGTGCTGGTAGGCATACTTTACAAAGTGAACCAGTCACTGGACAGGACCTCTTCCGAAAAACAAGGCCTGCCCACCTACAAGTTGTTACCATTGCGCAGGCACAAGCTCATCATCGCACTTACCTGCATCGTGTTGTTCATTTTCGCTGGCTACTGGCTTGTGAATGGCGCCATCAACGAAGGTCGCATGCAGAACTATCAGCCTGAACAACCCATCTTCTATTCGCACAAGGTTCACGCAGGGATCAATCAGATCAACTGTCTGTATTGCCACTCTGCCGCAGAAAAGAGCCGTCAGGCTATGATACCTTCTACTAACGTATGTATGAACTGCCACAAACAGATCAACTCCTACACTGGCGAAGACAAGTATCCTCTTTATACAGCAGAAGGCCGCAAGGTTGACGGAACCAAGGAAATCCAGAAGTTGTATGAATACGCAGGTTGGGATGCCGCTACCAAATCTTATAAGAAAGATGCTAAAGGCAACATTATGGCAAAACCGGTTCAGTGGGTAAAGATCCACAATCTGCCCGACCACGTTTATTTCAATCACTCACAGCACGTGAAGGTTGGAAAAGTACAGTGCCAGAAGTGTCATGGTGAAGTAACCAACATGGACGAAGTTTACCAGTTCTCTCCGCTCTCTATGGGCTGGTGCATCAACTGTCACAGGCAGACCAATATCCAGTTCCAGGATAACAGCTACTACAGCAACTTCGAAAAATACCATAAAGAATTGAAAGAAGGCAAGCGCTCAGGTGTAACCGTTGAGGAAATTGGCGGTACCGAGTGTCAGAAATGTCACTATTAATAGGTACGGCGCGGGCAGCAGCCGGAAACAGCTACCCAGAAAGACCGGTTGAGTCCGGAACAAAAACAAACAGTAACATACTACATACAGGGTCATCTTATGAGTCAAAAATTATACTGGAGTGGAGCGGAACAACTCACTAACAACAACCTCAGCGAGGTACGTAGTGACGAGTTCAAAGAAGAGTTACCATTTGATCTGAATGATAACATCATGGCCGCTACCACGCCGCGCCGCGACTTTCTGAAGTTTTTAGGTTTCAGTACACTTGCCGCTACTGTGGTGGCAGGTTGCGAGATACCTGTGCGCAAGGCAATTCCTTATGCTATTAAGCCAGAGGATATTACGCCGGGTGTAGCCAATTATTATGCATCTTCTTTTTATGATGGTGTGGACTATTGCGCGGTTGTAGTAAAAACCCGCGACGGTCGCCCTATCAAAATAGAGGGTAATGATATGTCGTCTGTAACCAGGGGCGGTACGTCTGCAAGGGTGCAGGCATCTGTACTGAACCTGTACGACAAGGCACGTATCAGGCATCCGTTCAAGAAAGCAGATGCTGGTTTTACTGAAGCCACATTTGACGAAATTGATCGTTCGGTGAAAGAAGCTATCGCTTCTAAACCCGGATATCTGGTTACGGCGTCTGTGTTCAGTCCTACTACCGGAGAAGTAATTAAGCAGTTCCTCGATAAGAACAAGAATATCAAGCATGTTGTGTACGACACAGTGTCTTACGCAGGTATGCTGGAGGCCAACGAAGCCTGCTATGGTAAACGCACGTTGCCGACCTACCATTTCGAAAAAGCAAAAACTGTAGTGAGTCTGGGTGCCGATTTCCTCGGAACCTGGTTGTCTCCTGTAGAGTTTGCCAAAGGCTATTCCAAAGGCAGAAAAGTTACAGCTAAAGAACTGAAACTCACCAAGCATTATCAGGTAGAATCTATTCATACGATCACTGGCGCCTCAGCCGACGAACGTATCACTTGTCGTCCGTCCGAAATGGCAGCGATTGCCGCTGCGCTTTACGGCAAAGTTGCCGGTACGGGTGGTGCTTCTGTTTCTGCGAAGATGGATGCCATGCTTGGTAAAGCAGCAGAAGATCTGAAGAAAGGCAATGGCATGGTTGTTTGCGGAAGCAACGACGTGCATGTGCAGACTATAATTAATGCAATAAACGATAAGATCGGCGCCAACGGAACCACCATCAACTGGACCGTGACCAACAATACCAAACAAGGTAGTGATAAAGAAGTAGCCGACATGATCGCAGCCATTGGCTCTGGAAATGTAGGTTCAGTTTTCTTCCACGGTGTAAACCCTGTTTACGACTATTTTGATGGTAAGAAGCTGGGTGAAGCACTTTCAAAGGTTGCGCTCACTGTATCTTTCAACGACCGCATGGACGAGACTTCGCAGAAATGCAAGTTTATCGCTCCAGACCATAACTACCTCGAA
Organism: uncultured Bacteroidota bacterium; assembly: GCA_903926605.1. Lineage (GTDB taxonomy): Bacteria > Bacteroidota > Bacteroidia > Chitinophagales > Chitinophagaceae > CAIYTT01. Next base: position 2,797 of record CAIYJV010000131.1, read on the forward strand.
AGCTGGGGTGACGCTGAACCAAAACCTGGCTATTTCAGCCTGATGCAGCCGGGTATCGCTCCTTTGTTCAAGACCCGTGCATTTCAGGACAGTCTGCTGGTCTGGAACGGTGCCACGACTTCTTACCACGATATGTGGAAGCAGTACTGGATGACCAAAACAGGCGGTCAGACCAATTTTGACATGGCATTGCAGAATGGCGTGATCGAACCGGCTGGCGAAATGGCAATAGGTGGTGCTGCTTTCAAAGGCAATGTCGCTGAAGCTATTGAAAAATCTAAGACTGCAGCAGCAACCGGTATCGAATTGGTTGTGTACAATAAAGTATCTATCGGACACGGTGGTGTATGGAGTAACAACCCATGGCTGCAGGAAATGCCCGATCCATTGACCAAGGCGACATGGGACAACTACCTTTGCGTATCTCCTAACAGGGCAAAAGAACTGCACAACGAACTGACTGGCTTCACCGAAGTTGAATCTAAGAAAGTGGTTGTGTCTGTGAAGTCGGCAAATGGAACAATTGTTGAATTGCCGATTGTTCCGGTACCGGGTATGCACAACGATGTGGTAGCCATTGCTACAGGTTACGGTCGTGACAAAATGGTAGGTATGGCCGCAGCGAGCGACGATACCAAGGGTGGTAAGAATGCCTATCCATTCATGTCGTTCAACGGACAGAATCTGGTAAATTCCGGTACTGTCACCATTGAAGCAACAAATAAATTTTACGAAATCGGTGTTACCCAGACGCACTTCAACTACGAAAACCGTCCTGTAATACATGAATATACGCTCGAAGAATTCAGTAAGGACCCCAAGGTTCTGATGAAAGAAAGGGGCGCTGAAATTGCTGAATTCGCCGCAGTTCCATGGTTGGAAGAAGGCAAGGATGCTAAAGAACCTAAATTGGCTGACGCCAAGACTGAAGAAGGCTACCGTGAAAATGGTACGCTGTACCCCAACTATCCTTATCAGGCTATCAAATGGGGTATGTCTGTAGACCTGAATAGCTGTACCGGTTGTGGTGCATGCGTGGTAGGCTGCATGGCGGAAAATAATATTTCAGTGGTGGGTAAGGAACATCTTATCAAGAACCACGAAATGCACTGGATACGCATTGATCGTTATTTCAGCGGTTCACCTGCCGATCCGGATTCTATCCAGACTGTGTTCCAGCCTATGATGTGCCAGCATTGCGACAATGCTCCATGTGAAAACGTATGTCCCGTATCGGCTACCAACCATAGCACGGAAGGTTTGAACCAGATGGCTTACAACAGGTGTATCGGTACCAAGTATTGCGCAAACAACTGTCCTTATAAAGTACGTCACTTTAACTGGATGGATTGGAACGGTGCAGACAGCGTGGCTGAAAACCAGTATGAAGACTACCGCAGGGATGGCATGAACGATGACCTGACCCGTATGGTGCTCAACCCCGATGTTACCGTTCGTAGCAGAGGCGTAATGGAAAAATGTACATTCTGCGTCCAGCGTCTCCAGGAAGGAAAGCTGAATGCCAAGAAAGACGGACATCCGTTGAAGGATGGAGCTATCAGGACTGCATGCCAGCAGGCTTGCCCGTCCGATGCGATCACGTTCGGGAATGTAAACGATAAAGAAAGCGCTATTTACAAGTTGCGCAGGGAGGATCAGGCAGAACGCGCATACTATGTGCTCGAACACATACATGTGCTGCCTAACGTAAACTACCTGGCAAGAATTCGTAACACCGAGGAAATTGTTGCTGGAAACGAGGCTAAGAACGTCTTCGCGAAAGATCATATCTAAGGGCGCAGGTAAAAAAGGAAAGGGAAACAGATTTTTGACATAGAAAGCGGAAGGCCTAAAGCGAAAGCAGAAGCCCCGTAAAGCTAAAAATACCAAATACGTGCTATGCATATCAAGTACGAATCGTTTATAAGAGAACCGCTTGTTGAAGGGAAAAAAGATTACCATCAGGTAAGTGAGGATATCGTAAGACCTATTGAAGGGAAACCCGGACGTATGTGGTACGTAGGTTTCTTCTTTTCACTTGTGCTGCTAGGCTACGGACTCTTTTCTGTGGGATGGGCTGTATACTGGGGTCTTGGTACCTGGGGTGTAAACCGTACCGTTGGTTGGGGTTGGGATATTACCAACTTCGTGTGGTGGATCGGTATCGGTCACGCGGGAACGCTGATCTCGGCTATCCTTCTTCTGTTCCGTCAAGGATGGCGTACAGGTGTGAACCGCGCTGCAGAAGCAATGACCATATTCGCGGTAATGTGTGCGGGCCAGTTCCCGATTTGGCACATGGGTCGCGTATGGGATGGCTTCTTTGTACTTCCTTATCCTAATACCCGCGGTCCATTGTGGCCCAACTTCGACTCTCCACTGTTGTGGGACGTGTTCGCGATCTCTACTTACTTTACTGTATCGTTGTTGTTCTGGTATTCCGGTCTTCTTCCTGACTTTGCGTTGATTCGTGACAGGGCAAAAACCAAGCTCCGCAAGGCGTTGTATGGTATAGCATCATTTGGCTGGACCGGTACCGTTAAGAACTGGCAGCGTCATGAAGCACTTTCGCTCGTACTTGCAGGTCTTTCTACTCCTCTGGTACTTTCTGTACACACGATCGTATCTTTTGACTTTGCGACTTCCGTAATTCCGGGCTGGCATACTACCATCTTCCCTCCCTATTTCGTGGCCGGTGCGGTATTCTCAGGTTTCGCAATGGTGAATACGCTGTTGGTACTTACCCGCAGAATTCTTCATCTGGAAGAGTATATTACGATTGGTCACCTTGAGGCAATGAACAAGATCATTGTACTTACCGGTTCTATCGTAGGTGTCGCTTATCTTACAGAGTTGTTCATGTCCTGGTACAGCCAGTCATGGGGCGAAATGGCTGCATTCCAGTGGCGTATCATGGGTCCGTACTGGTGGAGCTATTGGGCGATGATGACCTGTAACGTGGTATCTCCTCAGTTGTTCTGGATCAAGAAACTTCGCAGGAACGTGATATTCACCTTTGTAATGTCTATTGTGGTGAACATCGGTATGTGGTTTGAGCGATTTGTAATTATCGTGACTTCTACCTATCGTGATTGGGTGCCAGGCAGCTGGGCTTACTATTCTCCTACATGGACTGAAGTTGGTTTCTACCTGGGTACGTTCGGTTTGTTCTTCACTTGCTACTTCCTTTTTGCCAAATACTTCCCTGTAATCGCGATCGCGGAAATCAAGTTCGTGTTGAAGGGTTCTGGCAGGAATTTCAAGGAGAAAATGATTGGCTATCAGGATATGAGTGACGAACAATTCTACCATGCAGTGGAAGCTTCTCACGACGATCATGACGACCACGGTCACTCAGAAGAAAAAGTTGCAGCTGGTGCAGCCCACCATTAATAACGGGCTTCAGTAAAATTGAAAAAATAGTTGTTTTTCAGCGTTTGAATTATAATAACAATGGCGATAAAAAAATTTGCAGTAGCTACTTACACGGACGAAGCAGTATTATTTCCTGCGGTTAAGAAGGTGCGTAAGAGTGGATATAAGCTGCACGATGTGTATACTCCCTTTGCGGTTCACGGACTGGATGTGGCGGCAGGTCATAAAACTACCGATCTCCATATTGCTGGTTTCATCTACGGTATTTGCGGAACTTCTACAGCAGTTGGTTTCATTTCCTGGGTCTATACCGCAGATTGGCCCCAGAATTATGGTGGTAAGCCGCACTTTGCGCTTCCAGCCTGGATACCGATCACGTTCGAGCTTACGGTGCTTTTTGCAGCAGTAGGTATGGTACTTACGTTTTGCTATCTCAACCAGATCATGCCAGGCGTGAAGAAGCATGTGTTTCATCCCCGTCAAAGCGACGATACTTTCGTAGTGGCTATTGAATTGCCAGAGTCGGCATCGGAAAAAGAGGCACTCGATTTCCTTAAGTCTACTGGTGCTGGAGAAACCAATATTCAGGTAGCAGAAGCCAGTTGGTGGTATGGCAGATTTGACAAGACAGAACCTTATGAACTGGCTGCCGCCGGCAAATAGGCAAAATTGCAGATAGCCGTTTTATAAAAAAGAACATTTACAGGTATATGAATAATTTAAAGAGTATATTATTAGTTGGCATCGGATTGGCGGCAGGATTTGTTTCCTGCGATTCCGGAAGTATGCGCCGCACGCCCGGCCATATTTATGCTCCTGATATGACCTATTCCCGTGCGTATGATGCCTATACTTCGAATCCTAATTTCGAGGACGGACAGACAAGTCGTCTGCCTGTGGAAGGGGCTGTAGCACGCGGACACCAACTTCCTGACCACCTGATGGAAGGGGATACCAATGCGTATAAGACGTTTACCACTGCCCTCCGCTTTAATGAAGAAGAGGTGAAAGAAGGTGGCAGACTGTTCAATATCTATTGTGGCATTTGCCATGGTGCTGCAATGGACGGAAACGGTCCGCTTTACAATGACGGGAACGGCAAGTTTGCCGCCAAGCCCGCCAATTTTAAAGATGGAAAGTACGTGCACATGCAGTCGGGTCAGATGTACGCGGCCATCAAGTTTGGCAAGAACATGATGGGGTCCTATGCCGGACAGCTGGACATCAAGCAGCGCTGGATGGTAGTTGCTTACATCAAGAAAATGCAGTCTCAGAATGGTGGAGATCCTTTTGCTTTCGGAGCAGCAGGTACTGTTGCCGATACAGCTCATGCAAAGGGCAAAGTAATGGCAGATGCCAGCACTGCTACCGTACCAGCCGAGAGCAAGGACTCAAAGAAGAAAGCTACCCACAAGAGGGAAGAGTATTAATTAATAATTGTAGGTAAAATATTAAAAGTTTAGCATAATGACTGACCGTTTTGAAATACCGGCACGACTGAAAACCACCAGCTACGCATGTATGGGTATCGGAGCTGTAACGCTCATCGCCGGGATTGCAGTGTTGTTACTTGGCCATAGCACGGATACTGACAAGATCAGGTTCTGGAATACCCTCCTTCATGACAGTGTGTTTTTCACGCTTATCACTACGGTTAGTGTGTTTGTACAGGCTGTTGCCAACTTGGCGCATGGTGGCTGGATTGTAGCCTATCGCCGTGTTCCCGAAGCTATTGGCGCAAATCTTTGGATTTTCGGCAGTATCGCTGTTTTGGTAATGTTTTACATCGTGTTTGGCTTCCGGGTAGGCGCCGACAAACATAATCCTATATACGAGTGGGTTACTCCGGGAGAAGATAAAATTCTGTTGGGCAAATCTCCGTTCCTTAACAAGGGTATGTTTGTAATGTTTACACTTGCAGCTGTGGGCCTGTGGGCTTTCTTTGGACAAAAATTCAGGTCAATGTCAATTGCACAGGAAACAGCGCCTAAGAATGAGACCAGGATTTTCTGGAAAGTGTTCAGGCTTTCAGGTCTGTTCCTGCTGGTATATGCGCTTACACAAATGAGTACGATTCCATGGTTATGGATCATGAGTACACAAGCACATTGGTTTTCTACTATGTTTAGCTGGTATTCTTTCGCTAGTGCGTTTGTAAGCGGTTGGTCTCTGATCCTTTTGTGGGTTATCTATCTAAAAAACAAGGGCAATTTGATTTTTGTAACCAAAGAACACCTTCATGATCTGGGTAAATTCATGTTCGCATTCAGTATTTTCTGGACGTACTTGTGGTTTTCTCAGTATATGCTGATATGGTATGCAAACATCCCGGATGAAACCACCTATTTCAAATTACGCCAGCAGGGTCCTTACAGCATAATATTCTATAGCAATCTTGTGATCAACTTCGCTATGCCGATTCTCGTGCTGATGTCAACTCCAAGTAAGCGCAACTATTTTACACTTACGTTTATGGCGATGGTTATCATCTTTGGTCACTGGCTCGATTTCTTCCAGATGTTCATGCCAGGTCCACTCGGCGAACATTGGCACATTAGCTGGTATGAGATCGGTATATTCGTAGGTTTCGTAGGTATACTGATTTCTTCGGTAGCTCGTACGCTTGCTAAGTCTTCTTTGATTCCTTCAAACAACCTGTTGTTGAAAGAATCTATGATGCACCTGAGTTAAAATATTGATTCCAAAAAGTTAACCATCTGAAAAGATGGTCTTTTTGGGCCCTGATAAATGACAGAAATTATTTTATAGCCAAATATCCAAATACGCATATTTCACACTGTAAAATAAAATGTTTTGGAAAAGCTTACTTTTAACAAGTCAATATAAGTGAAATAGTATGACAGATCTGATTATAGTTTTATTGGTAGTTCTGGTTTTCATAATTGTTTACCAGATTGGAAAAACGAGCGAACTTGCTTCAACCATTAACGGAGAGGAGAAAGCAAGTCAGAAGAACAACAAAACGATTGCGAGCCTGCTGGTCCTGTTTTTTGTACTGGGACTGTACGGGATATGGAAATGCAACGACTATTTTAAAGACAAGATGCTTCCGGTGGCAGCTTGCAAAACAGGTGAAAAATATGACAGCATGTTCATGGATACCCTGTGGGTTACAGGTATCGTGTTTTTCGCCACGCAAGCTGTATTGTTTTGGTTTGCCTATAAATATCAGGCAAGCGAAAAAAGGAAGTCATCCTTCTTTTTCTCCCATGACAACAAGCTGGAAGTTATCTGGACCACAGTTCCCGCTATTGCTATGACCATACTGGTGGTAATAGGTTTGAAAAACTGGTTTGAAGTAACTGCTCCGGCACCTGATAATGCCATGACGGTGGAAATAGTGGGCAAACAGTTCAACTGGATTATCCGTTACCCGGGTAAAGACAATGAACTGGGTGTGCGCGATTTTCGCAAGATAAATGACGCCAACAATGTACTTGGGTTGGATTGGAACGATCCTCACAATATGGATGACCTTATAAGCCAGCAGGAGTTACACCTGGTGGTGAATAAGCCCGTAAGGCTACTTATAGGTTCGCGCGACGTGATTCATGATGTGGGCCTGCCGCATTTCCGTCTCAAAATGGATGCTGTACCAGGCATATCCACTACACTTTGCTTTACCCCCAGTATCACCTCGGATTCTATGAAGAAGATCACGGGTAATCCGGATTTTGTTTATGAGATTGCCTGCGACCAGTTGTGCGGCAAAGGGCATTACTCTATGCGTGGTGTAATTGTCGTGGAAACACAGGAGCAATATGATGCATGGATAAGCAAACAGCAATCTTATTACTCAATGAATAACGGAGCCCCGGAAGCACCTAAGGAGGGTACTCCTGCCGGCGGGCCGGAGCAGGCTAAGAACCCAGCCGAGAAAGCTGCGGGAAAGCCAGTAATGATGAAAAACTAAATAGTAGCTAAGACAGATAAAGATTTAATGACCATAAACGGCTGAATCGTTCAGTCAAAAACGTTTTAAAAAGATGAGTAACCAGACTATTACACAGGAACATGCCGGCGCGTTAGCTGCTGATTTGCACCACTCAGGTTCTGCAGAGCATCACCATGAACACCATGAGCAGCATTTTATCTGGAAATACATTTTCAGCCAGGATCATAAGATCATCAGTAAGCAATTCCTGATCACCGGTATTATCTGGGCGATCATAGGGGCATTGTTTTCGGTGTTCTTCAGGCTTCAACTGGGTTTCCCCGATTCTACCTTCCCCATATTGAGTAAATTTTTAGGAGAGTGGGCAAAGGGTGGAAAGCTTTCTCCCGAATTTTATTACGCACTGGTAACCATGCACGGTACCATTCTTGTGTTCTTTGTGTTGACTGCCGGCTTGTCCGGAACCTTTGCGAATCTGCTCATACCACTACAGGTAGGCGCTCGTGACATGGCATCTCCATTTATGAATATGCTGTCTTACTGGTTCTTCTTCCTGTCTAGCGTACTCATGCTTATTTCCCTCTTCGTGGAAACCGGACCAGCATCCGGTGGCTGGACCACATATCCTCCATTGAGTGCTTTGAAAGAAGCCTCACTTGGTTCAGGCCTTGGTATGGATCTCTGGCTTGCAGGTATGGGGCTGTTCGTGGTTTCTTCTCTGTTGGGTGGTCTTAATTACATCGCCACTGTACTCAATATGCGTACCAAGGGTATGACCATGAACCGCATGCCGCTCACTATTTGGGCGCTCCTGTTTACAGCTGTACTTGGTGTACTTTCATTCCCGGTACTGTTCTCAGGTGTAGTGTTGCTGATATTCGATCGTAACTTCGGTACCAGCTTCTATCTTTCAGAGATCTTCATCAATGGTAAAGCACTGCCCAATGTAGGTGGTTCTGCAATCCTTTATCAACATCTGTTCTGGTTCCTGGGTCACCCCGAAGTGTACATCATCATGCTTCCGGGTATGGGTATGGCATCCGAGGTGCTGTCTAACAACAGCCGGAAACCGATATTTGGTTATTTCGCAATGATCATATCCCTTGTAGGTATCACATTCCTCGCGTTCGTTGTGTGGGCTCACCACATGTTCGTAACGGGTATGAGTCCGTTCCTTGGGTCTGTATTCGTATTCCTTACACTTTGTATCGCTGTTCCTTCTGCGGTAAAAGTGTTCAACTGGCTCACTACGATCTGGCGCGGTAACATACGTTTCAATGTGCAGATGTGTTTTGCAATCGGTTTCGTATCGCTCTTTATCTCGGGTGGTCTCACAGGTCTGTTCCTCGGGAACTCTGCTCTTGATATTCACCTGCATGATACCTATTTCGTGGTTGCGCACTTCCATATAGTAATGGGTGTATCGGCTTTCTTTGGAATGTTTGCGGGTGTTTACCACTGGTTCCCCAAAATGTTCGGAAGGTTCATGAACAATACCCTGGGCTATATACACTTCTTTATTACACTGGCCGGTGCTTACCTGATTTTCTGGCCAATGCATTATGAAGGTATTGCTGGTATGCCACGTCGTTATTACGATATTTCGGCTTGGGAGTCGTTTAAACAGTTCCAATCTATCAATGGGTTTATTAGTATCGTATCTATCATCGTATTCACCGCTCAATTGTTGTTTGTGTTGAACTTCTTTATGAGCATATTCAGGGGTCGGAAGGTAACCACACAGAACCCATGGGGTTCGCCAACATTGGAGTGGACTACCCCCATCAATCCTGGACATGGTAACTGGGAAGGAGAGATACCCGAAGTTCACCGCTGGGCTTACGACTACCGTGAAGACGGACATGGGAATGACTTTATCAGTCAGACCACGCCGCTGAGGCCGGATGAAGAAGCACACTAAAAATTAGGAAATAACAAAAAGGGTCGTCATCAGGCGACCCTTTTTTAGTGGAAGGAAATGCCGTTTTTGCCTTTACATTCTGTATGTGAAGGGGGCATTTTGAGCGTTTGAGTACGGAACAGTTAAGAACCCGGTTACCGGTTATACCATTTTGACAACAAAAATTGGCATGAAAAGTAATTGCCACGATCTTTAGATCCTGGTAAAAAGCCATTGCCTTTAGGGCTTTAGCCGAGACAGACGGCTGGATCGAAATGTCGTTTTTTGAAGTTTAATTAGTGTTATTTGGCAACGCGCGCAATGCTATAACCAATTGTGGAATCTGCGGATGAACCAGGTTTTTACCAATTGCGTTAATAGTCCGTAAGCGACAAGGATAATGCAAAGCCACCCGAAAAATGCAGGCGGCAGCGCACAAAAGTGCAATGCGCCGGCTATGGGCGAGAAAGGCAGGTAAATACCGGCGGCGGCAACCAGAAGTGTTGCTACCACTACCGGAGCGGTCGCGCGGCTTTGAATGAACGGAATGCGTTCGGTGCGTATGAGGTGCACAATAAGTGTTTGCGACAACAATCCTTCTACAAACCATCCGGATTGAAAAAGGCTTTGATGTTCCGGAGCGTTGGCCTTGAACACAAAGTACAACAGTCCGAAAGTAGCATAGTCAAAAACAGAACTTGCCGGCCCTACGATAAACATGAATCGAGCCAAGCCGGTAGCCTCCCATTTTCGCGGCTTTACGAGATAGGACTCATCCATATTGTCCCATGGTATGGTAGACTGGGAAAAGTCGTACAACAGATTTTGCAGCAGAAGCTGTATCGGCAGCATGGGTAGGAAGGGTAGCATAATACTGGCCCCAAGCATACTGAACATATTGCCAAAGTTGCTACTGGCCGTCATTTTGATGTACTTGATAATGTTGCCGAATGTTTGTCGTCCGTAGGTCACGCCGTGTGCCAGCACCATCAGGTCTTTTTCCAGGAGTATGATATCGGCACTCTCCTTGGCGATATCAACAGCTGTTTCTACCGATATGCCCACGTCGGCATTTTTCAGTGCGCCAGCGTCATTTATGCCGTCACCCATATATCCCACGGTATGTCCTACCGTTTTCAGTGTGCGGATGATCCTGCTCTTTTGGGATGGTGTCAGTTTGGCGAAGACATCTGTATCTTCTACTGCGGCTGCAAGTGCAGCATCGTCCATTTGTTCTACTTCCAACCCTGTTCGGATATTGTGAACCGGAATGTCTACTTCCCGGCAGATCTTACCCGTTACTACGGCGTTGTCGCCGGTTAACACGATCACGCGTATCCCAAGCGTTTCCAGTGCATCTATCGCTGGCCGTGCTGACGGCTTGGGCGGGTCCAGAAATCCGATAAAACCTGCAAGGCGCAGATCTTTTTCGTCATCAGGTGAATAAGTGGCAGGTCTGTCTTTAAAAGTCCTGATGCCTATGGCAAGAACGCGTAACCCATCCTTGTTGAGGTCTGTACTCAGTTTGGCAAGCCGGGCTTTCTGGGTCGCATCCAGCGTTTGGACTGTGTCTTTTTCCAGTTCTGTTTTTTCGTCGGCGCCAGGGTCAATAAAGCCACTGCACAGGTCCAGCATTTCTTCGACTGCACCCTTGGTGATCAGAATATGCTCGCCATCCGGGCGCTCCAGAACCACGGACATACGTCTGCGCTGAAAATCGAACGGGATCTCGTCAATCTTTTTGTATTCTTTTTCAACGTTCAGGTGGTCTTCCCATTCTTTGTGCTGCAATACAGCGACATCCATGAGGTTTTTTAAACCGGTCTGGTAATAACTGTTCAGGAAGGCCCATTTCAATACTTCTTTGTCCTCAATGCCATTCACGTTCAGATAGCGCTCCAGCACGATCTGATCCATGGTAAGTGTCCCGGTCTTGTCGGTACATAGTACGTCCATAGCGCCAAAATTCTGTATGGCGTTTATGCGTTTCACAATTACTTTTTTCCGGCTCATTCGCAGTGCGCCCCTCGACAAATTGGCGGTCACGATCATGGGTAGCATCTCAGGCGTTAGCCCTACTGCAATAGCAATACTGAACAGTAGTGCGTCGGGCCAGTTGTGCTTTGTGATCAGGTTGATCACAAAGACAGCAGGCACCATCACCAACATAAACCGAATGAGCAGCCAGCTGACCGAATTCACACCCTTTTCAAAACTGGTCACACCTGCCGGTTGTGATATATCTTTTTGCACGGTACCCAGATAGGCCCGGTTGCCTGTAAGCAAAACCAATGCGCGCGCGCTGCCGCTAACCACGTTGGTGCCCATAAAGCAGATGTTATCCAGTTCGAAAATAGTTTTTGGTGTTGCTTCTCCCGAAGCGTCGACTTTTTTCTCCACAGGCATGGATTCTCCGGTCAGGACCGATTCGCTGACGAAAAGGTCTTTAGACTGCAGCACGCGGCAGTCGCCCGGAATCATGTCGCCCGCCGAAAGCAGGATCACATCGCCGGGTACCAGTTGTTTCATATCTGTTTCTTTGGCTGCATTCCCGTCCCTGACTACGGTTGCCCATGATTTTACCATAGCCTTCAGATTCCGGGCGGCGTTGTTGCTGGCATACTCCTGGAAAAACCGCAAAAGCGAACTGAGTAAAATAATAGTGACCACCACGTAAACAGTCTTGTAGTCTGCATCTTCGGGACGGGAGAAAAATACATTCACCACCACGGACACGATAACAATAAGCACCAGAATTCCACTGAACGGGTTAATGAATGCGCTGACAAGCTGTTTGAACCATGAAGGTGTTTTTTCGGCAGATATTTCGTTTAGCCCCACCTTTTTTAGCAGCGCTTCGGCATCAGTGGATGAAAGACCATCCGTGCTGGAATTCATGCGGGTGCAACACTCGGGTACAGATGCAGCAGCCATTTTTTTCAGGAAGTCCGAAAGTATTTTTTCAGACTCATTGCTGCTCTCCCTGGTTGTATTCATGTGCTTAAAGTTACGGGCAGTGGGTTATATTCAGTTCATTATGTTTTTGTTTATTTTACGCCACACCAAAGAGCCCGGCATTAAGTGAAAAATAGTTGGGCGTAGGTAAAATTGCCGTGTTTTTGTAAGGCTGTGTAGTGGGATGTAATAAAACTATCTTTACAAAACTAAAACGACTTGGTTATGGCGAATAATTTGCTGGGTAATACAGACACAATGCCGCCGCACAAGACGGATAAGTCCCGGACAAAGGCAAAAACAGAAAAAATTCTGAACAACCTGGAAGAACTGCAAAACCTTTTGTATGCCGAGTCGCGCCACAGTATACTGGTGATAATTCAAGGGATGGATGCATCCGGGAAGGATGGCCTGACACGCGATGTATTCTCCCGGATGAATCCACAGGGGGTTAATGTCACTTCGTTTAAGGAGCCAACCCAGGAAGAATTGTCACACGATTTTTTGTGGCGTATTCACCGCAACACTCCTGCACGTGGCATGATCCAGATATTCAACCGCTCTCATTACGAAGACGTACTGGTTACCAGAGTGCACGGGCAGATAGATGACCATACCGCCAAAATGCGTATGGAGGACATTAATAATTTTGAGCGGATGCTGGTTCGCCACAACAACACCCATATACTGAAGTTTTATTTGCACATTTCTCACAAGGAACAACTGGCGCGATTGGACGAGCGGTTGAGTGACCCCCGGAAGATGTGGAAATATAACATTGCTGATTTTGAGGAGTCTAAACTCTGGGATTCCTATATGCGCGCTTATGAGCAAGTCTTCAAGAGTTGCAATGAAATACCCTGGTATATCATTCCGTCGGACAGTAACTGGTATAAATCTTACCTGGTGGCCAGCAAGCTGGAAGAGCTGTTGAAAGGCCTGATTATGAAGTATCCGGGTATGAAGAAGCATTAGTGCCGGTATCATTGCGGCATTGCCGCAACACTGGTATTCTTTAAATTTGTAATTGTGCGAGTCAGATCAGCCATGATTTATTTAGTTGCCCTAGTCTGTAGCCATATTGTGCCCGGGGTGGTTGTGCCGTGTCGGGCTCAGGCGCCTCCAGATACTGTTTGGCAGCGATTTTATAGCGGTCAGGATTGGGATTATGTAAACACAGCGGTGCAGACAGCCGATGGCGGCTTCCTGCTGGCATGCGCTACCGGCACAAAGGGGCGCACGACCCGGAATGGCCACGGAGGTTCCGATATCTGGATGGTTCGTACCGACAGTATGGGTGTTGTTTTATGGCAAAAAAACTATGGCGGCAGCAGGGACGACCGGGTGGTAACAGTAGTACAGGGCACGGGTGGCGGTTTTGTTTTTGCGGGCATGACCCAATCTGCCGATGGCGACATACCCAGGGGCAAGTACCACGGCAGGGGAGATGCCTGGGTGGTAAAAATAGACGATACAGGGAAAATACTGTGGCAGCAGGTTTTGGGCGGTAGCGCACTGGACTGTGCAAATTCTGTGATCGTGACTCCCGATAGCGGTTACCTGATGACCGGGTATACGGCATCGCACGACGGAGACCTTTCGTCCAACGCGGGCAAAACGGATGTCTGGATGGTGAAGATGAACAAGGGTGGCAAACCATTGTGGAGTAAAACCTGTGGTGGTAGCGATGACGATCTGGGGTCCAGAGCGATCAATGCTACCGGTGGCGGTTTTTTGGTTGTCTGCCATACAAAGTCGTCCAACCCGCCAGTTACAGACTACCATGGAGGTGGTGATCTGTGGTTGCTTCGGATCGGTGCGGACGGTGGACTGATGTGGCAAAAAACTTTGGGAGGCTCCGGCTACGACTTCGCATCTGCTGTATCTCCGACGCCGGACGGAGGATATATGATTTGCGGTATCAGCAGGTCTCCGGAAATTACGGGTCATAAAGGCAGCGGCGAACCCGGGATATGGGTGGTAAAGACAGATTTTGGCGGAGAAGTGCAATGGCAGAAAACTTTTGCAGGCACCGGCAAAACCATCGTGCGTACCGCCCATGCCTTGCCAGACGGCAATTATTTATTTACCGGAAATGGAAATAAGAGTTCGGTTGGGCTGGGCCAATCTGAGGCAGCACCTACGGATGGAGAAATGCTTTGTTTTTCCGCTTCAGGTGACTTGATGTGGGAAAAGAGTTTTGGGGCGACAGGCGGTAACGACTCCTGCAACTATAGTATGCTTACCACAGATGGTGGCTTGCTATGCACGGGCAGCGGTTATGTCCCGGCTGGCAGATCGGCGCCGGGAGCCCGGGCGGGTTGGGTTTTTAAGACTGCGCCGGTGTATGATGCAGGGGCTTTTACGGGCAGTATCGCCAAATACAGCAATGCCATAAAAGTATATCCCACGCCCACAACTGGAATTGTAAATATCGTGCTGCCGGATGCCTTGCTTGGTGCAGCATTATTTGTTTGTGATATGGCGGGTAAAAAACTAGACCTGAGCGTAAACAGAACAGGCACTCGCCTGAGCATTTCGCTTGCAGGGCACCCTCTGGGTTTATATATACTGAACATTAGTTCCGGAGAGGGCTCCGGACGCTATAAGATAGAACTGAGGTAGTTTATTCAGATACCGCTGTATAGAGTTTGCAGTCCGACGATTTGTAAAACCAACTTACTTTGGAATCGCGGGATGCCTTGAGCGATTTGTACACAATGGGGTCTGCGAACACGGCCGTCCATCCGTTTTTCATTACTACTTCATAACCCCATCCGTAGTTCGGACGTTCCGCTACGATCATTCTTTTGGGGATACTGATATAAGGAGTGCCAACAGCCACGGTACCCGCACGGAAAGAAGAATCACTGCTACTGACAAATTCTACCTTTTTTGTTTTGTTGATGGTAATGTGGTAATTCACATCCTTTACGTTTACCTGGAAACCGTCAATAAAATGTCCCGGTGACACTGCTACAGGAATAGGCTCGTATTTCTGAACCGTAAACGTATCGCACAGGTTTATCTGGGCATCAACCCTGGTCAGCAATCCAAGGAAACATACTAAAGTTGCTGCAACATAACGCATATCAGAAAGGTTTTTGCCGGCAAGTAATGAATGCCGGAGTCGTAAAAGTAAGTATTATCAAATCAAAGCCAAAATATAAACAATAATGAACCATTCATATAGGCTGAATGTAAATTTCCGCTGGGGGTAATAATCAAACCTTATACACTGAAGCAGCGTATTCCGGAGATCAATAGCGCTATAAGAATCATTTAACAGGTACGTCTGAAAAAAAGTGCGTACTTGCAGGAAATAAAAAACGATTATGGATTTAAATCAGGCGCTTATTGCCGAACTGACGATGGAAGCGGCCAATACCCGCAAAATGCTGGCCAACGTGCCGGTTGAAAAAAATGACTACACGCCACATGAAAAGTCTATGACGCTGGGCAGGCTGTCTACACACGTAGCAGAACTGGCCGGGTGGGTGTCTTTTACAATGGACCACGATGAGCTGGATTTTTCCAAAATGACATACAAGCCCGAGATCGCAAAGACCACCGAGGAGCTTCTGGCCAAGCATGATGAGCATTTCAACAAGGCGATAGCCAGTCTGCAGAATGCAAAGCCGGAAGATTTTGGCAAAATGTGGACACTTCGCAACGGCGATCATGTGCATTTCTCCCTGCCAAAGGCAGTAGTGGTACGTTCTTTTGCACTAAGTCATCTGTATCATCATCGTGGTCAGCTCAGCGTATACCTGCGCCTGCTGGACGTGCCGCTGCCCGGAATGTACGGCCCCAGCAAAGACGAGCAACTGGCTATGGCAGCGGCAAAATAGTGCTGTTAACTAATTAGATATTAAGGTATTGCAGGGTAAATAAATTTTTTGACGTTCCGAAACATTTGTGCTACCTTTGCCATCCGAACAAAAAGTCAAAAGGTTTATCTTTTTGACTTTTTGATTTTTTTGCCAGCAGAAAATCCAGGAGTGTGAGCTTTGGGCGACTGCGATGCCAAATACGGGCATAGTTCAACGGCAGAATAGAGGTCTCCAAAACCTTCGATCGTGGTTCGAATCCACGTGCCCGTGCCGGGTTTCGACGCAAGTCGGAGCTATTTATAACTTTAATACCCCCAGGGGAGTGTATTTTATGAACAAGTTAAGTATTTACGTTCAGGAGGCTTACGACGAGTTACTCCATAAAGTGACCTGGCCCACCTGGGACGAGCTTCAGCAGACTACCATTATTGTGTTGGTTGCCTTGGCGCTTGTTACTGCGGTGATATTTGGTATGGACCTGGTTTCCGAAAATGTCCTGACTTTCGTGTATAAACTTATCGGAAAATAAAGAATAACCAAATGAGCGAAACTTCAATCATAGTAGATAGCAAACCTGCGCCCGATTCCAAATGGTACGTTATACGCGTAGTAAGTGGTAAGGAGCGTAAGGTGAAGGAATATATCGACAAGGAAACCAAAATATGTCATTGGGAAAATTCCATTGTACAGGTTTTGTGTCCTGTCGAAAAGGTTTTTAAAATTCTGAACGGTAAAAAGGTCTTAAAGGAAAAAACTCTTTTCCCCGGCTATATCCTTCTTGAATCCAGCGAAGCCAGACTTCCGGATACCATTCGTCATGAGATCACCAACATGACCGGTGTGATTCACTTCCTCGGAAAGGAAAACCCAACTGCACTCCGCAAATCCGAAGTCAATAAGATGTTCGGTAAGATGGACGAAGTAGGCGAGCAGGGCATTAGCTACGCAGATCCGTTCATACTGAACGAAACCGTAAAGATCATAGACGGACCGTTCAACGACTTCAACGGTACTGTAGAAGAAATAAACGACGAAAAGAAGAAACTCAAGGTAGTTGTAAAGATATTTGGTCGCGCAACCCCTGTAGAACTGAACTATGCTCAGGTAGAAAAACTGGCATAAAACAAACCAACATATTTGTAAAAAACCGGACTACAGCGTCCGGTTTTTTGTTTGGCTTTAGTGATCGGCCCGTGAAAATTAAGGGCAGATGAGTTCGGTTTTTAAATAAGTTTTCAGGTTGCCTTGTTAGATGTGTTGTCGGCTTAATGTGCACTGTTCCGGACTATTTGTTCAAAGCCAGCCCGGCTTTCTATGATATGGCAGCGATAAGAGGAAACACCATTCCAGGTTTTGTAGGTGGTGTTATATTTTTCCGCATAGCCACGCCAAAATATCTCCTTTTCCCTGCTTACGATAAATAGGTCGTTGTAGGGTATGCACATAGATACAAAAATGGCGCCATTGGAAAGCTCCGCAACGCCCCCGCCCGATGTGAGTTCAACCTGTTTGGCAGGTGCGGAAAATGCCCTCGATGCGGTCCTTTGCGCTGGTATGCCCGGGCTGCTCATGGCTTTCAGGCTTACTGCCCGGCCGCTGGCGCTGGCTTCTTTTGAGTTTGAAATGCACTGGTACTCCCATACTTTTTTCAAATGCAGGTTTTCCTTGTCGTCTTCCTTCAGTATTTCAATTTTGTCCATGGCACCGGCGCTGCAGCCATTGTTATACAAATAGAGGTTGCCATCGGCCGATATCCTGCAGCTATGCTGACAGCAAAACAGCGTATTCCCTGTTTCGAGGGCACCCGATGCAAATCCTTCTCCAAATGTATTCAAGACCTTTCCGCTGGGATACGCTAATTTAACCACCCTGTTGATGTTGCGGAAACTCACGTAGATCACACCGCTTTTTTCGTCGAAGTAAAAGGCATTTGCGTGCATATCGTTTATATTCGGTTTCGGAGCGCTCGTTTTCCCGATATTGAACAGGCCTTCAGGAGTTCTCCGGACGTACAGATCACTTTGGCGGGCATATTCCTCCGATCGCCATGACCAGACTACTTTCCCGGTTTTGTCATATTCTATTATGTTCCCGAACTCCAGTAGTTGCGAAAGCAGGTTGTTATCGTCGCGGCTCACTTTGGCTGCGACCGCAGTAAGCAAATTGCTGTCCTGCACAGGTAGTTGCCAGCGCCGGTACTCGTCTCCGAGCACCATATAATTGCCGTTTTGAAGCCTGCAGAATTCATGGTGGTAATGTTCGGTCTTTTCTCCGCTTATCGTTCCGTTATCAGGAGCTGTCCACAAAACTTCTCCGTCATAATTTACTTCTATGGCTTTCGTATTTGCGGTGCCGGGCTTGTTGTTGTTCAGTAGTAACGTCAGTGTGCCCTGCGGTGTTGGTTTCAGATCCCGGATCTCACGCGTTTCGTATGCGCCCGAATCAATATTTGGCAGATACCAGATCGGTTCGCCACGCATATCGTATATCACGCCGGTTCCATCTAGCACTACATAAGCATCTTTAAATTGTGCGGTGCTTATGCTTACCCTGAAACGAGCGAAATTTGAATCGATCCAGGGGCAAGTTCCCGTACTGAAATGATGCAGTGGTGCTGAAGCGGATTTTCGACCTGTGCCCTGTATGCGCCAGGTGTATTGTTTCCCGAACGCCGGTACCGTAAAAATAGTGTTGTTTTTATCGTACGTTCCGGAAACGACGATATGGGCTGCAAATGAATCGTTGTTGTAAAAACGTCCTTCGGCGATCTCCATTTTTTGTACGGTGGCTTTGGGGCTTTCATCCTTAATGGCGAAATGCACGATCCTGTAGTTGAGGGTCCGGTCCTCTGCCGGCGAAAAGTGTGCAATGGCAATATTTGCAATGCATGTGAACAATAATATTCCTGGGCCGATCCAATAGTTCCGTTTCATTTTTGCAGTAGTGACGAGCGAAAATACGTTTAAATCAATTCCCGTAAAATTGCAAACAGTGTGGTGTTGAATCTTAGGTATTTCAGAAGTAACCAATAGATTTGCTGTAGATATTGCAGACTGGCCGGATTCGTAATGGTGCAGATTGGCAATACAGATCTTATTTTACAGGAAAACCAGAAAACGGTGAAAAGTAATTCTAATAGAAACAGTAATGCCACAGTGAACGGTGCAGCCATTGCCGCAGCAGAAACAGCATCAGCGGCCCGCATGCCGGTAAAAAAGCTGTGTGCGATCCTCGCGGTTTTTTCGTTTGTGCTGTATGCCAACACACTTATGAACGGCTATGCATTCGACGACTATGTCATGGTCGTGAAAAATTCGCTGGTCAATAGTGGCTTTTCGGGTATTCCCAAGTTGCTTACTACGTCCAGAATGGCTGGGGCAGGTACTTCTACTGTAGACAATTACCGGCCCTTGTCGTTGATTATGTTCGCTGCTGAGCACCAGATTTTTGGCGACAGTCCCAAAGTGGGCCATTTTTTCAACATCCTGTTTTATGCTGGTTGCGTGGTGCTGCTTTTTCTGTTTCTGGACCGTCTTTTCGAGGGGCGGAAAACAGCTGTCGCATTTGTCGCGGCTTTGCTTTTTCTTGTTCACCCTATTCATACAGAAGTCGTGGCCAACATTAAAAGCCGTGACGAGATCCTCTGCTTTTTCTTCGGTTTTCTGTCTCTTCTATTGTTTCTTTCGTACATGGAGCGTGGCAAATGGCGCGATTTAGCACTGGCCGGGCTATCGCTGTTTTTGTCTTATTTGTCCAAAGAAACAACGATCACTTTTTTGTTGGTGATACCGCTGGTGTTCTTTTTATACCGGCGCGATAATCGCACGCGCGCAGCTGTCATAGCTGTCGTGACGGTGGTAGTGTCTTTGCTGTTTCTGCTCATACGCAGCCGGATTCTCGCGGGGCAGGGTATGGGTGCCGGAGTGGTAGGGTTTATGGACAATGCGCTTGCAACTGCCGCGCCGGCTACACGCTTAGCTACGGCCATACTGGTACTGGGGATGTACCTTAGACTCCTTTTTATTCCTTATCCGCTTAGTTGCGACTACTGCTTTAACAGCATACCCCTATCCGGATTCGGGGATGTGGGCGTATGGTTGGCACTGGCAGTTTATGCGGTGTTGGCGGCACTGGCCGTACGCTTGCTTCTGAAAAACAGCAAGAGCCCCTGGGCATTTGGCATTTTGTTTTTTCTGGTCACCCTTTCGCTTTTTTCCAACATACCCATTCTTATCGGATCCGAGATGGGCGAGCGGTTCTTGTTTTTTGCATCTGTTGGATTTTGCCTTGTGGTGGCACTGTCGGTTGAAAAATGGTTGTTCACACCCGGACAATCCTCGCCAGCGGTATTGCGTAGTGGCAAAGTGCTGGCCCTGTTGGTGCCAGTATGCCTTTTGTACTCCGGGTTGACCATTGCCCGCAATGGTGACTGGAAAGACAATTTTACGCTGTTTAAAGCGGACGTGGAGAAGCTGCCCATGAATGCAAAGCTCAATTATTTTGCCGGTTACGAACTGATCGCCAATCAGTTTCCGAATACGCAGGATAAATCTGAGCAAAAACAATTATTTCTCGATGGACTGAAGTATCTGCGCAATGCGCTGAGCATATATCCTGAGTATGCGGATGGCGAGTCGGCGTTGGGTAGCGCGTTTTTCTCTGTAAATGCTATGGATTCAGCCGAAGCCCATTTTAGCAAGGCACTGGCACTTAACTCCAGACAATATGCCGCGTCCAACAACCTTGCGATAATCTATATGCACAAATCCAATTACACCAAAGCGGTTGAAGCGTACAGAAAATCGCTTGTTGTTTTGCCGGATAATGCGCAGGGGTGGTATGATATGGGTGGTTGTTACATCCAGATGAAACAATACGATTCCGCTATTGCTGCTTTGCGGCAGGCAGTCCGTTTCGATCCGCAGCTTACCGACGGCTATATGCAACTGGGTTTGGCTTGTTTTTTAGTAAAAAATTATGCCGAAGCCGAAAAATGTATCACGAAAGCGTTGGAGTTGCAGCCGGGCGACGTGCCTGCTCTGGGCAACCTGGCTACGGTTTATTTGAGTGAAGGCAAGAACGAACAGGCGCTCGATTTGTTTAAAAAAGTGTTGGCGGCCGACCCGAACGCGGCAAATGCATATTCCAATATCGGGCATTGTTATTTCAAGATGAGGCAATTTGCCGAAGCGGTAGCGGCTTTGGAGAAGGCGGTGTCGCTTCATTCCGGTAACGATAAAGACATTCCATGTCTGGCATTATCCTACAAGGCATTGGGAGACAAGACCCACGCAATGCAATACGAAGCTATGGCTAAAAAGATTCATCCTGATTTCAGCTTGCAGTCCGACATTGCTGACTACTGATCGCTGGTTTCCAAAGAAAATCGGGGGTGGTCGCTGCTGAGTATTGTACCGTAGAATGGCCCAAGCACGCTCACTCAAACAATTACCTGTCTGAACTGGGATTCTTGAGATGGTTGGGATTGGTGGGATTTCACCGCCAACACACCACCCACCGGCAAACTCCCCGCCTGCCAAGGAGGGGCCGATGGAACAAAGCGCGCAGCCTTTGTTCCATCGGGGGTGGTCGCTGCTCAGCATTGTACCGTAGAATGGCCCAAGCGCGCCCACTCAAACAATTGCCTGTCTGAACTGGGATTCTTGAGATCGTTGGGATTGGTGGGATTTCAAACCACACCACCCGCAAACTCACCGCCGGCCA
>CAIYJV010000132.1 GCA_903926605.1 uncultured Bacteroidota bacterium
ATGGTAAAAAAAACATAGGGTATTAGGTAAAATTTATTTGGTCATTTCCACCTTTTCCCAACCACCAGCCCCGCAAAAATATTAACCTGCCAAAAAGTAGCTGTTTGGTCAACCATAATGTGCAGTGGTTTTGTATAAGCAGAAACATTAAAGCCGAGATTTATAACCTGTACAAAAGATTTCGCTTTCCCGGGCGTAATAGTGGAAAGTTTCTTCGTTCTTGAGACTCTTGAAACCTTCAGATAGCAAACTGTTGAAAATCCCGTCCTTCACAACCTCATATCCGCATCCTCATCGCCCACCGATGGTTTTGGCGTATTCACCTGACGGCTCACGATCTTCTGTATCTGCCGGTCGTAGATAAGGCGGGCTATTTTTTCGGCCACGTCGTCATCACCCAAAACACTATTTAGCTTCTTTTCAGAAATGTCCAGGCGGTACATGAGTTGATAAAATTGTTCAGCACCCTTTTCGGTGAGTTTCACCACCCGTTCGGCCAGCAGTTTCAGAATCTCTTCTTCGCTCAGTGTACCTGGCAGTGCCAGGCCCCATTCCTGCTGCAGGGCAAGGGCAGCTTCGCTCAGTACTGTGTCAGAGGTCATGAGAACATCGCTGTTTTGCTCATTACCAGATCACGGATCTGCGACAATGGAATTCGATCCTGCGTCATGCTGTCGCGGTAGCGTATGGTCACAGTCTGGTCTTCCTTGGTCTGGTGGTCTATGGTCACGCAGAAGGGGGTGCCTATGGCATCCTGCCTGCGGTAACGCTTACCTATAGTGTCCTTTTCTTCGTAGAAACAACGGAAGTGCGGCTTGCACTGATTCATCAGTTCACGTGCTATATCAGGAAGCCCGTCTTTCTTGGTCAGTGGCAGTATCGCCAGTTTTATGGGCGCCAGCATGGGTGGTATGCTCAGTACCACGCGGCTATCCTGTTTGTCAGGCGTGCTCAGGTCTTCCTCTTTATACGCTTCACTCAGCACCAAAAGTACCATGCGGTCCAGACCTATCGAGGTCTCTATCACATAGGGTACATAATGCTGGTTGATGTCGGTATCGAAATAAGTGAGCTTTTTCTTGCTGTGTTCCTGGTGGGCTTTCAGGTCAAAATCGGTGCGGCTGTGTATGCCTTCCACTTCTTTGAATCCCATCGGGAAATCATACTCAATATCGCAAGCGGCATCGGCATAGTGCGCCAGTTTCACGTGGTCGTGAAACCGGTAATGGTCTGCGGATATGCCCAGGCTCAGGTGCCACTTCATACGGGCTTCCTTCCAGTATTCATACCATTCTTTTTGCGTGCCGGGTTGTACGAAAAACTGCATTTCCATTTGTTCGAATTCGCGCATACGGAAAATGAATCCGCGGGCCACGATTTCATTGCGGAAAGCCTTACCGGTTTGGGCTATGCCGAACGGTATTTTCATCCTGCCTGTTTTCTGCACATTCAGGAAGTTTACAAATATACCCTGCGCGGTTTCCGGACGGAGATAAACGGTGCTCGCTTCTTCGGCTACCGAGCCGATCTCTGTAGAGAACATCAGATTGAACTGGCGTACATCCGTCCAGTTGCAAGTGCTGCTTATCTGGCACGCCATTTTGTGTTCGTCGATCAGTTGTTTCAGACCTGCAAAGTCGTTGGCTGCAAGTAGCTGGTCCATTTTTGCCAGAATAGCATCGCCCTGCTGGCGAACGGCCAGAGAATCAGGCGTGTCTGAGCCAATGGTCTGCATCATTGCGTCGGCCTTCAGGTTAAGTGCATCTACATGCGCCTCTATGAGGTGATCCACCCGATACCTTTTTTTGCTATCGCGGTTGTCTATCATGGGGTCGCTGAAGTTGTCCACATGGCCGCTGGCTTTCCAAACTGTAGGGTGCATGAATATGGCTGCATCAATGCCCACGATATTGTCGTTCATCCGGGTCATGGTGTACCACCAATAATCGCGGATGTTTTTCTTGAGCTCCGATCCGTATTGTCCGTAGTCGTACACCGCGCTCAAACCGTCATATATTTCGCTGGATGGAAATATGTATCCATATTCCTTACAATGCCCTATCAGGTCCTGCAATTTCTTGTCATTTGCCATAGCGGTGCAAAAATAGGCATCGCAGGGTTGAAAGCCAAAGTTTACTATAGGGGTATAGAAAATCCTCGGGATTGCGAGGATGGCCTGCTGACCAGTTTGGGATATCTTTGCCTCCAAACGAGTGCATATCCCATACGGGAACATGATCCCATTCTTTGACAGGTGAAAATGTTAACGCGGGTTGTTTTAAACTTTCGGGCGCAATATCATCTAATATCTTTAGTGAAAATATGCCCGTGGGGAGCATTGTAAAATATAAAAGCATTGAATCTATACAGGCTAATTGTGGTTTTTGTGGCAGTTTTGTTGGCTTGTTCCCCAATCCATGCACAGCAGAAGGTACAAGTGCTTACACAGGATGAGTTGGATTCTTTCTTTGCGGAAGATGATTCAAAGATCAGGCAAATAGACCTGGTGGATGTGGCCAAGAGAATTTTTAAAGGCAATGCGGATCAGCGAAACACGGAAGGGGAGATCAGGACGTCAAAGCTCAGGATTTCAGGGGTGCCCGCCGCTGGCTATACATTGCAGACCGGATTTGCCGGGGTGGTATCTGCCAACGGGTCGTTTTACACCGATACCAGTTCTAACCTTTCTAATATTGTCAGCAGTTTTACTTATACCGTGCGGAATCAGATCATCCTGCCACTTCAAACCAATATCTGGACACCCGGCAACAAGTATAATATTGTTTTAGACTGGCGCTATCTGTATTTCCCATCTTACACATACGGATTGGGGCAATATACCAATCTCAGCGATGGCTACCTGATCAACTATTCCACTATACACCTGCATCAGACTTTGTTGCGGCAAATAAGGCCCTCGGTTTATGCGGGTATAGGGTATAATTTTGACTATTACTGGAATATCAGGGAAATGAACCTTCCGGCAGGAAAGGTTACAGATTTTTCGACTTATGGTCTCACAACAACAGAACTGGCATCAGGAGTGACTTTTAACTTCCTTTATGACGATCGCAAGAATTGCATCAATCCGGAGAAGGGTAATTTCGCCAACGTCATCTATCGCCCCAACCTGACCGTGTTTGGAAATACGTCTACTTGGCGATCCCTGGTGATAGATTTACGTAAGTACATCAATCTACCCGCTGGCTCCCGAAATGTACTGGCCTTCTGGAACTACGACTGGCTTACAGTAAGTGGCAAGCCACCCTACCTGATGCTCCCGGCTACCGGTAGCGATCCGTACAGCAATACCGGCAGAGGGTATATACAAGGGCGTTTCAGAGGAGATAATATGATTAGTGCGGAGTCGGAATATCGTTTTGCATTGTCAAACAATGGCTTGTTTGGTGGGGTGATTTTTGCAAATGTGCAGTCTTTTTCTATGCAGCCGTCCAACAAATTCGGGGCTTTAACTCCCGGCTGGGGTGCCGGCTTACGTTTTAAGATCAACAAGTTCTCCCGTACCAATGTAGCACTGGACTATGGTTTTGGCACCAATGGGTCGGGTGGCTTATTTGTGAATCTCGGTGAGGTGTTTTAGGCTGCGTTTATTTTATATCCAGCGCATACTCAGTACCCCCAGTGCAGTGGCGGCATATCCCAATAGAAGGCTCAATGCGGTGTACATCAACATACTGATTACGGCTCCGCTTTGAACCAGCGTGTAATTCTCCCACATAAAAGAAGAATAGGTTGTAAATCCGCCACAGATGCCCACGGCCAGGAATAGCCGGCCCTGTGGAGAAAGTATATTGTTTTTGGCGGCCAGACCATAAATAACGCCTATAGCAAAGCACCCCAAAATATTCACGGCCAGCGTGCCAAAGGGAAACAATCCAGTCACACGTTTCTGGATAGCCTGTTGCATCAGGTACCTGCATACTCCACCCAAGGCGCTGCCAGTGGCTACATAAAAGATTGACTGAAACATAAAGCGCCACTAAAGTAAGGAAAATGCAAATGCGATCGTAATCTGCCGGCTGGGCATTATTTGGTTTTGTGGCAGCAACTGGACTTTATAGTATGGCCACCGGTTACCTCTACCTTCGGGCTTAGGTAGGGTATGCCCAGATTCATACCACGAAGAATAAACAGACAACCGAACACAAACATGATGGCTGGTACCATTCTTTTCAGTGAGGCGGTGCGCAGGAAGCTGAGTCTGCTAGTGAAAAAGCTGGTTTTACTGAGTAGTGTAATAGAAAGCAACATGGGCAAAGTGCCGATGCCAAATACATACATGAACATCGCAGCCTGCGCAACACTGGTTGCAGACATACTAGCCGATAGTGCTACGTAAACCAAGCCGCAGGGAAGCAGGCCGTTCAGCACACCGGCAAAGGTAATGGCTCCAAGTCCCGGATTGCCCATAAATCTGCCCAGCAGTTTGCGCACTGCACCAGACCAGGGTGTGTTTATCTGAAACTTTGAAGAGGGAATGAAAGTAAGCAAGCCCATAATAAGCAATATGCTACCCAGCCCGATAGAAATGTACTGTTGTATGCGGGGCTCAAACAGGTTTCTGAACGAATGAAGTACTGCCGCCATTGCAGCATAAACAGATATCCGACCAATATGATAAAGCGAAACAGCCAGGAATTTTCGAACACCTGTGAATCTCTGAAACGGTAGGACCATCATGATAGGTCCGCACATACCGGCACAATGGAGGCTTAGCGTAAACCCCATTAGAAAAGCCATCGTATATGTGGTCGTATTCATGATTTATTATCGTTTCGGAAATCAGATTTGACAGCGAAGTCGCACAACTTTATCAGAGCAGCGAAATGTCAGACTCCTGATAATAGTTTTTACCGTCTACAGCGCATTTTATCTTTATCGTATACTTGGTTTTGTGCAGTTCTTTGCGGTCTATTTGCATAGACAGCCCCTCAGGTTTTATTTTATAGGTATGGTCCCAGTCTGCGTTACCGGCGCAATAAAGCAACACATCTCCATCAATAGCTTTATCCTTGAATTCGCCTGGAAAGTCCAGTGTTATCGTAGTGCCATTGGCGTGGATGTTTATTGGCGATGACAGTGCAGATTGATTTTTGCCGCCATCCAGAATTTTTTGGAATGCGAGCTCTTCTCCGTAATAATCGCTCGATACCAGATCGCAACGCTGCTGGCTGCTTTTGTAGACCAGGGTGCCGATCATTAATCCGAAACTACAATAAAGCACTGCAAGTCCCCAACCCCAATTAAGTTTCATAACTGTATGATTTAGTATTAATAATCAATTTTTTGATTTTCTAAATTCGTGCGACTCGTCGGGTACCATCAGCTTCCGGAGAAAGGTCCGAGGAAGTTGGTCGTAATGGTTTTGATCTTCTTGTCACCCTCATACATGCCAATCTTTAGCTGTGTCTTGCGCTTTGTTACGTCGGTTGAGTCAAGGTAAATGAACATAGTGCCTGCTGTGGCGCCATCCTTTGGAATAATAATTTTTTCTTCACCCACCAGCGTAATAGTGCCTTTGAAATTTTCCGGCCTCAACGTTACTTCCTTTTGATGGAAAGTCTTGTTGAGTACTTTGTAATTGTAAAGGTTGCTGATGGTATGGTTGGGCTGCTCCTGGTACAACTGGCCGGGTGTGCGCAATACGGTAATGCCCACGTCGGTACGGCTTGCGAGCAGCCATACCAGCACGCCGAGTAAGATGCACATTACGGTGGTATATCCCTTCATCCTCCACGTAAAAAGATGGGGTTGTTTTATGGCTATTGCATTTTCAGAGTCGTAACGTACCAGTCCGCGTGGTAAGCCCACAGAGTCCATCATGTGGTTGCATGCATCTATACAGGCTGTACAGTTTACACACTCCAGTTGGGTGCCGTTTCTAATATCTATACCGGTAGGGCATACGCGCACACAGGCTCCACAATCTATACAGTCGCCAATACTGCGCTCTTCGTTCTTATGAAACTTACCGCGGGGGTCTCCTCTTTTGTAGTCATACGCAACAATAATGGAGTCTTTGTCCAGAAGCGCACCCTGCATTCTTCCGAATGGACAGATAAGGGTGCAAACCTGCTCCCTCATCCAAATATGTACGAAGAAGAATACGGTACTGAACATGCTGATAGACAGAAGCCCCCCTATATGTTTGGAGGGGGCTTCTGTCATTATTTTCAGCAAGTCGTCTATGCCAATTATATAGGCAAGAAAGCCATTGGCGATTGTAAAGCTAAATATCCATCCCACGGCCCATTTCCCGCTCTTTCTCATGATCTTGTTTCCGTTCCAGGGAGCAGCCTGAAGCATACGTTGCTGGGCGGCATCGCCTTCGAAAAAGAACTCGATCTTACGAAAAATGAGCTCTCCGAAAACGGTTTGCGGACAAACCCAGCCGCAAAAGACCCTGCCAAAGACAACTGTAAACAGCGCAATGAATACGATGAAAACGATCATCCCCAGCGCGAAAATGAAGAAGTCCTGTGGCCAGAATATCTGACCGAATAGGATGAATCTCCTTTCAAGGATGTTGACAAGGAAGATGGGATGATCGTCTACCTTGAGCCATGGTAAAATAAAGAACACTGCCACATAAAAGAAACTCAGGTAGGTACGCCAGTTATAGAGCTTACCCTTTGGTTTCTGAGGAAACAGCCATATTCTGTGTCCTTTCTGGTCTACAGTTGCTACTTTATCTCTAAAGGTAGCGGACTGGGCACTCTTGGCATCACTTTTCATTGTGATAAATTTTTAAGGATTATGATCAAACTGCTACAAAATCAAACGCACTACTCATATTATTTTTTGGTACTGTCTGCGGCCGCACCAGGGGTGGCTTCTACATAAAGGTCTCCTTGTGGGGCTTTGGGGTTTGCAGGTTTCGTGCCGTGTAAAGATTTTACATAGCTGGCTACCTGTTGGATCTGCATGGGCGAGAAATCGTCTTTCCAGCTCTTCATGCCTTTTTCCTGATAACCGTACTTAATGGTTTTAAATACGTCCTTGATGTTTCCGCCATGCAGCCAGTAGTCGTCGGTCAGGTTCGGACCAACCAGACCACCACCGTCTATCAGGTGACAAGGGGTACAGTTTTTGGTAAAGATCTCTTTACCAGCGGCCAGAGAAGCATCATCTTTGAGCAAGGTCACACTGTTTTCGTCGACAGAGTTACCAGCCTTAGCCAGATAGGCAGCCTTGTCTGCTTCACCCTGTGCCATTTCCGTCAGGAATTCGTCACGGGATCCGGGTGCGGTTTTTGCAATTTCGAAGCGGAAGAAATAAATCACCGCAAAGCAAATGGTGATGTAGAAGCCGTATTTCCACCATGGTGGCAGGCTGTTGTCCAACTCTTGTATGCCATCGTAGTTGTGGTCGAGCAATACGTCTTTTTCTTGCTCGAGCGATGCGGCAGCGTTGAAATTGTCCCAGAACCAGCTTTTCTTGGCCACTCTTGCCTTGTAGTCTTCTGGCAGAGACATCATACCGCCATTTGAGTTGATCTTATTTTTCAGGGAGTTGATATTGAACAACAGTCCGAATACAACCAAAAACTCGATAACAACAAATGTAATCAGCATATACGAGTCTGAGTTTGCCACGCCAGAAATAACAGGCGCAGCGGCGGCAGTTTTTGCAGCTTCTGCTGCCATGCTGTGCATGGAGATAGCAGAGAAGAGCATTATTAAAGCCACGGTTTTAGCCGCCATATTGTCTTTTTGCTTGCGGTAAAGCTGCAGCAGCGATTCGGCAAACTGACCCGAAACATTGGCTAGAATGCTGATAATAACAAGTAAGACTACCGATAGGCCGATGAGCACGGTTAGGGTGGTTGTCCCGGAGTCTGCCGCCGCAGCCGCGGCGGCTGGTTTAGAACCTTCCGCGATTGCCGCGGCAGGAATGAGCATCAGCGTGGATGCTGCTATTAGGATATTGCTAAATTTGATACGCATGAGAAGCTATTTATTTAGTTGATGTTGCTAGAATCATTGTCAGTAAAAGGAATTCTTTTCAGTTCTCCGATATAGCCTTTATCAGCTTTTATCACCCAGATGGTCAGGCCCACAAAGAACAAAAAGAAGATAATCAGGGAAACAAGGGGGTAAATACCCACACCAGTAATTTTTTCCAGATAGTTTATGAACTTCATACAATTACTTTTTATTTGGTTTCCGTGGTTTTTTGTTCAAGTGTGATGTCGCGACCCAGACGTTGCAGGTAAGCTATCACAGCTACGATTTCTTTGTTTGCGCCAATTTTGATGTTGGCTTCAGCCTGCAGGTTTGCTTTGATCTTTTCAGCCTGAGCCATCAGTTCCTGGTTAGCGATCTTGTCATATCCTGCCGGATAGGGAACGCCCAGTGTTTGCATAGCCCTGATCTTCGCAGGTGTGAGCGCCGTATCTATGTTGTTTTCGAACAACCAGGTATACCTTGGCATGATCGTGCCTTCAGAGATTGAACTTGGTTCATACAGGTGGTTAAAATGCCAGCTGTCACTCTTTTTCAGTTTGCCTGGAGCACCTTCACGAGCCAGATCCGGACCGATACGTTTACTACCCCACTGGAAAGGATGGTCATATACAAATTCACCAGCTTTAGAATAATCTCCGTAACGCAATACCTCTGTGCGGAACGGACGAACCATCTGGCTGTGACATACATAGCAACCCTCGCGGATGTAAACGTCGCGACCCTGAAGTTCGAGCGGAGTATAGGGCTTAACGCTGGCAATGGTTGGGATGTTGGACTTTACAAGGAATGTGGGGATGATTTCTATGGCACCGCCAATAGCAACCAGTATCAGACTTAAAACCAGCATTTGTACCGGGCGCCTTTCGATCCACCTGTGCCAGTGCTCACCACTGTGGTGTTCTACAATAGCGGAGAGCGGTGCAGCTTCTGCGGCTTCTTCGTTCATAGCCACACCAGCCTTGATGGTCTTGATCAGGTTATACACCATAAAGAGTGCGCCGATCAGGTAAAGAACACCACCTATGCCACGCATAGCGTAGAAGGGTTGCATTTGTTTTACGGTTTCAAGGAACTGATATTTCAGATTGCCTTCGGGAGTAATTTGTTTCCATGCGAGGCTCTGCATGAATCCAGCCCAGTACATCGGTACTACATAGAATACGATACCCAGTGTGCCGATCCAGAAATGCCAGTTGGCCATCTTGGTCGAGTAAAGTTTGGTCTGGAATATGCGGGGGATCAGGAAGTAAAGGATACCAAAAGTCAGGAAGCCGTTCCAGCCAAGTGCACCAACGTGTACGTGGGCAACGGTCCAGTCTGTGTAGTGACTGATCGCGTTAACATTCTTAAGCGCCAGCATCGGGCCTTCCAGCGTAGCCATACCATAGGCGGTAACGGCAACAACCATAAATTTCAGAACCGGTTCTTCACGAACCTTGTCCCATGCACCGCGAAGGGTAAGCAGACCGTTCAGCATACCACCCCATGATGGGAAGATGAGCATAAGCGAGAACACCGTACCAAGCGACTGAGCCCAATCGGGCAGCGCAGTATACAGCAGGTGGTGTGGACCAGCCCAGATATACAGGAAGATAAGTGCCCAAAAGTGAATGATAGAAAGGCGGTAAGAATAAACAGGACGATTTGCAACTTTGGGCATAAAGTAATACATAAGACCCAGGTAAGGAGTAGTGAGGAAGAATGCAACCGCATTGTGTCCATACCACCATTGTACCAGCGCATCCTGAACGCCAGCATAGAAAGAATAAGACTTGATCCATGTGAATGGCAGCTCGAACGAGTTGACGATATGCAGCATAGCCACCGTAACAAATGTGGCGATGTAGAACCATATTGCTACATAAAGGTGACGTTCGCGGCGTTTGATGATCGTACCGAACATATTGATACCGAACACTACCCATATCAGTGCGATCAGGATATCTATTGGCCATTCCAGCTCTGCATATTCTTTTCCGGATGTAATACCCAGTAAAAGTGTAATTGCCGCACAAACAATGATAGACTGCCAACCCCAGAAGTGGATTTTGCTGAGCGTATCGCTGAACATACGGGATTTACAAAGCCTTTGAAGCGAATAGTAAACACCCATAAAAATACCATTACCCACAAATGCAAATATCACAGCGTTGGTGTGTACGGGTCTTACACGGCCAAATGTAGTGTAGGCCGTATTAAAGTTCAAGACCGGGAATACCAGTTGGAATGCGGCAAGAATACCGGCAAGCATACCTACTATTCCCCATAACATCGTGGCATAGGCAAACCACTTAACGATCTTGTTGTAGTAATAAAATTTGTCGGTCGGCCCTCCACCGGCAAATATTCCCTGGCCTGTTTGCGAATTGAGCATAAGCGTGTGTTTGTTGGTAAAAATTTATATTTGTTGGTTTTTATTTTCTAATTTCGTCATCCAGCAAAATTCTCATGGCCGCACCTTTCTGATCTTCGTATTGGTTGTTTTTAA
>CAIYJV010000133.1 GCA_903926605.1 uncultured Bacteroidota bacterium
ATATCCGATGCGTCACCCATTCTGCGTGGCATCTTGATGATACGGGTATAACCACCCGGACGATCTGCTACTTTATCGCTGATCACACCGAATAATTCCTTGATCGCTTCTTTATCCTGCAGATAGCTGAATACAACGCGGCGGTTGTTCATATTGTCTACCTTTCCGCGGGTGATCATTGGTTCTGCATATACCCTCAAAGCTTTGGCTTTGGCAAGGGTAGTGAAGATTCTTTTGTGTTCAATGAGCTGACAGCAAAGGTTGCTCATAAGGGCCTTACGATGTTGGTAAGTACGGCCTAAATTGTTGATTTTGTCTCCGTGACGCATGACATTTTGTTTTTTAGTCCCCCATACCGTGTCAGGAATTATGGGGTAGAACTTGTTAGATAAAAAGGATTATTGTAAAAATAAAAAGCAGGCAACCTGAAAAGGATGCCTGCTTTTTTAAAATTAATTTTCGTCGCCTGAAGCCCTGCGGAACTTGTTGATATCCATTCCGAAGTGCAGACCGCGCTCGTGCAGAACCTGCTCGATTTCAGAAAGTGATTTCTGACCGAAGTTGCGGAATTTCATCAGTTCTTCCTGAGTATACTGAACCAGTTCGCTCAGAGAATTGATCTTCGCTGCTTTCAGACAGTTGAACGCACGTACCGAAAGTTCGAGATCTTCGAGTGGAGTACCCAGTACTTTACGCACCAGCATAGTCTCTTCGTCTACGATCACTTCTTTTTCTTCCTTGCGTACATCCAGAGCAATGTTCTCGTCGGTAATGATCATCAAGTGCTGTATCAGGATGCGTGAAGCATCTTTTACCGCTGTTTCGGGGTATATGGTCCCGTCGGTATGCACTTCCATGATCAGTTTTTCGAAGTCAGTGCGTTGCTCAACACGGGTATTTTCAATCGTGTAGCGAACGTTCTTGATCGGGGTGAAAATGGAGTCAATGGCAATAAAACCAAGCGGAGCATCTTCCGGACGGTTTTCTTCAGCCGGAACATAGCCACGGCCCTTGCCAATATAAAGTTCTATCTGAAACACTGTACCTGGCTGCATATTGCATATCACCAGATTAGGGTTCATTACCTGAAAGTTAGGCAGTACCTCGTTGATCATTCCGGCAGTAAAAACCTCCTTACCCTTGATGATCAATTCTACGCGGTCTCCCTGGAAATCGCCAACTTCAGCAAAGGCTTTCAGCCTAACTTGCTTCAGGTTGAGTATGATCTCGGTAACATCTTCCAAAACGCCCTTAAGGGTAGCAAATTCGTGGTCAGCGCCAGGAATTCGTATAGCGGTGATTGCATAACCCTCAAGCGAAGACAGTAATACCCTGCGCAGCGCATTGCCGATGGTTACACCATAACCCGGTTCCAGCGGACGGAATTCAAACTGCGCTTCAAATTCGGTTGTCTTTTGAAGTGCTATTTTGTCCGGTTTTTGGAAATTCAATATTGCCATAAGATTAGTTTATTTGAAATTGTTTGATTTTGAATTTATTGAAAAAGAAAAACACCACCGGTGTCTGCACTCCTTATTTAGAGTACAATTCCACGATCAGCTGCTCCTTGATGTTCTCCGGTACGGATTCTCTTTCAGGATGAGCCAGATAAGTGCCTTTCATTTCTTTTTCATTCCATTCCAGCCAGTTGATCTTCTGGTTTTTCGAACCGATCATGCCGGTAACGGTAGGATTAGCTTTACTTTTTGGTTTCAGCTCAATCACATCACCCGGGCGCAGAGAGTAAGAGGGTATGTTCACCGATTCACCGTTTACCAGAATGTGTTTGTGCGATACGAGCTGACGTGCAGCCGGACGGGTAGGGGCGATGCCCATACGGTATACGGTATTGTCCAGACGTGCTTCGAGCAGTTTGATAAGGTTTTCGCCGGTTGCACCCTTCAGGCGTGAAGCCTCAACATAAGTGTTTGCGAATTGTTTTTCCAAAAGGCCATAAGTATATTTGGCTTTCTGTTTTTCTTTCAGCTGCACCGCATATTCGCTGGCCGCTTTGCGCTTCCTCGTTGGGCCATGCTGACCGGGAGGGAAACTGTTTTTTGAAAGGCTTTTGCCTGATCCGAGAATCGGTTCGCCGAAGATGCGGCAAATCCTGTTTTTTGGTCCTGTGTAACGTGCCATGACGATTTTTTTTCTGCTACTCCGTCTCCTTTAAAAATCGTAAAATCCGATCCGGAGCAGCCTTAATTGTTAATTGGTTATTGAATGAATTGTTATTTAAAAAATGCCGATAAACCGGTTGAACCGGTTACACTGCTTATTATACCCTACGTTTCTTAGCGGGACGACAGCCGTTGTGCGGCATTGGCGTAACGTCGTTGATAGACGTAACTTCAATACCTGCTGCTGCGAGCGCCCTTATTGCACCTTCACGACCAGATCCTGGTCCTTTCACATATACGTCAGCACGCTTCATGCCAGCATCGGTTGCTACTTTCGCGCAATCCTGAGAAGCCATCTGAGCGGCGTACGGTGTGTTTTTCTTAGAGCCACGGAAACCCATTTTTCCGGCTGAGGACCAGGAGATAACCTGACCTGCCTTGTTGGTAATGCTCACGATAATGTTGTTGAACGTTGCATTTACATGCACGTCTCCGTGAGTGTCTACTTTTACAATGCGCTTTTTAGCGACTGTTTTCGCAGATGCCTGCGCCTGTGTTTTTGCCATTTTTGTTTAAATAAAAGGTAATCAATACTGAATAAACCGGTTTTATACCAGCCCGAAACTGCTCCTCCCCGATGCACCCATCCGGATCCGGCAGCAGTACCGTTTTTATTTCTTAGGTGCTTTTTTCTTACCGGCAACTGTCTTACGCTTACCTTTACGGGTACGGCTGTTGGTACGTGTGCGCTGGCCACGGAGGGGAAGCCCTTTACGATGACGCAGACCACGGTAGCACGCAATATCCATAAGACGTTTGATGCTCATCTGAACTTCTGAACGGAGCTGACCTTCAACCTTGAACTCAGAGTTGATAATATTTCTGATCGCGGTTTGCTCTTCGTCGTTCCACTCAACGGCTTTCTTGTCATAATGTATACCTGCTTTGTCAAGGATATACTGTGCGGTGCTACGGCCAATACCGTAAATGTAGGTGAGCGCTATTTCACCGCGCTTGTTTTTGGGGAGGTCAATACCAGCTATACGAGCCATTTAAAAAAAATTTGCTCTCCCGGTGCCGGGAGATTTTTTTGTATGTTATTTAATATTTCTCTTTTGGTTGTTCAAGAATTTTCCAGATACAATGATTGGAGATTATCCCTGCCTTTGTTTATACCTTGGGTTCTTTTTGTTGATGATGTACAACTTACCCTTGCGGCGAACGATTTTGCAATCCACGCTTCTTTTCTTGATTGATGCTCTTACTCTCATGTGTTTTTTTATTTTTTATTACTGTTGTGTACTGGGTTGTTATTTATAACGGTAAATTATCCTTCCGCGGCTAAGGTCATATGGACTCATTTCCACACCTACTTTGTCACCGGGCAGGATCCTGATATAGTGCATTCGCATTTTTCCGGATATTGTTGCCAGAATTTCATGCCCATTTTCCAGACGCACACGGAACATTGCATTTGATAAAGCTTCGATGATCGTGCCGTCTTGTTTAATGAGAGTTTGCTTAGCCATATAAAAAAGGACTGCAAAGGTAATGAAAAAAAAATGCCTGAAAAGTATATTTAGGCGGGGGGTAAGGAAAAATGTTAAAAAAAACTTAAAAAAATAAGTTTTTTCCCATTTGGTATTGAATTTTTATTTCACGTGTCGACGTAATGTCGCAAGATTTTAATAAATGATAAAAAACACGCTGCGTTTCCTTAGTGTACTTCGTGCATCAGTTTCTTGATCAACGGAGACAATACGATAAGCACTATACCGGCAATAAGTGCATATACAGCAAGTTGCCTGTAACCCGCTGTATACGACATCAGTTTTTCGGTCAGCGGTGCTTTTTCATTTACAGTGGCCATGCCGGCTCCCAGTATCCCGGCCACATATTGTCCGTAGGCACTAGCCAGAAACCACATACCCATCATCATACCGTGCAGGGGTTTCGGTGCCAGCTTGGTCATCAGCGACAGCCCTATCGGAGATAAACACAATTCGCCAAAGGTTATTACAAAGTAGGCGAGCGTAAACACATTGAGCGATGTAAGACCTGAAGCATCTGCAAAGAAACGCGTACAGAAAAATACGTAAAAGGCTAATGCCAGAAAAAGGAAGCCAAGGCCGAATTTGATAATGGTATTTGGTTCCATTTTCTTCTTGCTGAGTGCCAGCCAGAGTAAACCGACCACCGGACTAAATGCGATTACAAAGACCGAGTTTGCTGCGTTATTGATTGAATTAGGGTCGAAATTAAGC
>CAIYJV010000134.1 GCA_903926605.1 uncultured Bacteroidota bacterium
AAAAACTTGGTGGAAATTTTGGAGAAGTTTGGCAGGCATTTGACAATACTGTCAATCGGGAGGTGGCGTTGAAGATTTTAGAGCCGAAGTACGAGCCTATTGCAAAATTACTTGATGAGGCAAGAATTGGCAATAAATTCAATCACAAGAATCTGTTGCCAATTCACTACGCTGATATAGCAACCATAAATGGAACAACTTATACCTTAATAGCGCAGGAATATTATAGAAATGGTTCTGTTGTAAACATTCTCAATCCGAATAATTTTCTTCCATTGCCTCAAACTTTAAAAATTTTGCAGGATATTTTATTGGGTTTAGAATATTTACATAATAGCGGGTTTTACCACAATGATATAAAACCTGGCAATATTTTAATAGATGACCAACTGAATGGAGTGCTTGCGGATTATGGGATTGCCGGATTTTCACCAAGTATATCTCCAATGATACCAAAGAATTCATATAAAGTGCATAGGGCGCCCGAGACAACAGGAACCTCTCCTCAAATTAGTGTGTTATCTGACATATATCAAGTAGGGTGTACGGCATTTAGGCTGTTAAATGGAATTAGTCATTTGAAAAATGAGTTTATTAGTTTAGGACCTGTAGTATATGAGGAGAAAAAAGCAAAAGGTAAAATTCCTGATTCAAAAGCATACGAGCCATTTATACCTTCGAGGCTAAAAACAGTCATTAATAAAGCATTAAATATTGACTCATCTCAAAGATTTCAATCGGCATTGGAAATGAGGAGGAAACTTGAAAAATTAAATTTTCCAGGATACTGGACAATAGAGAATTCGAATTTAATCGGCATTGGAAAAAAATATACGTATCATTTTTCTGTTGAGGCAAAACCTAGTAATCTTTTCAATTTCGTTCCTGTTAAAATAAACCGATTAACAGGGAAGGTAACTAAGGTTAGCGAATTTGATAAGAAAAAACTCTCTCAGAGCATTTTAATAAAAACACAAAATGATTTTATTGATTGGGTCGTTGAAAATGCAAGCTAAGTAATTATGGACACGCCATCCTTCAAAGAAGACCACATATCCCAGATACCAGCGCTGCAATTGCTGATGAAGATGGGCTATAAGTACCTCACCCCTGATGAGGCTTTAGCTGCTAGAGGTGGCAGGAGTAGTAATGTGCTGCTGGAAGGCATAATGAAGGAGCATCTAAGGGAAGCCAACAAGATAAACTACAAGGGCAAAGAGTTTTACTTTACAGATACAAACATCAACACAGCTATACTTGCCCTGAGGGACTTACCTATACAGGATGGCTACATACAGGCTAATATTGCCTTCTATGACCTATTAACCTTGGGTAAGAGCCTTGACCAGGCTGTTTTAGGAGACAAGAAGGGCTTTACATTCCAATACATAGACTGGAAGCACCCAGAGAATAATGTTTACCATGTAACTGAGGAGTACAGCGTGCT
Organism: uncultured Bacteroidota bacterium; assembly: GCA_903926605.1. Lineage (GTDB taxonomy): Bacteria > Bacteroidota > Bacteroidia > Chitinophagales > Chitinophagaceae > CAIYTT01. The sequence continues at coordinate 1,448 of CAIYJV010000134.1, forward strand.
CCGAACAAGCAGAACTGACACCTACCGCCCGGACATTGTTTTGTTCATCAACGGCATACCCGTTACCATCATAGAATGCAAGAGCCCCACAATAAAGGAGCCCATACACAAGGCTATAGAGCAGCATATGCGCAATGGCCAGGAAGATGGCATTCGGGGTCTGTACCAATATTCCAACCTGTTGATTGCGCTTGCCGCCGAGCAGGCTAAATATGCCACAACGGGTACGCCGCTCGAGTTCTGGAGCGTGTGGCGCGAATCTTTCCGGAGCAAGGTGCAGGAGTCGGATTTTTCCAGGGAATTAACCGTACTGAAAAACAAACCGCTGCCTGCCGACGACAGGACAGCACTTTTTACAGAAAGATTCTGGTCGGTATTGCAGTATTTTAATCAACTGGAGTCCAGGGAACTAGCCGTCACAGAGCAGGACAGGCTGTTGTATAGTCTGTGCCGCCCAGACAGAATGCGTGACCTGATGCTGAACTACATAGTGTTTGATGACGGGGAGAAGAAAATAGCACGTTATCAGCAGTACGCGGCCATAAAGGATACCCTTAACAGAATTCAGCAAACAGACAGCACCGGCAAGCGAACGGGTGGGGTGATCTGGCATACACAGGGAAGCGGTAAAAGTCTGACCATGGTGATGCTGGCTGAGCAAATATCTACGGTAGTAAAGGAGCCTCAGATTGTAATGGTTACGGACAGGATAGACCTGGACGACCAGATTTCCGACACGTTTAAGAAGTGCGGTATGCGGGTGAAGCAGGCTAATTCGGGCAAAAACCTGGTAGAACTGCTGAACACCGAAAAGGATATTGTGATCACAACGGTGATCCACAAATTCGAATCGGCTGTGAATCAGACCGATGCGATCCTCACATCCGGCGACCTGTTTATCCTGGTGGATGAAGGGCACCGTACACAATACGGTCAGTTTAACATCAAGA
>CAIYJV010000135.1 GCA_903926605.1 uncultured Bacteroidota bacterium
CAGTACCAGACTTTCGGCAGGTACATCGGCTACCAGTTCATCGTGCATATAGTATTTCAGGCGCTGTTCAGTGGTCACTTCACCTATCTGAACACAGTGTATGTCCCATTTGTCAAATACAGCCTGTACCTGTGCTTCCATTCCCTTTTTCACTACGATCAGCATTCGTTCCTGACTTTCGCTCAGCAGCATTTCCCAGGGTTTCATATTGTCTTGACGGGTGGGCACTTTGTCTAGATGAATGATCATGCCGTGCTCGCCCTTGGCGCTCATTTCACTGGTGCTGCAGGTTATGCCAGCTGCGCCCATGTCCTGCATACCTATCACGGCACCGGTGGGTATAACTTCCAGACAGGCTTCGAGCAGTTTCTTTTCTTCAAAAGGGTCACCGACCTGCACTGCAGGCAATTGTTCCGCACTCTTTTCACTGATATTGGCAGATGCAAACGATGCGCCGCCAATACCATCCTTACCGGTAGATGCACCCACGATAAATACCGGGTTGCCCTCGCCATGCGAAGTTGCCGATACGGTCTGGCCCAATTTCACCACGCCCACGCTCATTGCATTCACCAAAGGGTTGGTCTGGTAACAATTTTCGAAATATACTTCACCGGCTACAGTGGGTACGCCAAAACAGTTGCCATAGTGACCTATGCCTTTCACCACGCCCTTCAGCAACCATTTTGTCTTTGGGTTGTCCATGCGGCCAAAACGCAAAGAATTGAGCGAAGCCACTGGCCTTGCACCCATGGTAAATATGTCACGGTGAATGCCGCCGACACCAGTAGCCGCACCCTGAAAAGGTTCAATGGCCGAAGGATGATTGTGCGATTCTATCTTGAAAACGCAACCCCAGCCATCGCCAATATCTACGAGTCCGGCATTTTCTTCGCCGGCTTTTACCAGCAATTTGGCTCCGTCGCGGGGAAGGGTTTTAAGCCAGGTGATCGAGTTTTTGTAGCTGCAATGCTCGCTCCACATGACCGAATACATTGCGGTTTCATTAAAATTGGGTGTCCGGCCCAGGATTACTTTTATGTGTTCAAATTCTTCTTCCCGTAATCCCAACCGGGTGGCTTGTTCAAGTGTGGCTTCCTGCATGCGGCAAAATTAATAATTTCCGGCTTTTAGAATGTGCTAAAAAGCAGATTGATAAAAGAAAATTACCCGGCGCAGTACGGGCCGGGTAATTGATATAATTCTTGTTATTGTTTGTTATTTGTTTACATCGCAAATTACGTTGCCATTTGTAATGGCCACATTCTGCGGGTAATCCAGAAAACTCCATTTATTTTCCACCACACCATCGTGCAGCAACATCAATCCGGGGTTGGTGCGTAGCGCGGTTTTGTTCACAGTGCCGTCCAGCAGAAGGAATTTTACACCCTTCATTTCCCATACGTCTTTATAGGTAGCAATTGTCTCCCAACTGGTAGATGCAAGTACATAGAACGGAACTTTAGCTTCCTTACATTTTGCTATTATCAGCTGCAGCCTGTCCATATTCTTGATGTTGGCAGTTTTTGGGTCTCTCAGGAACCACAGGAACGTATAGCCTTTGCCACCCAGCACAGCCTCGGTTACATCATTTTTCGTAGAATCGGTCAATACGAAGTCATGAATTTCAGCCTGTCCTGTAGCTTCTTTTATTAGTTTGGTCTTGGTGGCCACGAAGGTCCAGCTTTTGTCCTGCCATGGTATTTTGTCAGCCGGGAAGTCTTTTTTTACACCGCCTTTTTCGTAGGTAAGTATAGACTCATATACCGCTTCGGTGGCATTGGGGCCAGGTTTCATTTTCTCCAACAGATTACTGCCCACTCGATAGGGCAGGCAATCGTGGTAGGGTAGGTGGTTGAGCGTCCACCACTGCGACCCTACGGCAAAAAGCACGGCGATGAACACAATGGTAAAATTGATCCATGCTTTCTGGAAAATTGGGAACACCCGATACCGGAATATAAACAATATAAGGTTAATCACTGTGAGCACGACATCCTTATTGAATGTAGCGGTATTGGATATTTTTATGCAGTCGCCGAAACAACCACATTCTCTTATGTTGCCTGAATAGAGTATATAGCCGGTCAGGAACGTATAAAAAATATTGAGCAGCAGCAAAATCGTGATGTACATGCGGAAAGAGTTTCCCACAATCATTGCGACGCCTGCAACGATCTCGAAGCCGATCATGCCAACCGATAACCAGAAGGCATACTGACTCAGAAAATTCATGTCCCATACCTCAAATATCTCCTGCATTTTGTAGGTGAGCCCCATAGGGTCGTTTGCCTTTACAACGCCGGAAAAAATGAACAGCAATCCAAGTGCCAGTCTTAAAATAAAAATAACGTA
>CAIYJV010000136.1 GCA_903926605.1 uncultured Bacteroidota bacterium
GGTTACCACTGTCGTCGGCTGCGACGCTCCACGGTAAATACAAAGCAGCATTGGTTGCTGGCCCTTCGTCACCCCCAAAACCACCTTTTTGGTTGCCGGCAACAATTTCTATTATGCCCTTATTATTGATCCTGCTCACAATACCGTTCACAGGATCGGCCACAAATACATTTCCCAGCCTGTCGGTAGCCACACTGGTCGGAATGGTTAATTCTGCATCCGTTGCCGGTACGCCGCTTCGAACATGGTCGTCTTTCCTGTTGCCGGCATAAGTGGCGATCACCTGGTATTGGTTTACCTTGCGAATGGTATTATTTCCCTGATCGGCGATAAAAAGATTGCCTTTCAAATCGGCAGCCACACTGATCGGTCCGTTCAATTGGGCCGCTGTGGCACTGCAACCATCGCCTTTATAACCAGCGCGTCCGTTTCCGGCATAAGTGGTGATAATACCCTTTGTATCTACCTTGCGTATCCTGTTGTTGCCAAAATCGGCAATGTATAAGGTTCCAGAACTGTCCGTAGCTACTCCCGTTGGTGCATTGAGCCGGGCTGAAACCGCCAGCAACCCATCCCCGCTAAAGCCCGCTGAGTCCTCCCCGGCCACGGTGCTGACCAGTCCGTCAGTATTTATTTTTCGCACACGATTGTTGTTCTGATCGGCAAAATATACTACCCCTTTGCTGTCCACGGCAATACCTGTGGGAAAACACAATTCTGCATTGGTGGCAGGCTCGCTGTTGCCTGCAAACCCCTTTTTACCAGTGCCTGCAATGGTCGAGATAACCTGCGCATTTGCCTGCAAGACAATAAAAACCGATGCGATAAAAAGCAGCAATAAGCGCTTCATTATTTATTCCAACTTTGTTTTTAAATACCCGTTGCCGTGCTAACTATTCCACCCACATTTCAGTGGATTCCTTTATAGCTGCAACAAATCAAAATTAACACGTTGAAAAGAAAAAACACCTGCGAATTGTCAGTACCGTGGCAGAGTCCCGTCAAAGGTCGGTAAAACCATGGCTGGCAATATTAGTAAATTTCGAAAGTCGATCCCCAAAAAAAGAAGCCCTTTTTACAGGGCTTCGAATTATTTATTATAGAAAAATTTAGTCCATTACAACTTCCAGTCGTCTTCGTTACCAGAATTGTGCATTCCGGAAGTACCTTCTACCGACAGACCCGATTCGTTCATACCTTCTTCGTTTTCCTGATCGTGGTTGAACGCATCGAAATCGAAATCCGGCATCAGGTCGGTCTTCACATAGTTTATTGTGTCGGTAAGCGCCGCAAGGAACTTGTTGAAGTCTTCTTTGTACAAAAACATTTTATGACGGTCGTATCCGTTGTCGTCAAAACGCTTTTTGCTCTCCGTAATAGTGATGAAGTAATCATTACCCCGGGTAGATCGCACGTCAAAAAAATACGTCCTTCTTTTACCGGCCTTAATGCGCTTACTGTACAAACTCTCGTTTCGGCTGTCGTTCCTATTGTCTGACAAATTCTTGTTTTCGTACCCCACCTTACGTTTATTTAATTATTTCTAGTCACAAATATAATTAAAGACTTCAAGTAACCAAATTATTTTCAATGCAGTAGCAAACACATATTCAAAGAAAAAATCAGACAACCGCAGCAGGTTCCTGCACGAAATTTATTTTTTTACGGGTCTGTCAAAATTAAACATCCAGTTCACTCCGAATTTATCGGTGCACATGCCAAAAATCGCTCCCCAAAATGTATCCTGCAATGGCATAGTTACCACTCCTCCATCTGTAAAGGCAGCGAATTCCTGACGCAGCCTGGCCTCGTCTTTATAGTTGAGGGAGATGCTAAAGTTATTTCCCATGGTGACACTCTTGTGTTCCGGAGCATCAGAGCACATGATCATTGAACCATTGATCTGTAATACGCCATGCATGATCTTCGCCCTCCACCCCTCGTGGTCTTTTGAATTTGGCGTATCGCCATAACGAACCAGGGATTCAATGGTTCCGTCGGTGGCATCCCTGTAAAATTTCAAAGCCTCTTCGCAGTTGCCATTGAAGAATAGGTACACATTCACGTTCATTATAAATTAGTTTTATTACACAAATTTAAAAATACATCCTATTTAAACAAAAATAATGTCAAAATTTTTTAAAAATAATACGCCGCTGTAAAAAAACCCGGCTTTAGCCTATTTTCGCCAAACGAATCCGTACTTTGTATGGAAAATAGTTGAACGTCATTGAATACCCTCGGCAGAAAATTCAGAGTGAGTATATATGGGGAGTCCCACGGACTTGCCATAGGTGTTTGTATTGACGGCTGTCCGGCGGGTGTTCCGTTGACGGAGGCAGATTTTACGGCTGACCTGGAGCGGAGGAAGCCCGGTGCAACAGGCACAACTACCCGCATAGAAGACGATATCCCCGTCTTTCTGAGTGGCGTCCACAACCATTTTACCACAGGAGCACCCATTACCATTCAATTTCAGAATGCTAATACAAGGTCCGAAGATTATGATGCTTTGAGGAATGCGCCAAGACCCGGCCATGCTGATTTTGTGTTGCATGAAAAACACAATGGGTTCAACGATGCGCGCGGTGGCGGGCACTCGTCAGGACGCCTCACAGTGGGCCTGGTTGCTGCAGGAGTAGTGGCTAAGAAACTGCTGAGCGGTGTTACAGTAACGGCCAGGCTCACAGAGGCAGGCGGCCTGTCGAATGTGGACGAAGCGATCGCGATGGCTATACGCGAACAGGACAGCATTGGCGGTATGGTGACTTGTAGCGTTACCGGCGTTCCACAAGGATTGGGCGAACCTTTTTTCGACTCACTGGAATCCTTGATCAGTCATGCGATATTCTCTATACCGGCCATACGTGGCATAGCGTTCGGCACTGGATTCGCCGCAGCCGGAATGACCGGGAGCACGCACAACGATGCAATAATGGATGAAACCGGAAGAACGGCCACCAACCATGCGGGCGGCATAAACGGAGGATTGAGCAACGGCAATGAAATTGTGTTTCGCGTAGCCGTAAAGCCCACATCCAGCACGCCCAGGGTGCAGCAATCCTGGAATCGGGAAACAAATGACATCCAACCCATGCAGGTAAGGGGTCGTCATGACCTATGTATCGCATTGCGCGTACCGGTGATCGTAGAGGCCGTAACAGCAATGGTACTTGCCGACTTGATGACTCCCTGATTTACAACGCCCTCAGGCTGAGACCCGCCAGCCAGTTAGCATCCGGCATCGGCCTGAATGCCACTACCTGATAGGACGCATTCCAAATGTTATTGTACTGGAAATAAACTTGTAACGGCCGGCTTAAAAAAGTGGATTTCCATGATACCCGGAGATTGCCCGTTTGGTACGGACTAAGGTATTCTGAACCATCTGTGGTGATAAAACGATAGCCGGTGTAGGCATGATTATAGCCGACCTCAGTCTTCATGTGGCTTACCGTAAAACTAAAACGATAATTGTACCTTGGCGTATAGGGCAACTGCTGACCTAAGCTGCCGTCATTGGGTATATAGCTGGTCTCCGTTGTTGCCAACACATAGGACGTATTTACGCCCAGTTGAAAATTCCAGGACCTGATGCGCAATTCTGCCTTGTTATCGGTCTCAATACCGCGGCTATGCACACTGGCAATGTTGTATGGCGTCCACACGGCACCACCCAGCCAAATGATCCAGTCCCGTATATTCCGGTTGAACCAGTCGAGGTCGTGACTGAGGACAATTGGTCCAAAAGTGTGACTCATGTGATAGCCCAGATTCTCATTCCACCCCTGCTCAGGTTTGAGCATAATGTTGCCCCCCGGCCAATAATACAATTCATTTAGCGACGGGATCCTGTAGGTTCGTTGCACATTGCCACGCAGAACGATCCAATCAGCCAGTTTAAACCCTGCATCTGCTCCGGGGCAAAATACCTGTGTGGACATATAAAATTCTTCACGCGCGTTCAGGGCAAGTTGTAACCGGCGGCCAAAGAGCTCCTGCTTATAAGCGACAGCCAGCGCTACCCTGTTTTGACTGTGCATTGCAGCCACATTGGTTTGCCACATCAGTTGCGATTGTACAGGAGCAAACACCAATAACCGGCTCGTAGTGCCGAAAGTGCGCTCCCAGCCAACCTCTGCATAATACTGCTGCGACACCGGTTTTTCGGCTATTCCGGCAATGTCATCCTTATAATCCAGCCGATCATTGCTGAATGATGCACGGGCGTATATTTTTCCATTACGAATATGGAGACGCCAGTCTGCGAGCAGGTGCAAAGCATCATCCCGCTGGGTCTTGGCCGATGCCGATTCAAACATTGCAGGAGGTATATCCCGGTCGTAACGTTGCATCCATGCATGTAAGCCCACGTGCTGCCGCTGACCCAACTTCCGGGCCAGGTGCATTTGCAAGGCGTTACTGCCAAGGCTGCTGTGGGTCATTCGGGTTTGCGCTCCGCTCAGCCCGGTATAATTAAAGTCGTTGTCGGCGTGCTGGGTAAAAAAATCGGCCGAAAAGTACCATTTCTTACCCCATACCGAAGCCGTGACACCCGCCATCCTTTGCCCGAAGCTGCCAGCGCCCGCTGCGATATTGAGTTCATGTCCTGCCGAGTCAAATCGGGGCTGCCCACTCTCTAAAAGGAGCGCACCTCCTACGTTTCCACTGCCCCATAGTGCTGAATTACTCCCCATGACCAGACTGGCGTTGTGCATAAAAAACACGGGTATGGTAGAAATATCTGCAATACCCATGGAGGCCTGCGCCAGCGGAACGCCATTCCAATAAACAGCAGATTGCGCCGCAGAAGCACCCCGAAAACCTAATGTTGCCAGACTATTGAATCCGTAAGACTTTACAAAGGTTGCTGTTTGCTGATCCAGTAAGCCGGCCATGCTGCGCATATTGTACTGGCGTAATAACTGGCTGTCCAGTTCCGTGACCTTCTGACCAGGGATAAATTCGTTTACCCGGTCATCGGCAGATGCATGGTGTCTACCCTTAATGTCCACCGGCATTAAAGTATCAGCCATTTGCTGCGCATCAGCCCCCACCCTGACCATGCCCATAATTGTGCACACAAGAAAAGCATAAAATAAAGGTCTATCCAGGCGCATGATCAGTTGTCGAAATAAAAGTGTCCGGGTCCGATACCGACCTTAAATGAATCTGTTTTAGCGCCGTCGCGCCGGTAGGTATAAACAAAACCCGCCTGCGAAAACCCTTTCGGGTCGCCCACATAAATCGTAGTACCAGAAGGATCAATGCCCAATGCCCAGAAATAGGTGTACGTTCCGGCAGTAATAAAGGGTGATGCAGGAAGCTGCGCATCATGAATACTCATACGGTAAACGCCGTTATTGGCCGAGGTTCCCGAATAGTTAGCCTCTATAAAGTACAGCGTATCCTTTGATGGATTGAAAACCGGCTTCACGGGGTTGGCGGTAAGCGGGAAAGTGAACGAATCGAGTATGGCACCTGTGGACGGATCCAGTCGGGTAAGGGCTGCCCTTGTACCGTCGGGGGCATTACCGGAAAGCACCCATAGCATTTGCTCTTTGTCGGTCAGTACTTCCTGAGGTGCATGTCCAGCCACGCGTATACGGCGCAGAAACAATCCGGTTGTAGCATCCATTTCCACCAGTGTATTGCAGGTGGTATCCCAGCAACATACATACAGACGAGTATTCAGGATGCACATTCCCTCTGTGTTATGGGCTCCCAAACTTAAGGTGTCGGCCACCAATTGGGTCTGTGTGTTGATCCTGAAAACTTTATCACTGTACAGGGAGGACACAAACGCATATCCATTGCCTGCGTCTGCAATATATCTGGGTTTGGGTACCGTTATGTACCCGGTTTGCCTGTAGGTTTGGCTGTTGATCAGGGTAACCCGGTCCGAATTATTGACGCATAGATAGTACTGCTGTCCGATCCGGGTCATGCTTTGAAAAATGTCTCCCAGTGCGGCACCCCCGTTTGCAGAATGGTACAGGTCGCCAAAAATGCTGTCCGCAGTCGGCTGCCAGTCATATAAAGACGCATTTCCGTACCCATAAGACCCTTCGCAAACCACAAAAACATTATTGGAACCACGTGGCAAAATGTGCTGGCTATTCAGCGACGGCGCATCTTTTACACACGAGGCTAAAAGAAGCAAAATAGCAAAGCCTAGTATTTTACCAGTCTTTCCACCCATTTTTCACCGGTTTGATTGGTTATGTTCAGCAAATATGTTCCAGAAGGCAGCAATGCTATACCAATCTCATTGCCACCTGAAGTCAGTGCAAAACCACATATCTCTACACCGGCCATGTCCGTGATGCGGACGGTACCCGATGCAAAAAATCCGGTCTGGCAGAAAACTTGTATTCGGTCCCTGGCTGGATTAGGGTATACGTGGTAAACTGCCGTTTTTTGTATATCAATAACTCCTGTACCTACCTCATGAATGACACCCACTGCATCCAGATCAAAACCGCTGGTAGGTATGGTTGTGGGAAATGGATCGTTTATCATACGGCCTGCGCTGTCGCGGGTAACGTGTCCGGAAAGTGCGCCAATCACATCGATCAGCCGAATATGGGTAATATGGCTGATATCCAGACCTGCGGTTCCTGAAAGTTCAGACAGATCGAAAGGTGTACCAAAACCGCCCACATACTTTCCCGCCAGATTATTGATCTTCGACGCATCCATATACACACCTGCCATGGGTATTTGAACCGTATCCTGAGTCAGGGAATTGGCCGGGAATCTGAAATAATTGACGCCATCCGAGCTTACTTCCACAAACGCCAATTCCAGAAAGGCCATAGCAGAGTCTGCCGGATCCCGGAATCCGTTTTCGAATACGGCGAAGTCAGGCCCGGGTCCATCATAAACAGGATGCTTGAACGTCAGCACTGCCATACCGGAATCGCCCAGACTGACTAAGGCACCGTCCGCCGGACCTAAAGCCAGCGTACTATCGCCAGAAGTAGCCAGCCCCATCGTAGTATCTGCAATGTCCATATAACCACGCTGAACGGTACATCCCGATGCCCAGCCCACAATTAGACTGCTTGTACCGGGTATGGCATCGCTTCCGGAAAGTCCTGCCTGTGGGGCATACTGCGCATGCCCTGTTATGGGTAACAGGATCATGCACAGGAATATTTTCAGAATGTTGTTCAACTTTTATTGCTTTATAAATTTTCCGCTGGCGTGTTTTCCATTTCCGGTCATGTCTACCACGTACAGGCCGGGTGTCAGCTTTGTGACATCAATTGCAGAAACTTTGCTTGTGGCGCCGAAACTGGCCACCACAGCACCCGCCTGATCGGTCACCGTGATTTGTTCCACCCAGTTATCATTGGCTTCCACAAACAACTGATCGTTGGCGGGAATCGGATAGATTTTTGCCGCTGGGGTATTCATTGTTATTTTATTTACCCCCACTCCGGTTTCGTTGGTCGTAAAATTGTCCATACAAAAATAGGCCGGTGTGTTCATACCGTATATACCATTGTCCGACGAAGTGAGATTGAACACCAGACTATCCACATGACCTAAAGGTAAAAGGTCTACCCACTGCCATGTTTTTACAATATAGTCGCTGTCGTTATCTGCAAATCGGTAGTCGGCCAGGTAAAAATCCACTCTATCGGCAGTGAACGCGCCTCCGTTCATTCCCTTTATCGTCAATTTGAACCAGTCTGGATAGTTGCCGGACGTATCTCCAAATTTTTTCCCAATGCCATCTCCATTCAGCATGCTGTTGTAAGCATACGTACCGTTGGTGACATAGAATCCGGAAACCGGCATACCTGACGCAGCACCTAGCAGTGTAAGCTTAGTGGTATTGACGCCTGTTGTAATTGACGGCGGGCAATAGGCCACCACATAGTTGGCAGACCCTGCATAGCCTGTCGCAGCCTTGGCACTGTATTCGTTGGTGTATCCGCTGGTCACACTGTCGGTCATGTTCGAATATGCAAAACCGGAATTCCAGAGCCCTCCCCATGACGTATCGTAATAACAGGGGAAGTGGGCTAATCCATCGTTGAAGCCAACGTCGGACATGGGCGTGGCGTAATTGACATAAAAAGTGTCGGCCTTAGGCAGTGTCAGATCATCGAATGTGGCTACAGATTGAGCGTTGGAGTTGAGCACACCGGTGGCGAGAACGAAACAGGAAAGTAATGTTTTGCGCATATGATTGTTTTGTTTAAAAACGTTTCAAAAGCGCTACTAAAAGAAAATTACAGTTTAAGATAAAAACAGACAGCCTGTTTTTTGTCCTACTGTGCCTTTTTTCCCGAAAGCAGCGATAAGTAATATTTGCATGGCAGGTCTTCTGACTCGTTCCTTCTTTTGCGCCTTCCCAACCTGAAACCGGCAGTGGCGATGATTGCAAAAGAATAATATTAGAACATACAGCATCGGGCAATGTCCGGGATTCTCACCCGGTTCCCTATTAATCCCCGGCAGGGCCGTGGAACCAATGCAGGGCAAAAGTAGAGAAAACAATCTCTAAAAAATAAATTTTATATTTTATGATACACAATACAATGAACTGAAATATTCAGGACTCCATTATCAAGAATCCTGTAATAGGCCTGTTTTTAGTTTCGCTCCGTGTACCTTTGCCAAAAATACAATAATGGCACAGTCCCAAGACAGCAAAAGCCTTCATGATACCATCGGACTGGTATTCTCTACACCGCCCAGGGTAGTCATAGTACATACCGAATGGAATGACGCTATAGTTCGGGAGCTGAAGAATGGCTGTGAGAGCTCGATCCACAAATTTGGCGGTGAAATAATAGACGTTATTTCTGTTCCCGGTGCATTCGAACTGCCCTTTGGCTGCAGAATGATCTGGAACCATCTGGAGAAATCTGATGAAAAACCGGAAGCCATAATTGCCTTCGGTGCTGTGATAAGAGGCGGCACACCCCATTTCGAATATGTAAGCAAGGCCGTGACAGACGGGATCGTACAACTGAACCTGATGCTTCCGGTACCTACTATTTTTGGCGTATTGACGCTGGATACTGTGGAACAGGCCTGGGAACGCCTTGGCGGAGCGCACGGACATAAGGGCGAGGAAGCTGGCCTGACCGCACTGAAGATGATAGCGCTCCATCGGAAAAAAGTCGCATTATAATTTTCCTATCCATAATAACACTTCATTGCCCCTACCCTCTCTTATGACCTGCCGCATACTGCATTGTGGGTTGAATGGCCTAATTTTGCATCAGGCAACGAGTAAATAATATAAAGGGACGTGGGCATAAATACAGGTGTGGTATCGGCAATTGAAAGGGCTCCCAGGCTTACGGACAATCATGGTCGTGCGATCAATTATTTGCGGCTGGCCGTTACCGACCGCTGCAATCTTCGATGCTTTTACTGCATGCCCGGCGAGGGCATAAACTGGCTGCAACGATCGGAGCTCATGTCTTATGAGGAAATGCTGCGTATCAGCAGAGTGCTGGTCGGAATGGGTATAGACAAGATCCGGATCACAGGGGGCGAGCCCTTCGTGCGCAGGGACCTGATGGACTTCCTGACCGCATTGTCTGCGACTCCGGGTCTGCAAAAAATTGCCGTGACCACCAATGGTGTACTAACTGCCCCATATCTGCCCGAACTGAAAAAACTTGGAATAAACACCTTCAACCTTAGTCTGGACACCCTGGACCGTAACCGGTTTTTCTCTATGACCCGCCGCGACGAACTGCCGGCCGTACTGAACACGCTGGACGCTCTGCTCAGCCACGATATGGACATCCGGATCAATGCAGTGGTAATGGAGAACAAAAACATTCAGGACATTCTGAATCTGGTGGAACTGGCACGCGATCTGCCGGTTGGCGTAAGATTCATTGAAGAAATGCCGTTCAATGGCTCAGACCACCAATACAAGGGGCTCAGCTGGGACCATGTGCGTATCCTGAGTTTTATACGGGAAGCATATCCCGGGATAAAAAAAATACCGGATCCGCAGTTTTCTACATCCATGAACTACATGATTCCGGGCTTTAAAGGCAATATCGGCATTATCGCTGCCTATACACGCTCGTTCTGTGGCACCTGCAACAGGGTACGCATTACGCCACAGGGAATGCTGAAAACTTGTCTATACGACGACGGCGTACTGAACGTGCGCGACCTGATGCGGGCTGAAAATACGGACGACCAGTTGGCCGGTGCCTTGCTGGACGCCATTAACCGTAGAGCCAACAACGGTTGGGAAGCTGAATCTAAGCGCTTGAAACCAGTTGCGGAGCATGAATCCATGGCTACTATAGGTGGCTAGAATACTACTTTTTACAATTATACACGATCGCCGGTCACTTGCGCCATTCTATGGCCGAACCTTTTTGCCAGCTTAGCGGTGGTATAAGTCTCAATTTATAGAGACATCCAAAAGTGCCGAGTTTTCTCTTTTCTGTTTTACTTTGCAGTATGTACCAGTTAACGGATGAAAAACGCCTGTATGACCAGGCCCGCAGATTATTGACCGATTCAGAAGTTACCGATCCGGGCGTTGCCGTATCGCAGTTGCGGGAAGTAATTGCCTATGCCGACTGGAAATACTATGTGCAGGACGATCCTGCCCTGGCAGATGAAGAATACGACAAACTCTTTAAGAAATTAAAACAACTGGAAGACCGGCATCCTGAACTGGTCACTGCCGACTCCCCCACCCGCCGTATTGCCAGCGGACTAAGTGAGCGCTTCCCGGCAGTGAGCCACATGGTGCCCATGCTGAGCCTGGACAATACCTATAATGCCGATGACCTGCGCGACTGGGACGAACGTTGCCGCGAACTGGCCAGTGTGGAGGAACTGGAATATTGCGTAGAACCAAAGTACGATGGTGCAAGTATTTCGCTGGTGTACGAGAACGGCATCCTCACAAGGGGCGCCACACGTGGAGACGGCATCATGGGCGAGGACATCACCAACAACATTATGCAGATAAAAGCCATACCGCTTTCCGCACCTTTTGCCAACCTCGGCATTGGGCAGATAGAGATTCGCGGCGAAGTGGTGATACATAAAAAAGATTTTGAGGAGTTCAACCGTCAGCGCATCGCCGGGGGACTTTCACCGCTGGCCAACCCGCGCAATGCAGCCTCCGGCACGCTGCGCATTCTGGACCCGGCCGAAGTGCGCAAACGTAAGCTGAACGCAATTCTGTATCACATTAGCTTTTATACTACAGACTCTGAAAAGGCTGCCGCCAATGCTGCAGACCTCCGGGCCACCGAACTGGACACTCACCGGCATTCGCTCGAGTGGCTGTACAAAATGGGCCTACCCACACCCGCCAGACAAATGCGTTTGTTCCGTCACATAGATGAGGTGATACAATTCTGCAATGAGTTTGAAAGTCAGCGTGACGAACTACCCTTTGAAATAGATGGGTTAGTCATCAAGGTGAATAGTTTTGCTCTGCAGGACAAAATGGGCATGACCTCCCACCATCCCCGTTGGGCTGTGGCCTATAAGTTCAGGGCCAGACAGGCCACCAGCAAGCTACTGAAGGTGGAGTTTCAGGTGGGCAGGACTGGTGCGGTAACACCTGTGGCAAAAATAGAACCCGTACCCATTGGCGGCGTAACGGTAGGTTCTATATCGCTGTTCAACGAAGACGTAGTGCGGGAAAAAGACCTGCGTATTGGCGACACGGTTCTGGTGGAGCGCGCCGGAGACGTGATACCCTACATCGTAAAATCATTTCCGGAACTGCGCGACGGTTCGGAGCAGGAGATCGTTTTCCCGGAAAACTGCCCTGCCTGCGGCGAAAAACTGGAAAAGCAGGAAGATATGGCCGCGTGGCGATGTATCAGCAGTAGCTGTCCTGTTCAACTGGCCGAACGCCTGATGCATTTTGCCAGCAAAGACGCCATGGACATCCGCAGTCTGGGTACCGCCAATGTCCAGAAGTTCTTCGACCTCGACCTGCTCAAAGACATTCCGGGCATATACAACATGGATTGGCAAAAGGTGCGGCTTCTCGGAGGATTTGGCGAGAAGTCGATTCAGAACCTGACAGAGGCCATTGAAAACTCCAAGAAGCAACCACTCAACCGACTCATCTTCGGACTGGGTATACGCTATGTAGGCGAAACGACTGCCAAAACACTGGCCTCGGCCGTTACCAACATCCGGGAACTTTATGATTGGAGCGTAGAAAAACTGCTGACACTGGAAGACGTGGGTCCGAAAGTGGCCAATTCCGTATCCCATTTTTTCAGCCTGCCCGAAAACCGCCACATGATAGATCATTTGGGCGAAGCCGGCGTAAACCTGCTGAACGAGCAGAAAAGCGCTGTGGGTGCCGACGGTGCGTTATCTGGGAAAACGTTCCTTTTTACCGGAACACTCAGCCAGTTCAAACGCAGTGATGCAGAGGCCATAGTCGAACAAAAAGGTGGTAACATCCTGGGTAGTGTGAGCTCCAAGCTAAATTTCCTGGTAGTGGGTACAGATGCGGGCTCTAAACTGGAAAAAGCAAAAAAACTGGGTACGGTGACGATTCTTACAGAAGACGAGTTCCTTAGTCTCACGACGCAGCAATAGTCAGCGCGACGCTTCCAGCATACGGTCATTGCCATGCATATCCTTGTGCACCTGTGCATGGGGGTATCCCATAGCCTTGAACATTTCCAGGCATTGGGTTGCCATGCTTTGCTCCAGTTCACAAAAAATAGCGCCCCCAGGAGCAAGGTGGGTTTTCCCGAATTCGGCTATTGCCCGGTAAAACAGCAGCGGATTGTCGTTGGCAACAAACAAGGCCAGCGCAGGCTCATGATCCTTTACATTGGTATGCATCTCCTCCCTTTTGCAAACAGGGATATAGGGCGGATTAGACACGATCACATCAAAAACCGGCAAAGTATCGCGTTGGGCGTCGTCCAGAAAATCGACTTCCAGAAACCGGATGGCTAGCCCGGCCGCATTTTTTTGAGCCACTTCCAGCGCCCCTCTGCTCTTATCTACCGCCACGATCCCGGCACCCCGCACCCTTGCAGACAGCGACACTGCGATACAGCCACTACCTGTACCCATATCCAGAATAGACAACGGTCCGGTTAGTGGTGCACAAAAGGCCACTACCCTATTTACCAGTTCCTCGGTTTCGGGCCTGGGTATCAGCACGCGTTCATCCACAAAAAACTCCCGGCCCATGAACCAGGCACTGTGGGTCACATATTGAAGCGGCACCGCACGTACCAGACTTGCAACCGCTGCTTCAAAGACAACTTGCTGCTCCGATGTAAGCGGCTGGTCTTTGTGGATCAACCGCGACGTCCGGTCCAGCCCGGTCAGATGTCCCATATATTCATGCGCTATGGCCGATGCTTCCCGTTCATCATAGACACCGGTCAGTGAGCGCGACAAATGGTAGTAGGCCTGTTGCATCGTGTACATGGTGTAAAAATAAGACATCGCGTTTTAGCACCACATAATTGATGATCTGGTTAAAACAAATCAATTTAATGCTAAATCACTTATTTTCAGTTATTTTACATCAACTCACATTTTGTGTTAACCTATGTTTTTAAAGCAACTCAATTTTCGTCTGTCCTTTATTCAGGGCTGCGCCATCATCATGTTCCTTGCCCCTATCAGGGTATTGGCGCAGGAGGAAGTCGTCATACCACGCGCATCGGGCTATTCACTGGGATTGGGCATGGGTATTGCCACCATGTATGGAGACTTGAACAAGCACATCTCCACATTCGGCGGTCGTATTGGTCTGGCCCGACACCTCACCAACAGCCTGTTGCTGGACGTCGAATATTATTCCGGATCACTTTCCAGTGAAGAAACACCCAACACATGGACAACAGGGCTAAAATCGTCCAGCAAGTTTTTTTCGGTGGATATAAATGCCAAGGTGAATCTGAGCGTACTGTTCAGCAATACAGAGACCCCGCTCAGCCGTTTTATAAGCGGTTTCTATATCGGTAGCGGCATAGGCTATGTGGATGTTACGGTAAACAATATCACCGAATCCATAAATACCCGCAAACCGCTGGACACCAGCCTGCGCAGCTGTATTAAAAAACACGATGTGCAGCCCTATCTTCCGCTCAATATAGGTTACCGATATCAACTGAAAAATTTTCTGGGTGCGAACAGAACCCAGATAATGATGAACCTCAACATGTGCTATACCTATTCAGACTACATAGATGGATATAACCTGAGTACCATAAACAAGGTGAACAAAAGCAACCGATTCAACGATGTGTATTCCCTGCTCACCCTGGGATTCAGTTATGCACTTACTTCCGACGATCATTCTGCGCGGTCGCACCATCGCAACAACAACCGTTTGCAAAAAGAAAAGACCAGCCAACCCAAACCTACTAAAAAGCAAGAACACGTAGCCGTACCGGAATTCAAACAGAGTATTATTGATTGATGACGTCTAAAATGAGTTGGGAAGAAAAATTGAGATGTCTCTTTACGAAAGCAGCCACTGGCGCGAGTGTTCAAACGGATCAATCGCGCCACTGGGGGGATTTAATGGAAGATTATTTATTATCATTATAACGTATGCTATCTTTGTAATAATGCTATTGTGTGAAAAGTAGTTTGTTCCTTGTTGCTATGTTGCTTGGGTATTTCTGCAATGCGCAGAATTATGAATGTCTGCAAGGCGGCCTGACTCATTTTTTTACCAACGGCAACGGCTACCTGAGGGGAATAAGAATTGACTCAATTAAAACTGCGGGTGATTCAACTATTTATTATCCTAAACGGTCTTTGAGATATCCTCCCCGCGATCCTCTGGGAGGTTGTTGGTTAGGCAAGAAGGTGGTACTTACACCCGACGGGAAATTTGTTTTTGACAGCTATTGGAATGATTCCGTGGTGCTAAGGACGCATGCAGCCATCGGCGAAACCTGGGTGTTTTATAAAGATTCTACCGGCATCAATTACAAAGCCACAATGACGTCTAGAGATACCATGTCGGTATTGTCAACCACCGATTCAGTGGAAACTATAACTATAAATGCTTTTCGGGACTCGGTGGCGTTGCCTTCCGACGTGTTGGATGGCTTCAAAATAATTATCAGTAAAAATCACGGATTTGTTCAGGTATTCGACCAGTATTTGTTCCCCTACCATAAGCCGGGAGATGCAATCGGGTCGGACTATGATGAATGGCTTGCTCTATCCAGTGATAATTTTGATCAAGCGAGTTCTTTAAACTGGCTCGATGTGTTGAATTTTAGTAACATTGTATTTAAAATATCTGACTTCGCCCCTCCGAACGACATACAACTTAACAATTGGGCCATTGGTGACAAATTTGAAATTGTTTTAGATGAATTTAGTGGAGCGATAAGTGGTTGCCGGAACGATGTTTTTACTTACATCATAGACAGTGTAATAAGTAGGAATGTAAACCCACATGCTGTAATAGTTGGGGTAGCCCGCAAGCAAATGAAAGTGGACCTAAGGGTCTGCTATGCCTCTGTTATTAAGGCGGATACTACTATTTCGACGTACGATACTTCTTATTTGTTCAGAGACTATGACTATAGTATAGTGGGTGATTCCTATGTTCCCGAGCCTTCCTCTGAAACCGATATCTTATTTTATTTTCCTCAGGATACAGGTTTCTGTTTTGTGGGACCAAACTTCTCCTACACTGCCTATCCAGGTTGGTCGGGTAATTTGGATTACAGCATTTACAGACTTGGGCAAGGAATTACCAAACATGAAAAGTATTACTCATTTGGGCAGTATTATAACGGTAGTTCATTCAATCTCAAATTTATGAGCTACCACGGTTTGGAGTGTGGCTCTGCATTTGATATCAAAATTGATATTCAAATACCAATACCACCCGTGTTAGTACCCCGGACGGAATTTCAATTATACCCAAATCCGGTGCACGATTCAATTTGTATTTCCTCAACAGACACCATCCAAAATGTCGAGATCTACAATCTGCTGGGGCAAAACGTATTTAAGGGGTCATACAATGCAACTGAGGTCCATATTCGGGTATTCGATTTTACTTCCGGGCTATATTTTGTGAAAGCTAACAGTAGGTTTATAGGGAAACTCGTAAAACACTAGCGTTACAACCGCAAATATCCACTGGCGCGCCTTATATCCCCAACTCGTCCGTTAATGTTTCGCGGATGCTACGGAAAGGCGTTTGCCCCTAAAAAATTGGTATTGTCGTAGTTACATAAAGTCCATTAAATAATTACACAATAATATTGTATATTTGCCGTATAAAATTACTATATGGCAAGACCTGTATTAAAAGTCGGCAATTTCAAACCAGAAGAAATTAAATCATTGTTCAGAGATGATGAACGATATACGATCGGCGTCAGGTTATTTGCTGTTTATCAAGTGTCTTTGGGGCAGCCAAGCAGAAAACTTGAAGACCTGTACAATACTAGTTTTAAGCAGATCACGAACTGGGTCCATCGATTTGAAAAAGAGGGCATAGAAGGTTTGCGTGATAAAAAAGGTCGAGGTAGAACGCCCAAACTTGCGGATGTTCAGCGCAATCGCATTGGTATATTGCTTAAAGAAGATCCCGTTAAATATGGCTATAATACAGCTACCTGGACAGGACCTATGTTGATAGAGTGGATAGATAAGGAATATGGCATTTTATATAAAAAGGCGCAGATATATAACATCATAAAATTATTGGGCTTTAGTTATCAAAAGGGGCGAGGTGTTTTCCCTGAAACAGAGGTTGAAAAACAAGAGGTCTTTAAAGAGACTTTAAAAAAAACTGCTCGAAGAAAAGCCTGATGCCGTTTTACTTTATGAGGACGAGTTCTCATTATCTAATACAGCTACACTAGGATATAAATGGTCTGTGAAAGGGCAACAGCCTCAAATACAATGCAAACAGAGAAAAAGAGAACGGCTGACGGCCTTTGGCAGCTTGAATTATGATAGCGGTCAGATAACCATAAGCTTCGCACAGAAAGGCAATAGTCAAACCTTTAAAAAACATCTGAAAAAAGTATTGCACCAATACAAAAGTGTTTCTAAGATCATAATGGTACTAGACAATGTTGCCTATCACCACGCTAATCGCATAAAATATTGGTTAGCAAAACGTCCTCAATTAGAACTGTTCTTCCTGCCCCCATATAGTCCCGATTTGAACGCAGTAGAACGAGCATGGTGGTATATGCGCAAAAAAATAACTCACAATCGGTTCGTGAAATCACTTGACGAACGAAAAGCCGTGTTCTGGAAAATGTTCTCCCACTTTCAAATACCCAATAGCGAATTAAGAACCGTTTGTGAAA
>CAIYJV010000137.1 GCA_903926605.1 uncultured Bacteroidota bacterium
AAAATCAATATCAGGGCCGGAATGGAAGTCTCAAAACATAAAAGAAAGGCAGGCTCACCTAGCAAAAATCGCCGCTACAGTTTGGAAAATACAGTTTTAGTTTCCCAAGCCTAATAATTATTTAGATTTTTCCCAAACCACCCAAGGATTTTCCAATTTCCTCCGTCTATAAAAGCAGAGGGTGGTCATACCCTTTTCAACACTGCAAAAAAAGAGCCGATGAACTGATCTGTACCTAATGTCTGCGGAAATACCAACCGGCAGTCGATTATTTAACCAGTCAAAAAAACTGATGTTATGCGGTACACAAGCAATGAACAGATCCTGGCCAGCGATTACATCGACATTCTCTATGCAGGCCACAACAAGAACTACGGCGGATACGAACTGCGAAAGAACTATTCGAGGCGCATGGTCACTGCGATAACTTTGCTGATCGTGGTGGCACTGCTGGGTAGTGGTTTCAGTATACTATTCGCAGGGGGTAGCGTTGAAACCTCTCCCAAAAACAAGCCCATCGTTCTTACCAATATCCATCCGGTCATTATTCCCCCACCCGTAACTCCCCCTCCACCGGCAGCCATTAAACCTCCGAAAGCATCTACCCAGAATACCACGCCGCCTGTGGTGACACCAGACAACAATGTGATCGAAAAAGAATTGCCGGTTGAGAACGGCAAAGTAACCAATCCCGGTTTGGAAAACACCGCTGGCGATCCCGACGCACATTCCAATCCAACCGATTCAGGAACCGGAAACACTCCTGTAGCGCCAGCCATGCCTAAGCCACCGGGCGAAATACACAAATATGTGGACCTGATGCCTACACCTGCTTTTGACATCACGGAATTCCTCTCTAAAAACCTGCGCTATCCCGACATGGCAAGAGAAACAGGATTACAGGGTCGGGTGGTGATCCGGTTTGTGGTAAACGAAGACGGAACAATTTCTGAGGTTCAGTTGGTTAAGGGAATCGGACCGGCTTGCGATGCCGAAGCCCTTCGGGTTGTTGCAGCCATGCCACACTGGAAACCGGGCCGGCAGAATGGCGTACCCGTCAGGGTGTATTACACGCTGCCTATAGTTTTTGAGTTGGATTGATAGGGCAGCGTGCTTTTTTATGGCCCCGGGACTTTCGTTTCCGGGGCTATTTGTTTATCTGGCTCTGCTCCTCCAATCAGTTTTTCCGGCACGATGCCGCCTTGTTTGTCAAAAAATGCTCAAAACCGATTGTTGGCCCTGGGCCTTATCTTTGCGATTCACTCAAAGCATTTTTCATGCGTTTCATCACCACATTGGCTGCCTGCTTGTGGACAGCTTTATTTTTCTGCGGTTGCGCCGGCTCAAAAAGTACCGCCACCCGGCCAGACAACATAAATGGCACCTGGATACCCGTGCGCCAGGAGATGGCTGGCAATCCTATGCCGCAGGTGATCTACGCTTCGCAAAAACTTGTAATAGCAGATACGTCCTATACGCTTACCGCTGAGAGTGTAGACAAAGGCGGGCTACGTTATGGCTATGGCAAAATGGACATCTATGGCAGATCGGGTGTAAATGCCGGAAAGCACTTTACTGCTATTTACAAACTGGACCAGGGGCAGCTTTTTATCTGTTACAACCTTCGGGGCGATTCCTACCCCGATCAATATGAAACGAAAGGAAAACAACTCTGGTTTTTGTCGGTTTTCAAAAAAGTAAGCAGCCGTTGATTTTCAAATACCGACGGAGTATTGGTTAGCGAGAATTTTATTTTTTAACTGATAATTAATATTTTTTTGAACTTCCATTTTTCCGTCAGACCGAAAAAAACTACAAAAAAATTAAAAATTGCAAATATCAATTTCGCCCTGCGGCACCCCAACCCGCGCAAAGGCCGCGCCCGTATTGAAAGCAAACAAAAAAGTATTCGAGATCAATTGAATTAAAATCCGGTTATTCAATTGTTAAAAATTGGGTTATAATAACTTACTTCTTTAATTTTGTAAGATACGGATTATATATTCTAAAAATATATGCTATGAAGAGAGTTTTTTACTATTTACAAATTGTAGTCCTTTTGTCCCTGAGTGTTCCGGGTTTCGGACAATTCCTGAGCGTGAACGGGCAGTATAAAATGGATACTGCAAATGGTGGTTACGATGCGGCTTGCTGTGCAAAACCTTATAATCTGGTTACTCCCGATACATTGTCCAATTGTTTCCTGACACGCGTACATTCATCACTTCCCGAGGGTACCTCTGCATTGTGTATGGCTTCGCAGTATCTGGCTTCAACAGCGCCCACAGCACTCCATTTACTGGATAGCGGCGATGTTTACCTCACTTATGTTGGTCAGGGAGATTGGTATGAGAACGTACTTTGCTTTTATACTTTTCCCTGGGGTACCCCTCCTACTTCGCTAGCCGACAGTCAGGTTACCGTAGTTTTCCCCAATGCCACGCTTTGGAGTTCAGGCGGAGGATTGGCGATTGGCAATAAGGTTTACCTCGGACATTTTCCAGCAAACACCGGATTTGGCTTTTACCTGATTTCGAACGGCTGGAGCAATATTTATCCATTCGATATTCACTCAAACCGTTGGCGTTCAGATAGTTTTCTTGCAGCCCGTCCCTGGAATGGCAATACACCCGGCAGCGACATATTTTGCTCGCACACTCAGTTGAATAAGGTTGCCGATGCAGACCCCGCAGATACCATGCGCCACGTCGTGGCCCTCTGGGACAGCTTGTCCGGACATATTGTGGTAGGTATGGAAGACCGCAACCGCGGTGCTAACTGGCAGCCCGACAACGACTTTAACGATGTGGTGTTCTACCTCACCGGTAACAATGCCAACAGCTTCGACATCACCGGATGCCCGCACACTCTGGTAACCTGCGACAGCAATACGGGTTCTGGCTCTGGCGGTGGCCTCGAAAGCCAGAATCTGGGTGGCATCGTGGCAAAACATGATTACGAAAAAATTAAGAACGGATTACCGCTACATGCAAAACCGGACTACGCACGCACACCCGTGTTCCGTCCCGGTGTGTCTGCCGCCCAGAGGGTCGCCGGCGCGTCTGAATCACTGGAACGCTTTATGCCGTCCATACTCTTCGTGCCTAAATCAGACAACCTGAACTCAAGCGACACCGTAGCGACCATACCGTACTACTCCTCTCCAAGTGACCTGACCCAGATCACTACTGCAAAAGATGTACTTGCAGTAGACTTTGTATTGGGTTCGCAGGCAAAGGCAGCTGCACTCGCGATAACCACGGTTAAAAAAGCTTACAACCATACAAAATCTATTTGCGACCGGTTTCGCGGCGCAACGCTCAAGTCCACCGATACCATACGTATTCAGGGCTATCGATTTGTATTGTTCGATATGATCCAACCCGATGGCACGAACGAATACTCTATTACTTTCGACATCGGCAAGAACAACGCCAATCAGGATTCGCTTTTCCTGCAGGCCAAATGGCTTATTACACAGTACAAAGGCTACGATTCCGTGTTCAACTTCCAGCTGTGGGCCAGCAATCCCGGTGCAACCATCAAGTTGGTAAACCAGGTACTCAACAATCTGAAGACAATGGGTTCGCTTGCCCAGGTTGACGACAATTTCGTACTGCCACAAACTTATATTGCCAATGGTAAGCGCATAAAGGGAAACCTCAACATCTCTGTTAGCAACGCCACCAACCAGACCGACGCCTACATATTGTTTGAAGAAAACAAGACAGAAACTGCGGTGCTTGACACCCTTATTGTTCCGCTTACACTCAATCAGGGCGCGCCCACATCGGTATTGGTACCCATTAATGATGGTTACCAGTACGAAGGACATTTGTTCGTAAACGGAGTAGAAACCGATGTGGTATACATGGCCGACGGAAACTGGAGCCTTGACTACGACCATAGCATGGACTATATAGCTACATACGCACCCGGCAACGAACCATCGCGGACTTATCCCGAAGGTGAATATCCAATTTATCGCAGCGTAAATGTGGTTGGCACCGAGAGCAGCTATATGTATGCTTACAAATTCCTTACAGCAGGAGACGAACCCGTGGACCTTACGGGTTACAAATCGCTCAAGTTCTCAGCCATGGGATCCCGCGACGTTACGATCAAGTTGCTGAAGAACAGTATCAACGGCATGCAGCATCAATATCAGGCCACGGTGTCACTTTCTCAGAACACGCGTGACTACCAGATCAGCTTCGACGACTTTACGTCCGACTCACTGGCCGATCCGCTGAATGCAAAGGATATCAACGCCATTATTTTCGCTTTTGATTTTTATGGCGTGTCCACACCATTCAATTTTACAGCGGGCGATATTGCTTTCTCTCCAGAAAGCGCGAACAGTATCAATGTGTCTCAGTCTAAGGTGCAGACCATCACACCCAACCCAACCACCGGACAGTTTGTGTGCAGCTTCTACAGCGAGACTCACCGCACATTGGAATTAGCGGTATCTGACCAGAACGGACGTATTTTCTACAGGCAGACCATTCAGGCAAATACAGGCAAGAACACCGTTTTCGTTACTTTGCCCGACAATATTCCGGTGCCCAACACCCTTATGGTTTCACTTGAAAATAAACAAGTGAAATACAAGGGATCCAAGTTGACGCTGGTAAAATAAACCCGGTATAAATTTATATATGGAGGCTGCAGCTACGGTTGCAGCCTCTTACGTTTTTTGGGCTTGACAAATTTCAGGTGCGGTTATGGTAAGTGTAATAGGTAGCCGTTTCTCTGGACGGTGAACCATTGCCTGACAGGTTATTGTATACGCGGATTATAAATCCGGCACCGTTAGCTTTCGGATTGCAAATCCGAAAGAGCAGGGTTTAGTGCGGGTATCCATGTTCATCAAGTTTTATTGTTTTAAGGTCTTCAAGTATTTGAAGTTTGATCTTGCTATTTTTGTTTGAAGAATCAACTACGAATA
>CAIYJV010000138.1 GCA_903926605.1 uncultured Bacteroidota bacterium
AGTTGATTTTCTAAAAATAAAAAATAAAAGTTTTGATAGTGTAGCTGCCACATCGTTTCTACTTGCTTACTACTATTTAAAACATTATAATTAGTTTGATTGCTACTAAAAATGAATTTTGTACCCATTTAAGATTAAGGATGATGCCGGTATTTTCAAACGAACTTTATTGTGAACCATGCCATAAGCTTATTTCGGAGTGTTAGCTTTTGGCATCACATACAATTGATGTACCAAATGGGGGTAGATTCATTCTTCGATTTGGCATCGCTTTTAACAACCGTTTCATTAATTTTGCTTTTTAACCTAAAAACAGAACAATGAAAAAGCTACTTATTATCTCGAATATGTTCCTCTTGTTGGTGATATTGGGCGGATGCTCAAAAGGAGAGAAAGGTGATACCGGCACACCAGGCGCCAACGGCACTAATGGTAGTGCCAATGTAACAGCCTATGCTTATACAGCAACGCCAAGCAACTGGACCTGGAACTCTTCAAATTATTATTGGGTGGCAACAGCATCCAATTCTGCGATCACTTCATCTGTGGTTTCGAGCGGCAATGTCAGCCTTTTTGTATCCTGGGACAATACGTATTGGAGCGCTTGTCCGTATGAGTATTTTGACGGTACAACTAACGAAATGTATTCCTATTACTACAATGTTGGAAACATATTTTTTACGATCGGGGCAACAAACGGTTCTGCGTTGACACTTCCGAGTGAAGTGTATTACAAATTAGTAGTTATCCCATCTTCGGCTAGAATGACAGGCAGCAACAACATAAATTGGCACGACTGGAGTCAGGTTGCACCGCTCATCACCAAGACTGTGGAACTTCATTAATATTTCAAAACCGCTTAAATGAAAACGGCTTCTGGATACCCGGAAGCCGTTTTCTGTTTATTGGAACGTACCGCGTAAAACATTTAGCCGCTTGTGTTGTTTTTCCTGAAAATGCCCTTTGGTTTTAGGCCTCCCGCTTGTGATAATTCAATATGGCCCAGGTAATAAATACAAAAGCAAATCCCAACTCGGCAAGAATGTGGTATTTGATGTCGGCGAGCCCGGAACCTTTAAGAATGACCATTCGCATCACCTCAATAAAATAGGAAACCGGGTTGAAACGAGTGAGCATTTTGGCCCATTCGGGCATACTCTCAATAGGCGTGAATAGTCCGCTCAACAAGTTGAATATCATGGTAAGAAAGAACGATACCAGCATAGACTGCTGTTGCGTGGATGCGAAAGTGGACATCAGCAAACCAAGCCCCAGAATTGCCATAAGATAAATGGATGCAAAAAGGTAAATCGTGGCATAATGCCCCACAGGAACAATGCCATAAACCACGCGCGCAATGGTTAGCCCGACAGTGAGGATAAGTAGTGCCAGTATCCAGAATGGTACCAACTTGCCTATTATGAACTGTGACTTCCGAATGGGGCTCACATTTATTTGCTCGATCGTGCCCATTTCTTTTTCCCTGACGATATTGTTGGATGCGATCGAGGCCCCGATTATGGTCATTAGCATCACCAGGATACCGGGAACCATGAATACATGGTAGTTCATGGTAGGATTGTACCAGTTAGAAAAAGTTACTTCTATCTGCGGCTGCGGATTTAAGCGGGCGTATTGAATCCATTGGTTACGAACTTCCATATTGAAGTTCTGGACGATGCCTTGCAGATAGGCGCCACCCAGCCCGGCTTTAATGCCATTAATAGCATTGACCGAAATGAGCAAAGGTGCTGAGTTGTCTTTCACCAGCGCCCTTTCGAACTGAGCCGGGATCTCAAGGACCAGATCGGTCTTGTCAGACTCTATCGTTTTTAAAGCCTGCGGAAAAGTCGGGCTGTAGTCGCGCAGCCTGAAGTAGCCTGAAGAAGTTATTTTATTGATGAGCTTGCGGGAGTATTCAGAATGGTCATGGTCTACCACGCTTAGGTTGATATTCTTAATCTCATAGTCGGCGGCAAGGGGCAATACAAGTAACTGCACCATGGGCATGATGAACAGAATGCGGAAGATACTGGGATCGCGGAAGATCTGCAGGAATTCTTTCTGGAGTAAAAATCGTAAGGTCCTCATGCCAGTCTGATTTTGAATTTACGAATACTTACACCCAGGAAAAACGTGGTCATTCCTACCAAAATGAGTGTCTCCTTCCAAACAGATCCCAGACCCAGACCCTTGATCATTATAGATTTGACGATGATATAATACCATTTGGATGGTACGATGTTGGAAATAATCTGCAACGGTATAGGCATATTCTCGATCGGGAACAGAAAACCGCTGAACAACAGTGTCGGCAGGAACAGACCCATCATAGATGTGAACATAGCTGTTTGCTGGGTTTTGGCGAAATTGGAAATCAGTATACCGATAGAAAGTGCAGTAATGGTAAACAAAATGCTTTCTCCGATCAGGAGCGCAAGATTTCCCACGATGGGTACATCCAGTATGTACACACTCATTAGCAGTATGCATGCTATATTTATCATGGACACCAGCAGATAGGGTATAGTTTTGGCAATGATGATGCGGAACGGCTTGAGTGGCGAAACGAGTATGACCTCCATGGTGCCAAGCTCTTTTTCTTTTACTATGGCTATAGAAGTCATCATGGCGCATACCAGCATAAATACCAGCGCCATTACGCCGGGTACGAAACTGTAAGCCCCTTTAAGCTCGGGATTGTATAACATACGCATTTGCGGCCTGATGGTGTAGGGTATTGCCTGGTTTTGATTGAGGGATTGCTGATAGTCGTTTATAATGGACGATGCGTAGTTGGTGAGCATATTGGCCGTATTGGGGTCCGACGCGTCGGCAATCAGTTGCACCTGAGCATGATTGGTGTGCATCAGTTCTTCTCTGAAGTTGCGGGGAAATATTACCGCCAATCTTATTTTCCCTTGTTTAAAGGTTGCTTCCACGTCTTCGTAGCTGTACACATTTTTGAGCAGACTGAAATACCGGCTCGAAGAGATCTGCTGAGATAGTGCTCTGGAGGCCTCGTCGCGGGCCTGGTCAAAAATCACGATCTTAGAATTTTTAACTTCATTGGTTAGCGCAAATCCATAAAGTAGTATTTGCACGATGGGCATCCAGATAAGGATAAAAAGAGTACGTCTGTCGCGCCAGATGTGCAGCAACTCTTTTTTTATGAATATGATGAACTGTCCCATGTTTTGCTTTTTAGTCGGCTTTTCGTTGTGCCTTGCGCGCCAACTGCAGGAAGACGCCATCCATATTGGTTGATTTAAATTCTTTCATCAGTCCCGCCGGACTGTCCAGCGCGTCAATGCGTCCGTCTACCATGATGCATACCCGGTCGCAATATTCGGCTTCGTCCATATAATGTGTGGTGATGAACACGGTGATACCCAGCGCTGCGGCCTGATATATGAGGTTCCAGAACTCGCGCCGGGTCACAGGGTCTACGCCACCGGTCGGCTCATCCAGAAACACCACTGCCGGCTCATGTACGATAGCAATGGAAAATGCCAGTTTTTGTCTCCATCCAAGTGGCAGCTCGCGCACCAGAGTTTTTTCGTTTCCTGTCATTTGGAGCTGCGACACCAGGGCATCTGTTTTTTTAACTATAGCCTCATCGCTCATTCCGTAAATGCCTGCGTAAAACCTGATGTTCTCTCGAATAGTCAAGTCTTCGTACATAGAAAACTTCTGACTCATATAGCCAATGTTGCGCTTTATTTTTTCGTTTTCGCGGTACACGTCAAAACCTGCAACTGTGGCGTCCCCTGAGGTGGGCAACGAAAGCCCGCAAAGCATACGCATGGCAGTGGTTTTTCCTGCACCATTGGCCCCAAGGAACCCAAATATCTCACCTTTAGCCACTTCAAACGATATATGGTCCACAGCGGTGAACGTGCCAAATTTTTTAGTCAGATTACTGGCTGTGATCACTTTATCCATGTGTACCTTGTTCTTTCATTAAAGCCATGAAACAATCTTCTATACCCGGTTCAACAGGTTTTATTTCTCCATTCTGAAAATTTCCCTCCCGGATTATCTGCTCCAGTTTCTGTATTTCATTTTCTGCGTTGTGGAATACCACGTGGTGATACTGCCCGAACGGGTAACAACTTTCTACAGCGGGATCGGCCAATATACTATTCATGAGACGGAACATCTCTGCCGACCTGACTGCCCACATAGGTTTCTTAAATTCCTTTGTAATTCCCTTCGGCGTGTTGACCGATAATATCTTGCCTTTTTGTATCAGCGCAATGCGGTCACAAAGTCCGGCTTCGTCCATATAAGGAGTAGATACCAGAATCGTGATGCCCTGGGTTTTGAGTCGGTGAAGCATTTCCCAGAATTCCTTGCGCGACACTGCATCAACCCCAGTGGTAGGCTCGTCCAGAAAAAGTACTGTCGGTTTGTGGATTAGCGCGCAGCTAAGTGCCAGTTTTTGCTTCATACCTCCCGATAGTTGGCCAGCCTTACGTTCTTTGAAAGGCTCTATTTGGGCATAAATGTCTTTTATGAGGTCGTAGTTCTTTTCTATAGTTGTATTGAAAATGGTCGCGAAGAATTCAAGGTTTTCCTGTACAGAAAGATCTTGATAAAGCGAGAATTTTCCGGGCATATAGCCTATCCGCTTCCTTATTTCCTTATAATCTTTTACTACGTCCAGACCATCTACCGTACATTTGCCGCCTTCTGCTAATAACAGGGTAGTGAGTACCCTGAAAATAGATGTTTTTCCGGCGCCGTCGGGGCCAATGATTCCAAATATCTCCCCCTTGTCTACGCTAAACGAAACGTCGCGTACGGCTTCAACCACCGACTTTTTGCCGGCAGGGTAGTTTTTAATGAGATGAGATACGGTTACCGATTGCATACTACTGGAATTTTACTTCGCCATACATTCCTATCTTCAGGTAGCCGTCGTTCTTGACCCTTATTTTTATAGCATACACCAGATTGGCGCGCTCATCTTTTGTCTGTATGGTTTTGGGCGTGAACTCCGCTTTGTCAGAGATCCAGGTTATCGTTCCTTCATAGTCTTTGTATTTTTTAGCGCCATCGTCTACCATAACTTTTACCTGTTGATTCAGTTTTACCTGAGACAATTGAGATCCTGTGATATACGCACGCAACGTGACCTGCGACAGGTCGCCTATCTTATACAGTGCTTTTCCGGCTGTCGTTATTTCACCAGCCAGTGCATACTTGGTAATCACGGTGCCGGCAACAGGGTTTACAATACTGGCTCGTTTTATTTGTTCCCTGATCTGATCCACTGACTTGCGCAACGGATTGGTTTCACTCAGAATAGAATTGTTTTGCGTTCCGGTGGCTGTTTCCTGCACCTTTATCTGCTGTTCTGTTACTTTTATCTGTTTGTTCAGTACATCGATCTGGTTGTTGATGTCGTCCAGTTGTTTGGTCGTGGCTGCGTCGGCTTTAATGAGGCGTTCGGTACGCGCTTTTTCGTATTGTGCGTTGTCAAATTGCGCTTTCAGTACTACTATCTGGTCACGTAGCAGTTTTACCTGTGGTTGCACATCCATTGTTTTTTGGCGCAGCGCGCCAATGGTTGCCTCGACCTGCGCCCTTTGCAATCCCAGTGGTACAGAATCTATGTAGCCTACAATGCTGTCTTTGGCTACCAGACTGCCTTCTTCCAGGTTCAGTGCCATGATTTTACCTGGAATTTCAGACGATACCAACACTTCGTCAACCTCGAAGGTGCCAGAGGCATCCGATATTTTGTCATTGAGTCCGCATCCGGTAAAGAGCAGGGAAGCAACCCCTAGTGCTAGCAAACTTGAAAATCTCATATAGTTCTGTTTTTCGTGGTCTATTATTAAATGTGGATGTTGCCGAGCGTAACCTGGTAATTATAAGTGGCTTGTTCCAATTGTATCTGGTGTAAAACCTTGTTTTGCCGTGCCTGGTCTTCTGCATCCACCCTCATCAGATAATCGTGGGCGCTCAGGACTCCGTTGTTCAATTGGGCTTCAGCGCTTTTTTTTACCGACTCGCGCAGGTTTATTATTTCCTGATCACTGGATATCAGTTCGCGATACTTGTCAAGATCAGACTGTTGCTGACGGCGGGTAAGGTCGGTATTGAACAGAAAAGTTTCTTTCTGTACATCTATGCCAGCCTTGCTAATTGCGATCAGTTCTTTTTGGTCGTGGTAATTATACAAACTGCCCAGGTTCCAGTTGAGTCGTATGCCACCCGTATAAAACCAGGAAAAATCGTTGCTGAGCATATTCAGCCCGGGTCTTCCGTATCCGCCCTGAGCGAAAAAACTGAATTTCGGCCTTAACTGGTCGCGTAACAACTGTTCCTGCAGGTTGAGCGTTAGCTTCTGATAGTCGTAGAATGTAAGTTCCGGGCGATGAATACAGTCTCCTGCCGGTAGTGTTTCGGGATGGTGCAGATCCAAAGCACCCACAATTTGGCGCCCCGTAAAGGCTAGCAGCATATTCGTGAAAGCCCGGTGCGAGGCCGAAAGCTCGATTCTGGCCTGTTGTGCCTGCATGAGCTGTGCTTTCAACTCATCTGCACTGCTGCGAAAGGCGGTACCATTGGCAAGCTGAGCAGTGGTTTTGTCCAGTCCGCTTTTAATGTCTTTCTGCAAAAGGTCGTTCAATTTCAATTGTTCCTCGATCAGCAGTGCTCCGAAGTAGAGCTGGTTTACACGGTCGTAGACGGAGTAAAGCTGTACTTCAATGTTTTGCTGTTGCACCATTTCGCTGGCGGCAGCCATTTCCTTCTGATTGTGGATCAAGCCACCGTCGTAAATAGTCTGGTCTATCTGGCCATATAATTTGTACTGATCCTTGCTATAGTCCGGCATAGTAAAACCAGAAATATTCAATTTGAATGGGAAGCTGGTTACAGCCGACTGGTATGTAGCCTGTCCCCCAACGCTGAACTGGGGCAAATACCCCTTTGCGGCGTTGGCTATAGTATATTCCTTTGTTCTGGATATCAGGTCGTGTTGCTTTATAAGCGGAATGTTTTTTCTGGCGTCCCGATAGGCCTGTTCCAGCGTAAGGTCATTTGCCTGTTGGGCCTGAGCTGGTATGGCAAAAACTGAAGCCACGAGCAAAGGGAAAATTTGTTTTTTTAACCAGATAGTTAATGTCGTCATCGGAATTATTTTTTAATAGATTCAATGATAAATCTGGGCACTTCTGTTTTGCGCTGTTCCATAAAAAACCTGAACTGAAGTTCGTCCATTCCACTCGCTATGAGCCACATGGGTTTGGCTACAAACGGGAAAACGCACATCGAAAGCATATTGAGAAAAAGATTTGCGGGACTAACCTGTTTTATAATGCCGGCACTATATTCCGCTTCTACTTGTGCGGTAAATCCGAGGAACAAATTTTCCCGTCCCTGCCAAAATATCTCACGCATTCTGTCTGGGTGATTATTTATTTCATTCACTATAAATAATGGCAGGTAGGGGTTTTTTAGCATCATTTCAATATATGCGCTGCAAAACGTGCTTATTTTTTCAAACAGCGGTTTTTCAGATTGTATGTTTTCTATGATTTTTGGAAAGAACTGGTTCAGGGCTTCAGAGAAAATGCGGAAGAATAGCTGCTCTTTGTTTTTAAAATAATAGTGCAGCAAAGCCTTGTTTATTCCGGCTTCATCGGCTATATCCTGCATACGTGCACCGGCCATTCCTTTTTCCTGGAAAACCTTTTTCGCTGCAGCTAGTATTTTATCGGACGTGCTATCCATTTTTACACTTTTTAACCATTTGGTTAAATGCAAAAATAGGAAAGAAAATCTAAACTCCAAAAATGAAATTCACTACCCAATATTGTGGTAGGGAAATTTCAACTCGTGCCGCCGGAATAAAGTTCAACTGCGCTTGTGGTAAGCCGGATTCGTAAGTGTTTAGCAGCGATTCACAAAAACAGACTCAAAGAAAAAACCAATTGAGATGGCAAAAAGGTAGGTTGAGTTCTGTGATACAATTAGAGAGTGTATTTCAGTCTTACAGACTAAAATATTGTGGTAACGAACAAACAACAGCAGTTAGTGTTTTTTCCTTACAGCAATGAATGCATAGTTCTGCGCGTGATTGGTCAGCCTCATTCCGGCAAATTTAGCGGGGTGCTCGGTGCGGTAGTCCAATATTATTTCGTTCCCCTCGATCAGGGTATTTGGAATCGTTCCATTCGCTTCCTGTATCAGCATCGTGCTTTCTTTTGGAACGGTTGTGTAGTAAACTGGGAGCAATTTTTTAGTGTCCTCAATCAGGGGCCACATCATATTGCTGATGTAAACACCCTGTAAGCCGCCGGTAACGGGCTTGAGTTTTGTACGGCAGGTTTCAAAATCTCGCCCTGTCTGTATCGCATTGTTCAAAAGGAATACCCACCTTGCCAGAATACCTACACCTGCGAGAAATGTAATAGCCATAACATAAACAAAAAATTTGCCCAGGGTAGCTTGTTCGGTGTTGGTTATTTTATCTATAAGATACAAAGTGATTGGAATAATAAATACGGTAAGATTGTAAACTGTGGGCGATGCATACAATACAAACTTAATAATGCCTACCACGATTGCCAGATGCAATATGCCTAGTAACCATCTGCGTGCTGGATCGAAAGTCCAAAACTCGCCAACCAAATGCTGGCAGTAAAAAAATAAAGCGGCAAGGAATACAAAAAGGAAACCAACGGCATTTGTATTGGCAACCCAATAGTAGAGAAACAACCCTATGCTGCGGTCTGTGCGCCCAGTGGCTATGCCGATATGTACTTTGGTTGCCTCTAAAGTGGTTAAGAGTCCATGTGGCGAAAAGTATAAAATCAGACCCGCCAGTACAACAACCGAAACAGCCCTAAGTGCGTTGTCGCGTATGTATGCCCAAACGTTAGGTGTGGCTTTGCATTCGTAGATCAAAAATGCAGTAAAGGCAAAGTAAAAACAGATCAATTGGGTGCAGAGGATAGCAGAAAAAACAAACGTGGTCAATAAATTGAAAACCAGTGGACGCAATTTCTTTTTATTTTGGTAAATGGATATTTCTATCATCACCAACAATGAGGCCAAAACTTCCGGGCGTCCGATAGTAGGCAGGAAATATACAGCACAATAGAAAATTGACAAAACTGCCACTAGCAAGTGATAAAAGTTGCGTTTGCTGGCTAGAATCTTGTTCAGCCCTCGGGTCAGAAACCAAAGATTCCCAATACTGAAAATGGAGCAAATCAGAAAAATAGTCCTAACGTACGGCGCAATCTTTCCAATCGCACCTACTATCAGTGGAAACAATGGAGGGTAATAATCGAAACTGCCGGTTTGCGTGGGGTCTACCGAACTTGTGAGGTAGTAATATGGATTTGTCAATCCAAGGCCCTTTGCATAACGGGTAGCTGTAATGAGGAATACAACCGAATCTGTACCCGGCAAAGGGTAGACTTGATAAGCAAACACTACCATGACTACAGCCATAAAACAGAAAACCAAATAAAGATAAATTCTGTTTGTTCGTTGTAGCATTACTGGATCGATGGTAGATTGGCACAAAAATAATTAATTCCAACCCATTAGTCAAAACAATAAAAACGCCGTTGGGCAAAGTTTCCAGCATTGCCATGTGAGCACTGAACTACTTGAAAGTTGTAGCGGTTTGCAGGGTTTAAGTCACTTTGTGTCGCAGGGACCCATTGAGCACAGACGGGAAGTTTGAGGGTCATTTCTTCCGCCTGTATATCTCATAAACATCAAACTTGCTTACCAACTCGTAGTCGTCAATCTTTACGTGGGTAGGGCAGGGCTCGTCATACTGTTTTATCAGGTATGCTTCACTGCCATCCAGACATAGTGAAACGGGTATTTTGTTTTTTTGAAACACATAATACCAATAAAACCCTTCGTCCGACAAACCAATTGAGGTGCCTTTAGGGAACAATCCCAGGTTTTGGGTAATGATGTCGTGCCGTTCATTGGTTTGATAGTTGTAAATGCGCTCGTGAAAAAAGTCGGTATTGGTGTACCAGAAATGATTCATCAAAAGCCCAACTGCCAGCGTCATCGAAATGGTTGCAAAATACCTGATCCTTGTCCAGTGTTGCAACCATTCACCCAGTAAGTGAAAAGTGTACAATGTGATGATGAGCGAAAGCGTAACCAGTCCGCCTGTATTGCGCATAAAGGGGAAACGCCTCATATATACTGCAAATGCGAAAAGTACCAGCCATTGTATCAGGTAGAACCACAACATGAGCCGGGCTTCCCGTTTCTTCAAAAAAAAGAACAATAGCAGTGGGGCCAGAAAAAGGGCGTCGTTAGCATAACTATATTCTGAACCTAAGGATGAAAAGGTGTAGGTAGCATATTCTTGTAAATAAGGAATACAAAACCCGAATATGCGTTTGTAGTCGCCAAATGGCACTACTGTCATGTCACGACTGAATTGACGGATAAAGGCGTAGTAATTTTATGCGTGCGTCATCACAGGTAAACTGCCAATTGATTTTTGCCTCTCTGTTGTTTCTGTGTTTTTGCCAGGCTTCGACTTCTTTCGTCATTGTTTCGATGTCACCTATTCTACGATTTAAACACTGCCCCATCAGTACATTCAGCTCTATCTCTGCCATGTTCAGCCAACTGCCA
>CAIYJV010000139.1 GCA_903926605.1 uncultured Bacteroidota bacterium
ACCATCCTATTGCGTTAGATACAGAAGAAAAGATGAGGCAGAAGATTAATTATTTGCATGAAAATCCGGTGCGGGCTGGCTTAGTCTGGGAAGCTACACACTATAAGTATAGCAGTGCTACAGATTATCTTGGGACATTTACGGGCTTGTTGCCAATAGAGCGTCTTGAGATAGAGAATTTAGGCAAAGATGCTATACTCAGCTTTGGCACATTGAATTCCGTTCGGAGAACGGCTGATTTAAATAGACACGGATAATCCTTGCGGAATATCCGCGCCAGTGGGAAATTTACCAAATATTGGATTCACTTCGTCAGCATATAAGAAGAAATAAGTATTTGGATCATTCTTTAACTTGAAATCACTTTCTACTTTTACTAGATATACTTTTTCAATGCGTCCGTTTAATTTTGTTTTTGTTAATATGTCAATATTTGCATTCCATTTTTTAAAATAATAATAATGATATACATAACAGTATAACACTACAAAAATCAGGAAGGCTACAATGAAGATTATCTTATTTTTATTAATATAATACATGCATTAAATATCTATTTTAAAATAAAGGTGTTATAGCCACCACCCGCGGCATTGAATGGTAACGGCCCCACCGGTAAACCTGCTCCAAAATTTACCCGCGCGAGTGGTAAGTTGATTCGTCGGGTCACAGACCTATTCACTTTTTTAGATACAAGAACGCCTCAATTTTCTAGCGCCAGTGGTAGATTAATTGACACTATTTTTTACCGTCGTAAGTAATTCTCCAGTTCATTTTTTCCAATTCGTCGTGATTTAAATCAAACCTTTTTAATTGTTTATTATTTTTTAATGTTTTACATAGTCCATATTTTTTAATTGTATCCAAACTGTAAATAAAATAGTGAAGTATATTTACACTACCAATTGCTTTTTTCCATTTGAACTGTGCAGCAATATCTTCTGATGAATTTGGCAGTATTTCGTAAAGTTGGGATTCATCGCAATACTCAAGATCTGGTACAGTGTCATTTATATTGCCAATGTTATATGTATAAGCAATTGTATCATTTGAAGTGTTATTTAAATTAAGACTACTGTCCCATGTATTCAGAATACAAGAATTAAACGGCAGCAACAATATTATAACAAATAAACCTACTTTCATAATATCAGTGATTATATGACGGCCAAAGTTGCGGATCATAAAATTTTCCATAAAAATCTTCTGAAAATGTATTGGCAATTTTTTCGGTATAAAATTTCCCAAGTTGGGCGTTGTCTCCGTCTACGTCCTTGCGGCAGCCAATCTCCGGATTGGCGAAACGAAAATAATGTGATTATGGTACCCACTACTACGTTTGTTCCGCCAACAGCAAGCATTTCTACCCAAAACAGTGGTCCGCCGCGCTGCTGCGGAAATCAACACCATGAATTACCACATTAACTTTTAGCTTTGCCGCCAGAAAATTTCAACTATGCCTGAATTACCCGCCTGCCCGCAATGCAAATCTACATTTACCTATGAAATGGACAACCTGCTGGTTTGCCCCGAATGCGGACACGAATGGAATCCCAACGAGGTTCCTGTTGCCGAAGCTGGTTTTGTAGTAAAAGACGCCAATGGCAACATCCTGCAAAATGGAGACTCCGTGGTTACCATAAAGAATCTGCCGGTCAGGGGATCTTCACAGAGTATTAAAGCCGGTACCAAGGTGCGCAATATTCGCCTTGTAGACAGCGATCACAATATAGATTGTAAAATAGACGGTTTCGGCGCAATGGCACTGAAGTCGGAGTTTGTGAAAAAGGCATAATTGCCCGGACCGCAATTTTTAAAAAGCAGGTAGCGTTACTACTTTTTTATGTTTGGCTATTTGTGCGTGAAAAATCCACGAGCGTCTGGCTATATCAATTACCATAGCAAGGGCGCCAGCGGTATACAACCACAGGTGCCCTTGCTATGGGTGATCTGAGTGTCTATTGTGTGGTACCGCCTTCGGTGGTGTTGTCGGCAAATTCATCTATGGGTTCCCACAACTCAATTTTGTTGCCTTCAGGGTCCACAATATGGGCGAACTTGCCATATTCGTAAGTCTGCATTTCGCCGATCTGGTTGATACCTTCCTTTTTCAGCTCTTCGAGCAACCAGTCCATGTTTTCGACGCGCAGATTCAGCATAAACTCTTTCTGCGAAGGTTCGAAATATTTTGTGTCTTTCGGAAATGCGTTCCAAACAGTTGATCCCATTTTATTAGGTTCCTGAGCATGT
The DNA here is from genome assembly GCA_903926605.1 of uncultured Bacteroidota bacterium. Classification (GTDB taxonomy): domain Bacteria; phylum Bacteroidota; class Bacteroidia; order Chitinophagales; family Chitinophagaceae; genus CAIYTT01. The sequence goes on from CAIYJV010000139.1 coordinate 2,251, forward strand.
CTCCATTCGAAGACTGTGCCGTACTTTTCGGTACTGAAACCAAGGTGTGTGGCATACCACTCGCGCATGGCATTGGGATCTGCGCACTTCATGAAAATGCCCCCAAGGGCCGTTACTCTTTTTGGCATGATGCTGTGTGTTAATTAGTAAATAAAGATAGGGCCTTTACCCAAATAATACAGAAGCCAACTTGGAAAACTGACATGAAATTTCGTTTTTTTTGTTTCGTTTCACTGCCACATATCAGGCGTGGGTACTACCGAACCACATCCAGCAAACCGCCATAGTCGCCCACGGTGAGTATATGTTCTGCACCAAGGTTCAGCGTATAGTTTATGTCCTGATGTCCGGCGGGAAAGTTGAAACAGACAGGGTAAGCATAGCCTTTCACGATGTCGTTCAAAATATAATCTATTGTTTTTCCAAAGGGGCGTTCCGTGTCTTTAAGGTCTGTAAAGCCACCAAATATCAGTCCGGCCAGCCCATCCAGTTTTCCCGCACGTTTCAGATGCACCAGCATACGGTCTATGTTGTACAGATATTCACCCACGTCTTCCAGAAAAAGAATTTTGCCCTTATTGTCTACTTCAGACACCGACCCGGTAAGGTGGCTCACCAGCGCCAGGTTTCCACCCGTGAGGATACCACGTACCAATCCCGGTTTGTTAGATACATTGGGTGGAGTATGGTAGCGTAGCGCCTTGCCGGTAAGTGCCTGGAGAAAAGACTGCAACATCGGACTATGCTCGTGCTCTGGTCTGAAATGTCCGCTCATGGGGCTATGCAGCGTTTGTATGCCCAACCGGGCCTGAACATGATTGTGTATGACGGTGATATCACTGAACCCGCATATCCACTTAGGATTTTCTGAAAAACGGGTAAAATCCAGTTGATCCACGATACGGCTCATGCCATATCCACCGCGGCCCATTACTATGGCATCGAGACCCGGATCGTCCAGCATTTGTTGCAGATCGTTCAGTCGTTCCTGGTCTGTACCCGAAAAATACCCGTCTGAAGTGCCAATGGTCGTCCCCTTTTTTACCACGAAGCCCCAGCGTTCAAAAATGGCGATCATCGGATTTACTCTTTCCGCAGACACATAGCCTGAAGGGCAGGTAATGCCAATAACAGATCCATTCTTGAGGAATTCGGGGCAGCGTAAAGACTTTTTCATATAGCGGGCTCTTTAATCAGACAACACAGTTATAAAGATACGCCCTTCTTTTATTTCCACCGGGTACCGGAACAATTTGTAACCCTCGCCAGAAAGATTCCGGCCATTTTCGGGGTTAAAAACATATTTGTGCAGGGGGCAGACCAGATGGCCTGCGCCGTTCAGCCAGCCTTCGCACAGCGGTGCGCCGGCATGTGGACATCGTGCTGTAAATGCCAATACGGTTTCTTTTTTTCGCAACAGGCAAACTTTTTTGCCGCCCACTTCTGTCTCTATAGGTACACCTTCCGGCAATTGGTCGGCGCTGAGGTGTTCGACAAGGTGTGTGATCAGTGGCATAATATAAACGTTGCAAAACTAAGGTCTAAAAATAAAGGGTGGCGAATGCCACGCCAAATAGTTTTCCGGGTAGGTTAACCCGAAGTTATTAATTAAAAAATTATTTTTCGGATACTGCCCTAAAATACTATTTTTACAGATTGATTACACCCCGCTTATCGGGCGGGGGTGGGTTAAATTTATTTTTATGATACGTAAGATCGCTATATTATTACTGTTGTGTATTGCTACGGGTTTTGTATCCAGGGCGCAGATGCGGGACAATGTGACTATCTCCATGCCACCCTATACCGATACTACTTGTCCCGGCACGCAGCTCACGTTTTGGGCTACTGTTACCGGAGATTCTACCGCTACCTACGCCTGGTATGTGAACGGTGTGGCCACAACGGTAACTCAGGATTCGTTTTTTACCACCGCACCCGGCGACTCGTCTTGGGTATATTGTGTCATTCATTTCACCAATAGTTTCGGGGTAGCCGACGTGGATACTTCCAACTGGATCGTGATTCGCAGGGATACGATTCCTTCCAGAGCCATCATCAGTCTGGTGGCAGGTAACAATCCTTATTGCTCCATGGGCCCGATGACATTTTTCGTGTATCCGGTAAACGGCGGCAGATTGCCACTGTACCAATGGTTTGTAAATGGTGTGCCCGTTGTAGATGCCGACTCCAACTATTTTACCGGCACATTTGCCGACAGTTCGGTGATATCTTGCCTCATGGTGGCCGATACCACTTGTTACAGAAATGTAGATTCGGTATACTCCAATACCATCATGGTTATCCGCGACTCGCTCACCGCAACCATTTCTATTTCCCATCGTTATGATACGGTTTGTTTTGGTCGTCTCGATACTTTTACTGCGGTTTCGGGCGGTTATGCGTCTTCGCTGGTACATTATCAGTGGTATATAGATACAATTGCCGTTCCCGGTGCAACAGCCGCAATGTTCTACACAGACAGTGTGGTGAATGGCGACAGCGTATATTGTATCATGACCACATTTGACACCTGTGTCCGGAACAAAATACAGAAGTCCAATGTGATCAGGGATTCGGTGAGTCCTATTTTGCATACCATCGTCAGTACGGCGCTGGTCATGGGCTCCAATCCGGGTTGTATAGATTCTCCTGTGCAGTTCGAAGGCTTTTTCCTGAATTTCGGGGTCAACCCCACCTACACATGGTACCTTAACGGTACCCAGGTGAGGCTAGACACAGCGTTTTATACCAGTTCGTTCGCAGACAGCGACAGTGTTACATTTGTAGTATATGGTACGGACAGGGGCTGCCGGGACATGGACACCCTGTCGTCTACCGTCTTCCTGCTGGTACGCGACAGTACGCCGCAGGCACCCATCATTTCACTTATCGGCGATCTGCTTGTAGCAAACCATGCCGGTCTATACAAATGGTATGGCCCCGGCGGACTAATACCGGGCGCAACGGGACAAACCTATCATCCTACTGTATTAGGCAACTATTATGCGGTGCTGGATACCGGAAGCTGTCTGTCTGGAATATCCAACATATTGTACATTTCACTGCTCGAAGTGAACGGTGTGTCTGTACCCAATCTGCATTTGTATCCTAATCCTACGACTGGTAAGATCGTGTTGGATTGGCAGGGATCACCCGAGACCATGCAGGTGGATATATACAATACGGTGGGTCAGAAGCTGCTGCACGACGAGGTGATAAACCAGTCTGTATACGAAGCAGACCTTTCGCAGTGGTCCAACGGAAATTATTTCGTTGAAGTAAAAGATGTAAAGGGTTACAGAACTACTTATAAAGTGTTGCTGGCCCACTAGCCTGAATTTCTGAGTGATAATGAATGAACTGCGCAGGTATGTTTGGACTGCTGTTGTGCTGTTTTAACTATATTTGCCGCCTAATTAACTGATATGTCATCAACCTGGTTTCGCCGAAATAAGAAGGGTATCCTTACCAGTACAGAGGAAAAGAAGGAAACCCCGGACGGAATTTGGCATAAATGCCCGAAATGCAAGGCTACCAGTACCGTAGCCGAACTGCAGGCCAATCTATACGTATGCCACAAGTGCAACTACCATAACCGCATTGACGCCGACGAGTATTTTGAAATTCTTTTTGGCAAGACGGATGTTGCTTTGCTGTTCGAGAATATCGTGCCAAAGGACTTCCTTGGATTCGTGGACATGAAGCCCTATGCCTCACGTCTTACCGATGCACAGAAGAATACGGGCCTTACGGATGCCATGACCGTGGGTCATGGTACCTTAAATGGAAACGGACTGGTCGTGGCATGCATGAACTTTAAGTTTATCGGCGGGTCAATGGGCTCGGTGGTAGGTGAGAAAATTAGCCGTTCCATAGACTATTGCATCAAACACAGACTGCCATTGATGATCATTTCAAAGTCAGGCGGCGCGCGTATGATGGAGAGCGCTTTTTCACTGATGCAGATGGCTAAGACTTCTGCCAAGCTCACACAACTGGCCAAGGCCGGGCTTCCCTATATTTCGCTTATGACCGATCCTACAACGGGAGGGGTTACAGCATCCTACGCGATGCTGGGCGACCTGAATATAGCCGAACCGAACGCACTGATCGGTTTCGCAGGCCCGCGCGTTATCAAGGAAACGATAAAGAAAGATCTGCCTGCTGGCTTCCAGCAATCTGAGTTCGTAATGGAGCATGGTTTCCTTGACTTCATTGTAGACCGCAGAAACCTGAAAAGCAAGCTTACAGAAGTGATAGAATGGTTTATGAAGGGAAAGCCGGCAGCAGCGGTATCAGCCTGATGCAAGGGGTTGGGCAGCCTTAGTATTATGCCATAAAAGTCCTTCCGGGACACAAGCACACATTGTCTGATAATATTTACATAAAGAACAAACCGGCCACTTTTGATTTTGCCGTTGAAGACAAAGTCAAGGCGGGAATTATTCTCACGGGCTCTGAGATCAAGTCTGTCCGAAATGGTAAAGTCAGTTTCAACGACAGTTATTGTTTGTTTTCGCATGGCGAGCTCTGGCTAAAGGGCTTGTATATTGCCGAATATGTAAATGCCGGGTATGCGGGTCATTTGCCCGTGCGCGATCGGAAGCTACTCCTTACCAAAAAGGAATTGCGCAAATGGGAGCAGAAGGTAAAAGAAAAAGGATATACCATAGTACCCCTTAGCATGTATCTGAACGAGAAAGGGCTGGCTAAGATGGAGATAGGCCTGGGCAGGGGAAAGAAAGTACACGACAAGCGGGAGTCCATAAAACAGCGCGATACAGACAGAGAGATAAGGCGTTTCCTGAAAAAATAAATTTTCTTTAGTACGTTGGCGGTTTCAACAAAAATATGCCCTGTATGCGGTGCGGAATTTGGATGTGCCAACCTGGGCGATGGCACCGTTTGCTGGTGTGCAGCGCTTCCGCCGGTCATGGAACTGCATAATGCAGCTGGTTGCTTGTGCCCGGTTTGCCTTAAAAAAGCCATTCAGATCAGGACAGAGCAATACACACAGGATGTGGTCACGGGCAAATGCAAGAACACTGTAGCCGGCAAGTTGCCAATGGATGTGCCTCCGGTAGAAGACATAGACTATTACATGGAACATGGCAATTTTGTCTTTAAAGGATGGTATTTGCTAAAACGCGGATATTGTTGCCACAACAACTGCCGACACTGCCCCTACAAAGGGAAAACAGCCACAAGATGATGCAAAGGACAAAAGCCATATTCAGCTGGAGTGGTGGCAAGGACTCCGCCATGTGCCTGCAGCAGGTTCTTGCCGAAGGAAAATATGAAGTCGTGTTTCTGCTTACAACGCTTAATGCAACGTTCAGGCGGGTATCTATGCACGGCGTAAGGGAGGATCTGTTGGATGCTCAGGCACACTCCATCGGTTTACCGCTCAAAAAGGTATGGGTGACCGAAGGCTCCAATGAAGAATACGAACAGAAGATGGGAGAGCTCCTGTTGCAGGCTAAAGACGCGGGCGTATCTACGGTCATTTTCGGAGATATATTTCTGGAGGACCTCAGGGCCTACCGGGAGTCACGGCTGGCACAGGTGGGTGTGCAGGCCGTTTTCCCATTGTGGAAGCAGGACACCAAGGCGCTCACGGAGCGGTTTATGGCCCTGGGTTTCAAGGCTGTCACCTGTTGTGTACAAGATAAGGTTATGGGTGAGGCTCGTGTGGGTTGTGAGCTGGACGCAGCTTTTTTCGATCACCTGCCGCAGGGTGTAGACCCCTGTGGCGAAAACGGGGAATACCATAGTTTTTGTTATGACGGCCCCGTGTTTCATCATCCGGTAGCGCATACTGCTGGCATCCGCACTTACCGCCCCATAGAAGGAGTGGCGCCCGATGCCGTTGTGCCGGGATTCTGGTATATCGATCTGCTACCCTAGTTGGGTATTTTCACAATGAGTGTTTGCCACTGGCTGTTTTGGGTTAGGATCCGGAGCAGGTAAATGCCGTTGGGCTGTGTGGCGAGGTCAAGATAAAGGTCTCCGGTTGTGGTGTATTGCGCAATGCAGGAGCCGAGGGGGTTGGTGATGGTTACTGCACAAGTGCCGAAGGAGACAGGAACAGAAATCAAAAAGCTTCCCCTGGTAGGGTTGGGAAAGATATTTGGTCCGGGCTGTACAACGGATAGAGGAACGTCGGTCAGAGAGTCGCATTGCCATTCAGAGGGGATCACGACCACGATGCTGTCTGATGCAGTGCCGCATTGGTTCAGGAGGGTATACACCAGCGTGTCGCTGCCGCTGCTTAGCGCGGTGGCCATGCCGTTGAGCAGTTGTACCGAAGTGTTGGTGGCCATCCACGTGCCACCGGCCGGACTGGCGTTAAGGGTGTCGGGCTGTCTGCCTGCGCAAAGCCATGGCCTTGGGGTCGCCATTGGTTTTGGAGGTGATTGTATGACTTGTAAGGGGAAGCGGGCGGTATCTGTTCCGCATATATTGCTGACGAGGTAGAAAACAAAAGCTGAGCCCACAGAGTCGGAGGAGACAATACCATTGGTGACGGATGCGTAAAGTGAAGCCATCCAGGTGCCACCGCCAACGGAGTCCGAAAGGGTTGTGGACGCACCCGCGCAGAGGGTGTCGGGTCCCAGAATGGTTCCGGCCATTGGCGCGGGCCTTACGTGCAGCACCCTTCGGGCGGAGTCGCGACCACAGGTATTGGCGTAGCGATACAATATGGTGTCCGTACCGGGCAAGATCCCGGTTACGATACCTGCATCCACGTTTGTGGCGCCGGTTTGCACGGTCCATGTGCCGCCTGCGGGATATCCGTTCAGCGTGGTCTGTTTTCCGGTACACACAAGGGTATCCCCGCCTATGGCACACAGGGGCACTTCATCCACCAATAGGCGCAGACTTGCGGTATCTGCACCGCAGGCGTTGGTAACAATGTACCACACGGTATCCAGTCCCGGTGCGGCATCAGAGACGACACCGTTCTCTATGGAAGCGGTATTGCCGGCCACCATCCAGCTACCGCCGGCAGCGGTGGCTGTCAGGGTCACGGAATCGGTGGTGCACAATCTCCAGTCTCCGGTCAGGACACCGGCGTATGGCGGAGTGCCGATGGAGACGACGGTAGATACGGTAGTTATGCCGCAGTCGTTGGACAAGGCATAGTGTACGATGTCGGTGCCCTCGTGCCATGCGGTATAGACACCGGAGGTCACGGAACCGGCACCACTGGTTGCCGACCAGGAGCCGCCGGTTACAGAATCATACAAGGTAAGATGCTGACCGGTGCAGACCCATGCCGTAGGCGGCAGTACACCTGCATAGGGCGGCGGGACAACGGCGATGGTACAAAAAGTGGAAGCGGTACATCCGTTTTGGGAGACCGAATAAGCAATGGTATCGGTACCAGCGGATAAGCCATGTACGATGCCGGCGGGCGACACAGAGGCATGCAGGTTCACAGTGCTCCACGTTCCGCCGGCCACGGTAACAGCCAGCGGGATGTGTGCACCGATACAGACATTGGTTGTGGCAGATGATATGATGCCGGCATCGGGCAAGGGGTTGATGGTAAGTATACGGGAAGCCCGTGCCGAGCCGCAGGTATTGGTTACGGTGTAGGATAGGGTATCATGACCGGCGATCAGACCGGCGACCGCGATACCACCGGTTGTAAGGGCAGCGACGTCAGCGTTGTGGTTGGAAAGGGTCCAGGTACCTCCGGTAGTGGAGTCTGTAAAAGTGTCTGTAGCGGCAAGGCAGACGACAGATGATCCGTTGATATAACCTGCGGTAAACGGAAGAATGGTCATTGCATGATAAGCGACGGCACTGCCACAGGCGTTGGCGCAGGTATAGGAGAGGGTATCCACTCCCGCCGACAGTCCGGTGACCAGACCGCCGGGTTCAACGGCAGCAGTGGTGCCTATGCAAGCGAAGGCACCCCCGGCGACGGATACAGAGAGGAGTGCCGAGGAGGAAGCACAAATCGAAGAGGGACCGCCCAATACCCCGGCGAAAGGAGTAGAGTCTATCCGCACCACGGTGGATACGGAGGAGATGGCGCAACTATTAGCCAGGGAATAGACAATGGTATCGGTACCCGGATGCATACCGGATACGATGGCTCCGTCAGTCGTGGCACGGCTGTTAGCCGATCGCCATGTACCACCGGCGAGTGCATCGGATAGGGTGATCTGGGAACCGGCACAGACAGCGGTAGGGCCGGCTATGGGAGCAGGGAAGACATAGGTCTCTACGGTAAGTGGTTTTACGGCCAGGGCTGTACCGCAGAAGTTGGTAACGGAATAGAACAATGTATCGGGGCCTGTGGTGAGAGGAAGGAAGACACCCGATGAGGAGACAGAATCATGTGTGGTCCTCCATACACCCCCCGGGGCGGAATCGGAACAATAATAAGTTTGTGTCGCACAGACGAAGTCGGGCGCGGAAATGGTGCCGGCTACCGGAACAATGCTGATGGTAAGCACACGGGTAGCCCTTGCGGTGCCGCAGGAGTTGGTAACCGAATAAGTAATGGTATCCGTACCTGCATGCAATCCGGTCACGACACCGGAGGATGCGATGGAAGCAGTATTGTTTTTGGCGCTCCAGGTCCCGCCGGTCATGCTGTCGGCCAAAGTAAGGGTAGCCGCGAGGCAGAGTCCGGAGTCACCCACGATGGCGCCGGCGTTAAAGGGTGTTACAGAGACTGTTTTAGAAGCGACGGCGAAGCCGCAGGCATTGGTGAGGGTATAGAAGATGGTGTCTGCGCCCGGTGTGACGCCGGTGACCACACCGCCGGACACGGAAGCACGACTGTTGGACGCAGACCAAACCCCGTAAGCAGCGGGATTAGTGAGGGTGATGTGCGCGCCCTGGCATAAGGTAGCCGCCCCTGTAAGCGTGCCGGCGGTGGGGATTAAGTTGTCTATGTGTATGCCGATGGTGGCAAAGGCCGTATCGGTGGTGGTGGCCACATAATAGGTTATGGTGCTGTTGCCCCCGGCGAGGCCTGTTACCGCCCCTGCCGCATTTACCGACGCATTGCTGTTGCTGCTGCTCCACACCCCTCCCGGCGCAATATCCCGGAGTGAAAGTGTACCCCCCACGCACACCGCGGTATCGCCGGCAATCCCGCTCACCTTGCGGATGCGGTAGTTAGCAGCGTCTGCGATATATATGTTTTCCGCAACGTCCACGCATACGTCATATGGAAAATCCAGTAACGCGCTGGTTGCCTGAATGCCGTCACCGTTATGACCGCTATAACTACCATAATCACTGAATCCGGCTATAGTGGATATGAGGCCGTCTGGGCTGATCTTGCGGATGCGGCTGTTTCCCCAGTCCGCGACGAAGATATTGCCCAACCGGTCCAGGGAAAGTCCCCACGGGTAAAGTTGGGCGTCGGTAGCGGGAATACCATCACCGTTATAAATACCGTCGACGCTGTCTCCCGCTATGGTGGTAATGATGCCAGATGCATCTATTTTCCGGACCCTGTACTGATCACAGAAATACAAATTGCCGGCATCATCGCAGGTCATTTTGTCGGCATAAACGATTTGCGCATCCGTGGCAGGCCCTCCATCGCCATTGTAGCCGCTTATTCCCGTACCGCAAATGGATGTGATGATGCCCGAGGTGTCTATCCTGTAAATCTGTTTCCGCCTATCTGATGTATAAAAATTACCCTGGCGATCCGTACCAACTGCCGAGGGACTGTCCAAATATGCGGCGGTTGCCGGCCCGCCAATGCCCGTGGGACATAGGCTGCAGGTATCATAGCGACCTGCCACGGTGGTAATGATGCCGGCCGTATTAATTTTCCGGACCGTATAACCCAGGTTACCGATGTAGAGATCGCCGGCGGCATCAAACGCTATCTCAAACGGACCGTCCAAGTTGGCCGCAGTGGCCGGCCCACCGTCACCGGTGATATATCCCGAATAGGTTCCGCTGGGAGTTCCGGCATAGGTAGAAATAACCCCTGCAGAATTAATCTTGCGGATCATCCTGGCAGCCACGTCCGAAAAGTAAACCTGACCCGAATGATCTACTGCTATGCCGGTTGGCCACGAAATATCGGCTCCACTTTCGTTTGCCGCGATAGAGGTAATGATCTGCGCCCCCGCGGGGAAGCGACAAACAAATATTAAACCCAAAAGCACATACAACCCTTTCACACAAAATAATATTTAAACGAATTTACGAATAAAAAGATTGCAAACCGTCACCGATCTGCAATCTTTTTGGGATGGGTTGAACGGGACTAATCTTTGGTCAGGCGACGGATTAATTTTTTGTTGCCAGCAGTCAACTCTACGAGGTAAACGCCAGCTGCGAATTCCGATAAATCCAAAGTGGTGGATCCTGACATTTGACTCCCCAGATCAGTTTCATAAACTGTGACACCCAGCATGTCCATAACCTTTACTTGGGCTTCGCCACCGCCTATATTGTACACCATTTTTGCTTCCTTAGCAGCCGGGTTGGGTTGAAGTTCGAAAGTAATGGCGCTGGTGGCTGCAAGGCTGGTTTCGTCGTCTATACCCAGCGACACTTCAAACCTGTTGTCGCCCTCGCTGGCGGGATTGTCCGTAATGTCGAACCGATATTCGGCTCCCTTATTCAACCGCACAAAACGATGCAGCCATTTGTCGTGCAGATAGATCGTTGTGGCTGTTTCCGGCATATTGTTAACCCGCATTATAAAAGTTTGGTTATAGTCGCTATACAAGCCAAAACGTACGGTGTGACCCACGACCAGCGGACGTTCGTCTATACTTAGTTTTTTATGGTCCGTCGTCCAACTGTAGAAATTCATATCATGTGGGTTTTGGGTTTTGCCGGCATCCAAATTCTTGTCTTCGTCCTCCGTGGCCGCATCGTTAAAGCGAATATCCACTTTGTCCCACGGATTATTTTTCAGGTCATATATTTGGAGACTCAATGTAGTGGGTGCTTCCTGTTCCTGTTTCAATAGTATTTTGGTGTAGTGGTTCACTTTGTCGGTTTCGTGAAACTGAATAGTGTCTCCATTGTGGGCAGCTCTCACCTGATAGCTGGTATTGGGTTGGATATAATAGTCTGTGTCAGACGAAATCGTATTAAACAATCCCCCCGTTGCCTGATAGGTGCACCACACGTAAAAGTACTTACTGCTGAGTTGTCCGCTTGCAAAAGCATGCCGTACCACAGCACCCAGATTGATGGGTGACAAATACGGATTGCTGATGGTATTGTAGTCGCTGCTCGTACCTTTTTTCAAGCGTATAGCAAAATCTCGTTGATTCAAAGAGCCGATCGTTTTGATGACCGGACTCTTGTCTCGCCACAAATGAATTTCAATCCCTTCAAATTGCTGAAACAATTGGGTGTCGGTGGCAATCCAAGGGCAAATTTGACCGAAAGCCTGCCATGCGTTAGCATCCGTATTATACCAGTACGTGTAATTGGCGCTATTGGAGTGTATAGTCGTAAAACAAAAATTACTAGGATCTAGCTCCGGGCCATATACTGTCATTTGATTTCCAGACATAAATTGCATAAGACTAATGTCTTCTATAAAGGGGTGTCCCCATAGGTGTGAACGATTTGAATCTCCCGTAAATTGCTGATCCGAGATTGACCCCGAAAGCGCACCGCCTGTTATGATGCCTACCCTACCGGTATCTACGCTGTTGGAAAGTATGGTCAGGAAGGTATCAGCATAGAGCGTGCCACTGGTAAGTGTGAGCGTACCTGCAATATTCAGCGATTCGGCAAGTGTAGCGCCGGCACTGTTGTTCAGTTCCAGATTGTAAACAACCCCCGAACCGTATATACTGATAGCTGAACTGCCCTGCAGGCTTAGTTGTCCTGTACCCCGCACATTTCCGTTGTTGGTGAAGTTGCCCTGTGTGGTCATAGAGTAGCCGTGGTCAATGATCAGCGTGTCACCTGAGTTTATGGTGAGCGTGTGGGCTACCCCGTTGCCGGAGGTGGCGCTAATATCCGGAATATAGGTATTGGAGCCGATGACGACATCGTCTGTAGCAATAGGTACCGTACCGCATGCCCAGTTGCCCGCGGTGCCCCAATCGGTGGTAGCCCCCGAAGTGCCTCCCAGCCAGGACTGGGTGGCGCTGGACGTAACTGCAATGGTTAACGTAGTATGACAACTGTTCGCATCGGTATATGTAATGGTAGCGCTGCCACTCGAAGCACCGCCTGTGACTACGGCTGTAGTTGAAGTCAGTCCTGCTACAGACGCGTCGCCGGAAGCACTCCAGGTGCCGCCTGAATAGGCATCGGACAGGGTAGTGGTATAGGGTGACTTGCACATAGATGATGCACCGGAAATAGCAGGGGGCAACGAATAGGTACCTACTGTGTCATAAGCCGTAGCAGTGCATCCGGAGGTGGCATCGGTTGCGGTTACGGTATAAATAGTGGCTGTGGTCGGTGATGCGGTGGGGCTATATATTGTGGCATTGTCAAGCGATGCCGATGGAGTCCATGAATAGCTGTACCCACTGGTGGACTGTACTCCCGAAAAATGCCATGCCGTGCCTGTGGTGATCGTGTAATAGACGCCATTGGTAGCGTATGGCAACGAGGGTGCAATACCGATACTGCCATCAAAGTTCTGAAGACCGGTAGTAGTGGTTACTGTAACAATGGCTTCCGGGTTGCAGGAACTGATTTGCAGGTCTATGGCGTTGGTGGTTTCGTGCAGCACTATCTGACCGGAGTTTGTACTGGTAGGAGAAAAGTTGTCGCCCACAGCATCGTAAGTGATCGCAAACGAACGGTAGGGAGCCGTACCCGTGGTGAGGTAGGAAATTGTGCCGCCATTGTTGAGATTCAGGTCTTCCATAAACAAAGCGATCAGTCCTGATGGAGCGTATAGATCTGGCAGTACATGGCTGTTCCAGTCTGTATTTAATGGGTCCATGAAGTCTATAAATCCATTGGTGCAAACGTTCACAGAAGAGAAACCGCTACCGTAAAAATAAAACGTGAAGGGTAGCGGAACCGAAGCGATACCATCGTCCAAATTAGTGGATACGCCGTCAACATCAAAGAAATCGGTGATCGTGGTTGAACTTCCCGTAAGCAGCGAATAGGTGGCGACTGCGACTGTATTGTACTGACTATTGGTTATGCTTGTCCCAAGCGAGGATGGGCTGCTGCTACACACCGTTACCGATGGTATCGTAATGGCCTGAAACTGGTCGGCGGCAGTGACAGAAACTGTTGTATAAGAACTGCATCCGGTAGTTGTGTTGGTACCGGTAACCGTATAAGTGGTATTGGTAAGCGGACTCGAGTTTACCGACGCACCTGTTATGGCATCGAGACTACCGTCGTCCGGAAGCCAGTTGTAGGTAGATGCTCCTGATGCCACAAGATTTGTAGCAGTGGCCTGGTAGCAATAGGTTGCCGAAGATGGAGTTGCAGTGACTGTTGGCAGACTGTTGCCTGTAATCGTTAGATTGCCCGTGGTAATAGATGTGCCAGTGCAGCCCGTTGGCGTACCTGTCCAGGAATACACTACCCTGAGTGTGTGCGTGCCTGCTGAGACGGAAAAAATGTTGGCTGGCAAAGTTACATTTCCGTCCGATGCGCTTGCGGTAAAAGTGCCTGAAGTGCCGGTGCCGGTAAGATCCGTGCCATCCAATTGCCATTTCCAGTGGACGGATACCCCGCCCGTGCAACTGGTGCAACTACCACAATGAAAATAGTTGTCTGAATAGGTGCCATCATTTAGTGTCCCTGCGCAGTAAGAGAGCGTCCCCGTTGGCGCACTGGCCGAGCCAATTGCATAACGGGTAGCACAAAATCCCGAAACACTAACCAGCAGTGCAAGGACTGAAAACAAAATTTTCTTTTTCATTTTTTGCAATTTTTAAATGGTGAAAGAGATGTTTTAAATGCGGGTTGTGAACGGGGGCAACGGTTGATGAATATTAAATGGAATGCGGAAGCGAATACAAAATAACCGTATGTTTTTCCGGACGACAATAATCAAAAACAAGTATTTAGGAGAGATGGTGAAAGGCTGTAGGAAACAATACTGATAATTGGTTATTTTTTGAAAACCTACTTAAAAACAATAACTGTTTGTAAAAATATAAATGCTGTCTATTAAAAGTTTTAAAAAATTAGTAATTTTATGTTTATTAAGATTTATTTATGTTAACACCTATTTCAATCGCTGTGGCCGATGATAGTCCGATTTTCAGGTACTATATCAAAACCAATATTGAAAGGATACCCCATTTTCGTGTTGGTCTGGAAGCCACAAACGGAGCGGAATTGCTTGAACAGTTGCGGCATGTAGTTCGCGTTCCCACTGTTTGCGTTCTAGACGTCAGAATGCCTGTATTAGATGGGTTTGACACGCTCAAGATTATTCGCAAGAAATACCCCCGCATGCGTGTGATTGTTTTGACAGCGTGCAACCATCACTATACGGTTTCGACAATGATAAAAACAGGTGCAAACGGATTTCTAACCAAAGAAATAGGGCTGCAATTTTTGTGCGTTGCCATAGAAGATGTTATTGCTTCGGGTTTTCATTATTCTCAAAACGCAGGGAAAGAGATTTTTGACAAGGTTTTGAAAGGCCCGGAAAGTGTATTAATGCTCACTAAAGTGGAGCGGGTGGTTCTGGATTGCTTTTTTTCTGTTGACAACGGCAGAGAAATTGCACAAAAGTTGTCAATTAGTATCCATACAGTCGAAAAGCATATTCAGAATATTTACAGAAAGACTGGCGTGAATACGCGGCAGTCGCTTATGTGCTTTGCAATAAAGAACGATCTGGCGCGTTTTTCGTTCTGATCTCTGAATCAGATTTTCTCCGTTTCCCCCCCTTTTGTATCCTCTATAGCGCTATCAATAATACTTTTTGGTCAAATGCATGTACGTACATACATTTGTACCGGATTTAAAAACAACCAGAAAAAATCGAAAAATGAAAAAGATCACACTTCTTTCCGTTATGGCACTTTCTACAGTGCTGTTTTCTTTCAAACCTGCTGACAAGGCTGCATGGTCGCTCGACAAGGCCCACGCGAAACTTGGTTTCTCTATTACCCATATGATGGTTTCTGATGTAGAAGGTTTCTTCAAGAGCTTTGACGCTAAGATCACTGCCAGCGGCGCCGACTTCAGCAATGCCGAAGTAGAAATGACCGCTGAAACCGGTAGCATCAACACCGACAACGAAAAAAGGGATGCACACCTGAAGAGCGCAGATTTCTTTGATGCTGCCCAGTTTGCAACTGTAACTTTCAAAAGCACTTCTTTCAAGAAAGATGCAAAGGGTTACAAAGTAAAAGGCAACCTTACGATGCATGGTGTAACCAAGCCAGTGGAACTGACTGCTGTGGTTAAGACCGGTGTTAACCCTTATAGCAAAAAAGACGTAGCTGGTTTCAAGATCACCGGCACGATCAAACGTACCGATTTCGGTATAGGTGCTTCTATGCCATCTGCTATGCTGAGCGACGAAGTAGAGATCACTGCAAATGCAGAATTTACTAAAGAGTAATTTTTAGCAACAAACGTTTTTGTGTTTTGATAGGATAGGCGTGCGCACCATGGGTCACGCACATTTTGAAAAGGCCATCAGGGGAGCATTACTGCTTCCCTGATTTTTTTTATTTCTTCACCACCGGCAACGCTTTCCGCGGCAATTTCTCATCTCTCATCGCCGCATGATACACAAAGGATGCTATGATGACCGAAGCCTGCATCAGGTCGTTGCCATTGAGGCGCTCATAACTATCCATATTGGTGTGGTGGGTGCGGGTACCATAGTCCAGCGGGTCCTGAATGAACTGGAATCCCGGTATGCCCACCTCGTCGAATGAAATATGGTCGGTGGAACCGGTGTTGCGAATGCTGGCTGTTATGGCACCCAGGTCATGGAAGGGCTCCAGCCATGCTTCTAAAATGGGACGCACTTCGTCATTGCCCTGCATATGTATGCCACGTAACTTGCCCGCACCATTGTCCAGATTGAAATAAGCGGACACTTTTTCGTGTTCCGGTTTAAGAACCATTGTAGTGCGGTCGGCAAAATGATTTTTAACATAGCCGCGGGAACCCAGCAATCCCTGTTCCTCTCCGCTCCACAATACCAGCCTTATCGTGCGACGGGGCTTGATGTCCAGTGTTTTCAATATCCTGATCGCCTCCATCATCACCCCGCTTCCTGCGCCATTGTCTGTTGCGCCTGTAGAAGCATGCCAGCTATCCAGGTGTGCACCCAGCATCACCAGTTCGGATTTTAGTTTAGGATCGGTTCCGGGGATCTCGGCCACCACATTGTTCTCGATCGAGTCGGTGGTATTGAATGCAGTGCGGGTATCCATTTCCACGTTCACCGTTTTGCCGGCATCCATGAGGCGCAGCAGGCGGTTCATGCTTTCGGCGCCCAGTTCCATCTCCGGCAACACCGGTTTAGCGTCCCACGCACGTGAGGCGCCGTTGGACGTGAACACCGTCCCCATTGTTCCCCTGCCGCCACTAAACACACCCAGGGCGCCTTCGCTCAGCAGAAACGAGTCTATTTTGGGCCGCATGTTGACCCTTGCGGGTGCAGAGGCTTTCATATTCGTACTTGCTATGCCATCTTCCAGATGCGGATCGAGCGCATACTTCAAAAGTTCAGAATCCGACATACGCCGGGCATCCGCAGAGAAGCTGATCCTGTTTTCCAGCGTGGCAGGCTGTAGTACCACGATCTTCCCGGCCAGCTTGCCAGCATACCGGGCCATATCCGGTATGGAGTCTATTTTTACCAGTACTGTATTGCCGGACACCACACCATTGGTACCGGGTGTCCAGGCTCTGGGTACGCCAATGAGCTGTTGATAAAACGGGGCTGTGAGCGCTGCATAGCTCTTCTGCACCTCCCAGCCCTTTCCAAAACCACCCCAGGGCTCGATCGCCACATTTTCCAGTCCCCAATCCTTCAATCGGTTCTTAGCCCATTGCTCCGCGTTTTTCATGCCGTTTGACCCCGTGAGCCGCGGACCAATTTCGTCCGTCATCTGGTACATGGTCTCCATTACCTTAGAGTTGTTGAAACCCTCATTCTTGATCCTGGCGATCGTATGCAGGTCTACCTTTTCGGTTTTATCTCCGGTGAAGGAAAGGCACAAGATAGAAAAGCCCGCAATTGCGGCAATGGAAAAACGTTTCATATTATTTGTTTCAGGATGGAAAGTTAATAAATGGAATTGACACGTGAAAAACGAAAATAATGCTTTGTTAAAGGCTCGAATTTAGGAAAATGCAAACAGGAGTTTAATTTTGCGTCCACATAACCTGCCACATGAGCGACATAAAGATCCACGACAAAATATTTGAACCATTTATCAGCAAAGCGAAAATAGCCGAGGGCGTAAAAAAAGTAGCTGCAGAGATCAACCGGGACTATGCTGGTAAAAACCCGTTGTTGCTGGGTATCCTGAATGGTTCTTTCATATTTGCAGCCGACCTCTTCCGGGAATTGGAGATCGAGGCCGAAATTTCGTTCATCAAGTTGGTATCCTATAAAGGCACCAGTTCGACCGGCAACGTGGTCACGTCTATTGGTCTGGAAGAGCAATTGGCAGACCGGCATATCATTATTGTAGAGGATATTATAGATACGGGCAAGACGCTGCATTCGTTCATGCCGGAGTTGCAAAACCGAAAGCCCGCGTCGCTGAAAATAGCCACTTTCCTCACTAAGCCCGATGCGCTGAAATACCCGGTAAAGGCCGACTACAATGTGTTCGAGATAGAACATAAGTTCGTTGTGGGTTATGGCCTGGACTATGATGGTCTGGGCAGGAATATCCCGGAGCTGTATATCCTGAAAGCCTGATCGCGTATCAGGACAAGTACTTTCCTACTATTGGCATCCTTCTGCCCACCCCAAATGCTTTTGGCGAGATGCGGATGATGGGGCAGAATTGATTGCGCTTGTATTCGTTTACGTTCACCAGTTTCAGTATGCGGTGCACCAGTGTGGCGCTGTATCCCTGCCTGATGATCTCGTCCGGGCCCAGCCGCCGTTCTATATAGCAGTACAGAATGGGGTCCAGTACATCATATTCGGGCAGGCTGTCGCTGTCTTTCTGGCCGGGACGCAATTCTGCGCTGGGGGCCTTACTCAATATATTCCGGGGAATGATCTCTCCGTTTCTGTTGATGTATCGCGCCAGGGCGTACACCTGTGTTTTGTACAGGTCGCCTATAACACCCAGGCCGCCGGCCATATCGCCGTAGAGTGTGCCATAGCCCGTAGCCAATTCGCTTTTGTTCGAGGTGTTGAGCAGTATAGCTCCGGTCTTGTTAGAAGCAGCCATAACCAGCGTGCCCCTGATCCGGGACTGCAGGTTTTCCTCAGCCACGCCGACAGGAAGGTCGCGAAAAACTGGTTTTAAGGTTTCTTCAAATATCCGGTACACACTTTCTATGGGTAGAATTTCATACGGATTGCCCAGATTTTTCGACAGCAATTCGGCATCACTCACGGAGTGGTCGGTGGAGTATTGCGATGGCATCAGCAGTGCGTGCACATTGGCGCTGCCCAGTACTTCGCAGGCAAGGGCCAAAACTACTGCGCTGTCTATACCGCCCGACGAGGCCACGATGGCATTGCGGAACCCAAGTTTGCCGAAGTAGTCCCGAATGCCGGTACAAATGGCTTCATGAATCCTGGCGATATTTTTTTCGCTGTTAAGTTTTTCCGGAAAGATGTTCCTTTCCGGAACCTCTTCCGACGAAATAAGTATAGGGTCGGCAAAACGGCCGTCTTCCCGGAATGTTACGGCCTGCAGCGACTCTGTGAAATAGGGAAATTCTTTCACAATATTTCCGAAACGGTCCATCACCAGCGAACCTCCGTCGAATATGATCTCTGTCTGCGAACCTGTCGTGTTGCAATACACCACAGGCAGATCATACTTCAGCACATTGCGTTTTAGCGTCTGTTTTCTTTCGTCGGCATGGATGTAGTCAAATGGTGAAGCACTCAGGTTGATCATCAGATCGGGCTGCTGTTTTACCAGTTCGTCCATGGGGCAGATCCGGTATTGCGGATCGTCGCCAAGGTTCCAGAGGTCTTCGCAAATGGTGACCGCGATTTTCCATCCACGAAAATTCAGGATGTTCCACTCATAGGCTGGCTCAAAATACCGGTACTCGTCAAATATGTCGTAGGTGGGCAGCAGCGACTTGTGTACGATACCCTTTATCTCCTGACCCTCCAGTAAAAAGGCGCTATTGAATAGGTCCTTGCCTTCCAGTTTCGGATTGCGGGATGGGCACCCCACGAGCACGCCAATGGTATCTGCAGCCATACGTATGCGGTCTATGGCCTTCATTCCCTGTTCTATAAAGTCGTTGAACTCTACGAAATCGCGAGGCGGGTAGCCGCAAACACACAGTTCTGAAAATACAACAAGGTCGCCGCCCTGTTCTTTGGCCTCGGCAATTGCCGCCAGGATCTTATCTACGTTAGCCTCAAAATTGCCTATGTGGTAGTTCTGTTGTGCCAGGAAAATCTTCATAATGTACTCGTTGGTCGTTGATAGTTATTACAGATCTGTAAGGAATTTCATGGTATCTACGCCATCGGCATAGTCGTTCAACGCCGGTTGTTGCAGTGAGCCAAAGGGCAGGTAGTCATGTCCGGCAATAGCCTGAATATCGTTATTGGCTGTGAGTTGTTTGCGCAATGCGAGGACGTCGTCATAATACTTGTAGTGCAATACGCTCACTGCCGAAAATGGCAGATCATTTTCTACAACTAAAAGGGACTCGCTGCTCATATAGGGTACGCGGTTGAGCAGGTAAATGGCCAGATGATAGTCGTAATTGTTCTTGTATTTGTGCAGATTGGCGTAGTCGTTCTTGCAATGAAAAGCCCTCAACAGAGGCTCAAAGTTATAGGCACGGGGAACATATATCTGAGTAACGTTGCGGCATCCGAGGCCAAAGTACATATATACATCATCAGACAAAGCGACCAGTTCCTCAGTGGTCTCACTGCCGTCCAACACGGCCACAGAGGTTCGGTTGCGGCGAATGATATGCGGCCATTTGCCGAAATATTGTTCGAAGTAGCGGGCCGTGTTGTTGCTTCCGGTGGCTATATAGGCATCGCAACCATTCAGTCTGTCTGAGAAAGTTACCTGTGAAGCCATAGCAGGCGACCATAGTGTGAGTTTTGCAGCCAAATGTTTGATCAGGATCTCGTCTTTAGACGAAGTTCGTATCATGAGTCTGTGGCCGCTCATGAGTCCGCAAAGCAGGTCATGGAAGCCCACCAGAGGAATATTGCCGGCCATAACGATACCAATCAGTTTCGGAGTTTTGGTTTCAGGGTATTTCGCTGCCCAGGCTTCCAGAAGATCGCGTTTCAGGAAACGGTTGGCAATGGCGCTTGCTGCCCGGTCTACATGGGCCGCGTCGAACCAGGGGTTGGCGTCGGCGGCACGCAATTTGGTGTCCTGCCATTCCTGCCCATTTTCGTTGATGTAGTCACCCAGACGGGTGAGCAGATCGAAATATTGTGTTCGGGTTATCATCTTGCTGAATAGGGGTGCAAATTACTGATTAACAGCGACTGAGGGTCTTAATTCCCGCCCGTCATAATTTGTTGACAAGAATATGATTATTAACATGAATAAAACCACTTGAAATTTCGGTGCTTTATGTAAATTTGCGGCATATTGTATCTTAAGGTTTCACACTAAAACAATTATTGTTTATGGCAATAAAGATCACCGAAGAATGTATTAATTGCGGCGCATGCGAGCCCGAGTGTCCTAATAACGCCATTTATGAAGGTGGTGTGGAATGGGCAATGTCTGATGGCACAACAGTTAAGGGCTCTTATACCCTGATGGATGGCACCGTGGTAGATGCCGAAGCGCAGAATGCGCCAGTAGCTACCGACGCTTACTTTATCACGCCCAACAAGTGTACAGAATGTCAGGGCTTCCATGACGAGCCCCAGTGTGCAGCCGTATGCCCCGTGGATTGCTGCGTGCCCGATGAAATGTACCGTGAAACGGTAGATGAGCTTATGGCCAAAAAAGCAAAATTGCACGTTTAATTCTATTTCTACTTACGAAGAGTCTTCTACCTCAAGGGGTAGAGGACTCTTTTTAGTTTTTGGTGAGTGTCTGTTTTATTGAGAAAGTTATTCCACCTTTTATCTTTTGGCCTTAGGTCAGTCCACCTTTGTTGCCGCAATCACTGTTTCTGTTACTTTTGTACCCTTCCATGTTCCCGGCTATTCTCTTGTCTATCGTTGTGTGTTATTTCCTGGTTTTGCTGGGCATAGCATTTTATACGTCCAGACATTCCGACAATGAGTCGTTTTTTATCGGCAACAGGAGCAGTAAGTGGTGGGTGGTTGCATTTGGCATGGTGGGTACTTCACTTTCCGGCATCACGTTCATCAGCGTTCCCGGAACGGTTGGTAAGGCAGGATTCGATTATTTTCAGGTGGTCATAGGTTATGTCATCGGTTACTTTGTGGTGGCATTTGTACTCCTGCCCATTTATTACAATCTCCGGCTTACATCCATATACACCTACCTGAAGGGCAGATTCGGCACCACAGCGTATAAGACCGGTGCGCTGTTCTTTATTATTTCCCGTACGCTGGGGGCTACCCTACGGCTATACCTCGTGATCAAAGTGCTCGAGAAATTTGTGCTGCAGTCTGCCGGTATTTCTTTTGAGTTCACGGCCGTGGCCATTCTCGTGTTGATCCTGCTTTATACCTACCGCGGTGGTGTGCGCACCATTGTATGGACAGATACGTTGCAAACCAGTTTTATGCTGCTGGCACTGCTGGCTTGTTCGTGGTACATCATGCACTCGCTGGTGTTGTCTCCTGGTGGGGCGTGGCATGAATTGGGTGCTCAGGGTTTTACCCGTATGATCGGTATGGACCCGAAGAGTACCGGTTTCTTCCTGAAACAAGTAGTGGGTGGTGCCTTTATCACCATAGCCATGACAGGCCTGGACCAGGAGATGATGCAAAAAAACATCAGCGTCAATAACCTTCGGAATGCCCAAAAGAACATGATCACCATGAGTTTTTTGCAGGCATTCGCCGTGTTTGTGTTCCTATCGCTCGGGGGCCTTTTGTACATCTATGCCATGCACCACGGTGCCGCATTTGTACACAATATCAAGGATGGCAAGGACGTAACAGAATTTGTGCTGAATGGCAAAAACATCATTGACGACGACCTGTTTCCGGTTCTGGCATTCAACTATCTGCCGCCTGTACTGAGTATCATTTTTATTATCGGCCTTATTTCAGCCCTGTTCCCCAGTGCCGATGGGGCGCTCACTGCGCTTACTTCTTCTTTCTGTATAGACATTCTGGGCCTGCTCGATGCCGGAAAAAGCGATCGCACCGAAGCGCAGAAAAAGAAGACACGGCTATGGGTTCACTACAGTTTTGCGCTGCTGTTTCTGATATGCGTGTTTTTATTCAGAGTCATTGACAACGGATCTATAGTGCAGGTGCTGCTGGTGATTGCCGGCTATACCTATGGGCCATTACTTGCGCTTTTTGCGTTTGGCATACTCACCCGGCGGTCGTTGAAAGGCATTTTGGTCCCTGTGATCTGTGTGGCTGCGCCAGCACTTTGTTATGTACTTCGGCAGCATGACTCGGAATGGCTGGGAGGCTATCACATTGGTAATGAACTATTAGTGATCAACGCACTGATCACCTTTGTTTTCCTTTGGTTTGTGTCCGGAAAGCGTAAAAACGCTGAACCTCCTACTTCTTAATGAGTACGCCCTCTGCAACGATCCCGGCGAGGGCATTGTACAGTTTGTCAATATCGGACTGGCTGTTGAAGGCATTAATTGAAAAACGTAGATACACATCTTTTTCCTGCCGCATTACCGGCACTTCAATATGGTAATGGTCGAAGAGGTGCTGGTGCAGTTTTTCGGGCTGGTCTGTGGGCACAGGTATACTGCACATCTGTACCAGAAAAGTATCGTCAACCGGGCAGATGGGCTGTGAGCCCATCAGGTCGCAAAAACGCTGGTAATTATTCAGTATCAATTGCCGGCTGGCTGCGGCCACTTCTACCCAGTTATTTTCGTTCATGAAGCGGATGGATGCCGGCACTGCACAAAAAGCCGAAAAATCGCGGGTGCCCTGCATCTGGTGATAATCAAGGAACCGCGAATGCGACGGGGCAGCGCTCTGGTAGCCCCAGCTTATAATGATGGGATCAAAAAGGTCCTGATATTCTTTCTTCACATAGAGGAAAGAGCACCCCTTGGGTGCCATCATCCACTTGTGGCAGGCTCCTGTATAGATATCAGCCTTCAACGCAGACAGATCAAGTGGAATATGACCCGGTACATGGGCGCCGTCTACTATGGTGATCAGTCCACGCTGTTTAGCTATTTCACAAATCTCAGCTACGGGTAACTTTAAAGCCGTGGAGCTGGTGATCTGCGAAATAAAGATCGCCTTGGTGCGTGGCGTGATCCCCTTAATAAACTCTTCAATAAAAAACGCTTTGGTCGTTACTGGCAGCGTGACATGATGACGCACATAACGAGCCTTTTGCTTGCCACAATAATAGTTCCATGTGCGGTCCATAGCGCCATATTCTATGTCCGTCGCCAGTATTTCGTCGCCCTCGTTCAGCGCCAGACTCCTGGCAATAATGTTCACGGCATAGGTAGGGTTGGTGACGTAAACCAAGTCATCCGCATTACAATTAATATAGCCAGCAAGTGCCTCGCGGGACGCCTTGAGATAGTTTACGCCGTTTACAGCAATAAAATCAACGGGTTCTGACTCCAATAACAGCTGCCAATCCTGGTAATCTTTAAATATGGGTCTCGGACAGGCCCCGAACGAACCGAAATTCAAATAAGTAATATCGGGATTCAGCAGAAACTGCGATTTCAGAAAAGGAAGTGTGACCATACAGATAAGTTGTATGGCAAATATAGGCAGGTACGCGAAATTTAGGCTGAGCCTTTGATTTTGAACGCCCTGAAGGGATTCTTATTTTCCGGAATACCTTAATCCGACCAGCTATTTCTTAGGTTTTCTCTTTTTGGGGCTTTTATACTTTTCTTTCATCTTGTCTGCATGGCGGATCTTGATGTTCACTTTTTTGTTTTTCGCAAGTTTTTCGTGAAAGGCAGGTCCGCTTTCGCCAAGCTTCGGCAGTTTTATCTGGATCTCTTTCATGCGCACCACGGGCATTTCGTCCTCTGTTAGTACGTCACTTATTTCCAGGTCGTCCGGTAGTGGCACCACAGGAATCTGATAGTTCATGAACTCTTCTATGACTTTCAGGTTTTCCTGTTCTTTTTCGGTCACCAATGTAATAGAAATACCCTTTTTTTCTGCGCGTCCGGTTCTGCCTATACGGTGTATATAATCTTCCCGTACTTCCGGAGTGTCAAAATTAACGACGTGCGACACGCTCGCTATATCCAGACCACGTGCCACGAGGTCCGTGGCGATGAGAAACCGGTAGGTGCCATCCTGAAAACGTCTCACGGTTTCCAATCGGTTTACCTGCGATTTATTAGAATGGATAACACCAGCTGAAGCCCCAAATTCGGGTTCCAGCCGTTCGAATAACTGATCGGCCAGCCGCTTGGTCGCCACAAAAATCAGCACCCTGTTCATGTCTGCGTTTTGTGTCAGCAGCAATTCTATCAGGTTCGCCTTTGTGTGAAAATTGGGAGTATGGTATACTGTTTGTTCCACATTTTCCAGCGGTGTGCCGGAAGGTGCTGCTTCTATGGTCTGCGGATTGTTGAAATAGCTTTGAAGGAGCGTGCTTACCTCCGGCGTAATGGTAGCCGAAAAAAGCAAATTCTGTCTTTTGGCCGGAAGCAGGTCCAGAATATTATTGAGCTGTGTCCGGAAACCCAGATTGAACATTTCGTCCACCTCATCGATCACCAATTGGCGTAGTGCTTTTGTACGAATTGCACCGTCATAGATCAGGTCCAGCAGTCTGCCGGGAGTGGCCACGATCACATCAGCGCCCTTTTCTGCGGCTGCGGCCTGCGGTTTCATGTTTACCCCTCCGTACACACCCAGCACCTCCATCGTAAGGTATGTACTGAGTTTTCTGACCTCCTCCGTTACCTGTACCACCAGTTCGCGCGTAGGTACGAGAATTAGTATTTGCGGAAACCGATCCTTCGAATACTTCCACATCTTTAGGCAAGGAAGCAGGTAGGCATAGGTTTTTCCGGTACCCGTTTGGGCAATTCCGCACACATCCCGCCCGGACATGATGACAGAAAATGCTTTCTCCTGTATGGTGGTGGGCGTGGTATAGCCCATATCGTCCAGCGCCTGCAGAAGGGAAGCGTTGAGGTTGAGGTCTTTAAAAGTCATTGTATGGTAATAGTGGCAAAAGTAACGAAGTACGGGCAGTAAAGGGGGACTAATGCGTAGCGGACGTTAAAGCTCTTTGGCGTGCCAATTTTGAACTAACAGTGCTAAGATGCTCTTCTGTTAAGCCGATCTGAGCACTGGTTTGTACCAAGTGATCCTTAAGGTAAGGCGGAAGGTCGTTCAATGATTTGTCGTCATCTATAATTATGAAGTCATCTTGAAGTGAATTCGAATGAAACCACCGGACAATTTCTTCTTTTCTGGTAAGGTTGTCGGTATTTGCAGGCAAGCACTGCAAATGCTGCAAGTCAATTCCCCGATTTTTGAAAATGTCTTTCCAGGCTTCTACACTGTAGTTTGATTTGTGGGATGAAGTAAGAATAACAGAAACACCATCTTCCGCAATTAGAGTCTTTAGAGCATCGGTTGCGCGTCTACTAAAACAGGGGAATCCGTCCTTGAGCATCTCAGGGCTTTTCCAGCTTTTTGCCGGAACCATTACACCGTCTATGTCCAAAAAAACATACATTATAGTACAAATTTACGGCTTATTTCAACGAATTGACGAATTCATCAAAAGGAATATTGTTAAAAATCGCATCCTGTTCGTTAAGCATTTTTATTTTCGCAGGTGTATCCCAGTCGTCGCCAACTAAAATAACCGAATTCCATTCAACAACGGCAGTTGCCGCAGTAAGGACAGAAGGGACAGTTTCAATTGGACGTTCTGCAATAAGTGAAGCAACATATCTGTGGTGTCCATCACAAATCAGCCGTTCACTGACTTTAATTTCCGGAAATAGCAAACCAATACCCATTTTCCGATATATTCGGTCTACGATCGGAATACACAATCGGGTCTGGGTACATTTGAGTTCAATTTTTTGCTCGGAAAAGAATTGTTCGATTATTTCTTTCGTAATTTTTTTCACCATTGATTTTTTTCAGCTAATAACGAGAATGTCATAAATAGATATTTACTACAACTTGCAAAAAAAATGAAGCCTACTGTTTCTCCAACCGTATACTGTGCAGTTTCATAGAGTCGCCGGATTCTCAAGCAGGTTTATACCCCGGTTTGTATAAGGCCAAATGGCCCTTTGGTAACCCAGAAGGCACCCAAAAGTCCTGACTGTATTGAAAAGAAGCTCACAAAAGACAATGGTTTCTTAAAAATATAGTTTTCAAAGTAAAGCCTTAACCATAAGAAAGTTCTGTAAGAATTTTATTGAGGTAAATGCAATAAAGAGGTACTTTATTCAAACTTAAGTAAAAACATAATTTACTAATTAGTTCTTCTGGCTACAGATTTTCTCAATATCCTGCTGCTGTGGTGAACAGTGAGAATGTGAATATTTTACGCGTTAACGACTCTGTAGATAATCCTGTAATTACATTCAATTAACTCCCTTATATTTTTGTTTTTTAT
>CAIYJV010000140.1 GCA_903926605.1 uncultured Bacteroidota bacterium
CTGCGGCAATTTCAGCGGTATGCTGGTGGCGCATGAACTGGCGCACCAGTGGTTCGGTGACCATGTCACCTGCCGCACCTGGAGCAACATTTTTGTGAACGAAGGAATGGCCAGTTATTCTGAAGATCTGTTCTACGACCACTTCAACAGCCATTTCGGAATGCTCGAAGATATAAGGCAGAAACAGAGTAGCGTATTGTCTTATGATACCGGAACTATTTTTTGCCCAGACACCAGTACAGAGGCGCGGATCTTTGACAGCAGGCTATCCTACGATAAAGGTGCATGTGTGTTGCATACACTCCGTTTTGTGGTAAACAATGACAGCCTTTTCTTTACCGCATACAGGCTGTATCAACAACAACTGGCCGACAGTACAGGAACTATCGACGATTTTAAAAACAGTTTCATATCTGTACTTGGCACAACGGTAAATGGAATAAATCTGGATACCTTTTTTAATCAATGGTATTACCAGCAGGGATTTCCGCTTTACAAGGTTTCCTGGAACCAAACCGGATCAAGTCTCGCAGTAAAAATTATTCAGACCACTGCAGTGCCATCTTCTGTGTCCTTGTTTCAGCTACCTATAGATCTGGTGTTTACCACCACGGCCGGAGACACTGCTATTCGTATCCTGAACAATGCAGACACCCAGTATTATTATGTTACCATTCCAGATTCTATCACCACCTTTTATTTCGATCCCAATTACTGGCTCATTTATAAGTTGAACGGGCCAATTACGCACGACCTGACCCTCATCAACACGGGTATTTCCATGGTTCAGTCGCAGCGTCCGGTTATCGCGCCCAATCCCAGCAATGGCAACTGGCAGATCACAGGTCTTGGAGCCGAAGCCGAACTGGCACTTTTTGACATCAATGGTAAAACCGTCTGGCATAATAAGACCTATGCTTCCATAGGGACGATACCCGGGACCGACCTACCTGCAGGTATGTATTTCCTGCGCATATCGGGTGGCAACGCAGCGCCAGTATTTGAGAAGCTGATCAAGGACTAGTAGAACATCGAGACTGGTAGCGCTCTGTTTGGAGCGCTACCAGCGCATAATTCGCTTTGTAAGTAAATCTGATTTATCTGGGTTTCAACAACAATTGCAATATGAAGGAATAACACCATAAAAAAATGCCGGCAATACCGGCATTTTTTTATATCATAATTCAAGACTATCAGATCTTTCTGTCAGCATCAAATGCCTCCAGTTCGTTAGCCACTGCGGTCAGGAAGCTGGCACCCACTGAACCATCTACGATACGGTGGTCATAGCTTAACGACAAATACATCATGTGGCGAATAGCGATCACGTCTCCCTGAGGCGTTTCCATTACCATGGGGCGTTTCTTAATGGCACCCAAAGCCAGAATTGCTACCTGTGGTTGATTGATAATCGGCGTACCCATCAGACTGCCAAAGGTACCTACGTTGGTCACCGTAAAGGTGCCACCCTGCGTATCCTCGGGTTTCAGCTTGTTGTTCCTGGCGGCATTAGCCAATGCGTTCACTTCTTTAGAAAGGCCAAAGAGATTTTTGGTATCTGCATTCCTGATCACCGGCACAATTAGATTGCCGGTAGGCAAGGCTGTGGCCATACCCAGGTTAATGTCTTTTTTCAGTATGATGTTGTTGCCGTCCAGGCTGCAATTGATGGTCGGATACTTGCGAATACAAGTAGCGATGGCTTCGAAAAACAAAGGAGTGAATGTTATTTTTTCACCGTATTTCTTTTCAAAATTGCCCTTTTCACGATCCCTCCAATTCACAAGGTTGGTCACATCGGCTTCTGTAAAGCTGGTCACATGCGGCGATGTAGCCTTGCTACGCACCATGTGTTCAGCAATCATTTTGCGCATACGGTCCATTTCCACTATCTCCACATTTCCAGATACCGGAACAGCGGGTGCAGCGGGCTTTACAGCCGGTGCAGGTGCAGGTGCTGGCATTGGAACTGGTACAGGAGCAGGCGCCTGATATACCGGAGCGGGTTGTGCCACAGATGCGGCAACAGGTGCAGCTACCACAGCGCCATTTCCGCCGCGGCTGGCTACATAATCTATTATATCTTTTTTAGTAACGCGTCCTTCGTTGCCTGTACCCGGAATTCTTTCCAGTTCGGCCATGCCCACGCCTTCTTTAGCTGCAATATTCAATACCAGCGGAGAGTAAAACCGGGGGCCGAAATCTGCAACGGGAGCCGGTGCGGGAACCGCAGCCTGATATACCGGTGCGGCGGGTGCATTTGCAGCTACCGGGGCAGCTGGAGTAACCGGGGCAGCGGCGGCCACAGGAGCCGGGGCAGACTTGCCATCTGCTGCGGTATCTATTTTAGCGATCACCGAACCAACTGGAACCACATCATTGACCTTGTAAAACACTTCCGTGAGCAGGCCTGCCGCGGTCGAGGGTACTTCGCTGTCAACCTTGTCGGTAGCAATATCCAGAACGGTTTCGTCCATTTTTACCACGTCGCCCGGCTGTTTGTACCACTTTAAAACGGTAGCCTCGGTAATGCTTTCGCCCATTTTGGGCATAATCAAATCTACAATAGCCATAATACTTTGTTTTGATTCACGTAAAATCGCCGCAAAAATAATCAAATGAACGCCAAAAGTAAAATATACGGCCAAACTAAATTGTTTTAGAACCCATAAATCGGCCACACCCCGGCTCCAACCCTCAAAAGACTTAACTTTGGGTCATGTCTGCACATAAAATCATCATCGCGATCGACGGTTATTCATCCTGCGGAAAAAGCACACTGGCTAAGGAATTGGCCCGAAAGCTGCACTATAACTTTATAGACAGTGGCGCCATGTACCGTGCAATAACATTGTATTTTATCCGTAACGGAGTAAATGTCGCGGACACTGAAGCGGTGAATGCAGCCATATCGGACATAAATCTGTCATTTGAGTTGAATCCGCAAACCCGACAATCGGAGATATGCCTGAACGACGAAAACGTGGAAGGCTATATCAGGGATATGCTAGTATCTGATAAAGTAAGTGAAGTGGCGGCAATAAAAGCTGTAAGGACATTTGCTGTGGCTCAGCAGAAAACAATGGGCAAAAAGAAAGGAATAATCATGGATGGCCGCGACATAGGCACGTCTGTGTTCCCAGGTGCCGAACTAAAAATATTTATGACCGCCGACCCCGATGTGCGCGTCATGCGACGTTTTAAAGAGCTTCATGCAATCAATCCGCATATCGGTCTTGACGAAATTCGCCACAATCTGGAGTTGCGCGACTATATAGACAGTACACGGGAAGAAAGCCCACTTCGGCGTGCTGACGACGCTATACTACTGGACAATAGCAATATGTCCCGCGAAGAGCAGCTACGATTTGTGGAACAACTCGTAGAGAACCTGGTAACCGATAAAAAATCCATAGCTGCAAATTAACAGCCACAAGGGATGCAGTTAAGCCTGGATCATATAATACCCATTCCCCTGAAAGACGTTTTCGCACAGCGAAAGTCGGATGTATGGAATACAACACTGACCCTGGACATGGGCCAGTTCGTATTTGTTAAAGCGCCCTCGGGTACGGGCAAGACCACTCTATTGCACCAGATATACGGAATCCGAAAGGATTTTGAAGGAAGTGTGCACTGGGGCAAACTGAATCTGAACAACGCAGGACCGGAAGAACTGGCAAAACTGCGCAAAGACCAACTGAGCATAGTTTTTCAGGACCTCAGACTGTTCCCGGCCCTTACCGCTTTTGAGAACATAGAAATAAAACGCTTGCTGAATGAACATATCAGCAAGGAACAAGTCGCGGGCTGGATGGATAGGTTGCAAATAGGGCACAAAAAAAACAGCCTGGCCTCTACCCTGTCCTACGGTGAACAGCAGCGCGTGGCTATTTTGCGAGCACTGGTACAGCCGTTTTCATGGTTGCTTATGGACGAGCCGTTCAGCCATCTTGACCAAGCTAATAAACATCTGGCACGTGCGCTCGTGCAAGAAGTATGCACTGCGAATGGAGCTGGCCTTGTCCTGGCCGACCTGGACGATAATAACTATTTCCCATACGCCAAAACGCTTCAGTTGTAGTGATGAACCCGCAAAAAAAATTGCTGAACCGGCTGTTGTTGCAACCCGTGGGCAAGTCCAGACTACGGGCTGCGTTGATAGCACTTTTTACAGGCATTTTTCTGTTTCTTTCGTCTGTATTGCTTTGGTGGAACTTCAACGAATTGCTGCATGGTAAAAACAGCAATGATGCACTCGCAGCCACCTATATTGTGATTGCTAAAAAAGTTACCGATGCCAATATGGGTAATCCAGTGGCCACCTTGTTTTCGGACCGGGACGTGCAGAGCGTTGCCGGAGCGCCGGGTGTGGAAGAAGTCGGTGAGATCACAGCAAACCGATTCCCGGTTTATGCCATGATGGGTGGCGAACTCGGCTTCGCAACCGAAATGCCGCTGGAATGTGTACCCGACAAGTTCCTGGACAATTTGCCTGCCGACTGGGCATGGAAACCGGGAGATAAGGTGTTGCCGATTATTATATCGTCCCAATTTCTGGATATTTACAACTACGTTTTCGCGCCGGGACAAGGGCTGCCACAATTGTCTGAGTCTACAGTAAAGTCACTCAATCTACGACTAAAGGTAGGCAGTGAACAGCATGGTGAGATGCTGCTGGCCCATGTGGTTGGTTTTTCAGACCGAATTGGTTCCGTCATCGCACCACGCAGCTTTATTGACTATGGGAATAGCAGCTATGGGGCTTCTGCCACATCCCACGGACCGTCGCAGCTTGTACTAAGAGTTTCAGACCCGTCGGATACGCATTTTACTGCTTTTCTCGACCAACATGACTACCGGACCAATCCTCAGAACCTGCGCTGGAGCCGCATCAGGGGCGTGGTAGACGTTGTGGTAGCCGGCACGGGACTGCTGGCATTGTGCATCGTGGGCACCAGTATGTTGGTGATCATACTGTTCATACAGCTCACTATTGCGAGGGCCCGGGAATCTTTGACACTGTTGCTTCAAATTGGTTATAGTCCATCCATACTTGGAAGGTTTCTGGCATTCAGGTTTCTGCCATTGTTGTTAGCGGCTGCCTTTACTGCTTTTCTGGCTGCCTCTGCCCTTCAATACTGGGCTGCTACGCACATACCTGTGCAGGGCATACGCCTGCCCCTGATGCCCGGAACGGCAGTCTGGGCGGCGTTTGTGGTTGTACTGGTAGCTTTGCTATCCTGGGTATGGTTGGCGATACGTAAGGCTGTGGGCTAACTTTCCTGAAATACTTTTAGCTCTTTGTTACTTTGCCTTAGTCTGTTGGCGATCAGGAAGGCCAGTTGCTCTACAAAATGCAGGGCTACTTCCGGGTGCGATACCGACAACTCCTGGAATTTTGCGCGCGACATCAGAAACAAATAGGTGGTCTCCAGCGCCCTGGCATCCGCCGACCTGCTGGACTGGTCTATAAAAGCCATTTCTCCCAATATGCCTCCTTTGCCAATGGTAAGCAGATGGAAATGCTTTTCCTGGGCCAATGGCAGTTCTATCCTGACCGTGCCTTTACGTACGAAGTAAATACCATCACTTTCATTACCCATACGGAATACATATTCACCTTCGTGCAAAATACGGTTCTCCATACACGCCCGCAAAACACGCAAAGCATCTGGCTTCATGGCGTGAAACAATTCCAGATCCTCTACTTCAAGCAGCTCGATCTGATGGTGCAAATCCAGATTATGGGCCGATAGAATTTCATCCTCCAGCTGCGCCAGCGCGGTGTCGAGGTCGGTACAAAACTTGAGCGTGTCGTTGGGAACCAGTCCAAGGAACACAAAATACTGGTCTACCTGCTGACCGTTTACCAGGCTCATGGGCATGGGGCAGAACACAATTTTTCCCTTTTTGTCCTTTATGCGCGCCATGATCTGTTTCAGCATATTCACAGCCGTAAAATCAATGGACTGCACCCGGCGGATATCCAGAATAAATGAAGTGCACTTTTTAAATAACGGCTCCAGTTGATTGAACAACTGATCGGTAGTACCAAAAAACAATTGTCCCTGCAATTCCAGAATGGCCGTTTTACCACCTTCTGTTTCCAGTATCTGGTGCTCCTGCATGGTGCGCAGCTTTTTGGAGAATACCTGATTACCAAAAACCTGCCTGCGCACCACAGGAGTGTTGATCTGTTCTTTAAGAAACAACACGATGGCCAGCGCTATGCCAACGCCCGCTGCGAAGATGAGACTGAACCATAATGCCGCCATGACCACAGATAGTATGACAACGAGGTCGAAAGCAGTGGACTTGTTCTTGATCATTGCGAAACGTTTCACATCCACCATTCTTACGCCCAGCACAACGAGTATGCCCGCAAGTGCAGGTATGGGTATCCATGCAAAAAACTTACCCAAAAACAACAACACAACCAGTGAAGTGACACCCACGAAAAACCCGGACAGTTTGGTTGAACCACCGCTATTGTAATTCACCATCGTGGGACCAGTACCGCCCGCGCCTGGAATACCGCAAACCAGGGCCGAAGCCATATTGCCATAACCCTGCCCCATCAACTCTTTGTTGGAGTTGTGCCGGTTGAACGTAAGTGAATCAAGCATGAGGCAGGTCTTCAGCGTATCTATCGACAGCAGGACAGCCAATGTAAGCACGGGTACGATAACCGATGTAATATGCCCGATAGTGAGCATAGGCACTGTTAGCCAGGTTTGCCCAATGCTTTCCGTGAGCGATGAAACAGAAGCAGATACAGGACCAATAATGAGCGGATTATGTGTTAACTGAAGTAAGGCAGGATGAAAAATAGCCATTACAAAATAGGTGGCCACCCCTGCCAGTAGTGCCATAATTGGCGGCGGCACTTTGCGGAACAATCGGGGCAGGTAGACCATAGCCAGAATGGTTGCCAGCCCCACGATAAGGCTGTCTATATTCACAAGACCAGGATTGGAGGCAATATCCCAGATTTTTGCATTTCCCGTCAGGCCCAACATTTTGGGCAGCTGCCCGATAACAAGCAGCACGCCCACACCGCCCATAAAACCGGCTACAACCGGGAAAGGAATATACTTTATAAAAGCGCCCCCGCCTGTTCTCCCAATCAGAAACTGAACCAGTCCGGTCATAAAAGTGATCAGACACACGTATAATGGGATCATAGATGGGGCGGTCCCCTTATGCACCAACTCTGCTACAAACACCGACAGTACCGCAGCAGCAGGTGCACAGGGCGACGTAACTATTCGTTTCGTGCTACCCAGCAGCGGGGCCGTTAGGCCCATTGCGACGGTGCTCAGTAATCCAGCCGTAACACCCAGTGCAGAATATGCCGGACCAGCGGCGTTGTATATAATAAGGCCAAAAGCAATTGCCGAGGGCAATGCAATGAGCATAGCTGTGGCACCGGCAAAAAACTCTTTTGATAAAACTGATGAGGGCGGTGTATTTTGTTCCATACCTTTTCTTTTAGGACATCAAAAGGATGATTAACAATTTCGTAATGTAAACTTAATCAATCCGCTCCGGTTTTAAGCCAATTTAGATTTTTTAGGGAAATATGATTTTCGTCATTTGATTTTTAAGTATTTCTGCATCGCTTTGTATAGGTTTTCCAGTAGATCTTTAAACGCATATTAAAATCTTAATATCATGGACAAACAATCAAAGTCTAAGGACAAGAAAAACGCCAAGTCAAAGAAAACTGCGGCTAAAAAAGATAACCCGATGGCTGCGTTACCACCTGAAAAAGGCCATAATTACAAGCATGACATGGACAAAAAACTGTATAATAAACGGTTAAAAGAACTCCATATCGAACTTGTGAAACTCCAGGAGTGGATCCGTACACAACATCTGAAAGTAGTGCTGATATTCGAAGGTCGGGATGCCGCCGGCAAGGGCGGTGCTATAAAGCGTATTGCAGAATCGCTCAATCCGCGTATTTGCCGTATCGTGGCTCTGGGTACACCCACAGAAAAAGAAAAATCACAGTGGTATTTTCAAAGATATGTCACCCAACTTCCTTCGGGGGGAGAAATGGTGATCTTTGACCGCAGCTGGTACAACCGTGCCGGAGTGGAGCGGGTTATGGAATTTTGTACCGAAGAGGAATACCACGACTTTATTCTCACCTGTCCTGAGTTCGAGCGTATGCTGGTACGTTCGGGTACCATCCTCATCAAGTATTGGTTCTCAGTGTCTGACGAAGAGCAGGAACGCCGTTTCCAGGACCGCCTGAACGACCCTACCAAACAATGGAAATTAAGTCCGATGGATTTGCAGTCGCGAGAAAAATGGATCGAGTACTCTAAGGCTAAGGATGAAATGTTCAAGCATACCGATACCAAGCATGCCCCGTGGTATGTAGTACCTGCAGAGCACAAAATGCGGGCCCGTATCAATTGCATCAGCCACCTGCTCAGTTCCGTTCCATACAAGGATGTGATACCCAAGGCTGCTCCGCTGCCCCCACGCAAACCCAAACCCCATCATTTCCGTCCACCACTGGAGGAACAGACATTTGTTCCGGACGTAACAAAGGATATGTAAAAAGAAAATCCCCCGATGCGATCGGGGGATTTTCTTTTAAAATTTTGCTATCAAAAACTACTCAAGCTTAAAGTTAAGGGGCAGTGTAAAGTAAACCTTAACCGGATTACCGTTCTGCTTGCCGGGTTTCCATTTGGGGAGAGACATTACTACACGCCTTGCTTCTTCGTCGCAACCTGCGCCTATGCCTTTCAGAATGGTCACGTCACTGATGGTTCCGTCTTCGTTCACCACAAATTTCACGGCTACTCTACCCTGAATATTGGCTTCACGTGCCTGATCGGGGTAACGGAGGTTCTTGCTCAGGAACTCGCTCAGATCATAAGGCGGTGCCGGCATTTGCTCCACATAAGTAAAGATCTTTGGCGGCGGAGGAGGTGCAACCACACCATTTCCTTTGTCTGGAACTGTAATACCCGGATCTATACCGTTGGGGTCACCTTTTTCGTCCTTCGGACCAGATGCGGTGATCTTTTCCTGAGGCGGTGGTACGTCTTCCTGCCTTACTTCTTCATCTTTCTTGATCACAGGAGGCGTAAACTTCACAGTTGGCTTCACAGGAGGTGGAGGTGGAGGTGGAGGCGGTGGTGGTGGCTTCTTCGGATCAATTGGTGGCGGCTCAGCCAGTGTCACCTGTTTTACGTTGATGACCTCTTTCTTGGCTGCCTTGATATTGGCATTGATGATCGCGTATGCGGCCGTGAACGCACCGATACAAATCAGCACGATCATAGACTGCACTACCCTTTTGGGATAGTTCTTACGCAGCTCATACCCGCCATAGGTCTTATTCCGGCCATCAAATATGATGTCGAGATAATCTGCGTTTAGAATTTTATTAATATCCATTGTTCAGTTTTTTTTGTTCAGACGAAACTTTAGCTACTTGATTCCGTTTGCTTCCTCCGTGATCTTGATCCAGCCCTGTTCCAGGTCGGTAATGTCCACGATCGCGTAAACCTTGATGTCGTTGATGTTCATTTCGTCGAGCATATTCACGAGGTCGGCATAAGTACTGGTCGTATCTGGTTTTATCAGTACGGTAGTCTCATCCTTTTCCGTGAGTTGCTGGCTGCGTTTCATATCGTCGACCATCTTTTTCTTCGCAATGATCTCGTCCCTGATTCCCTTGGTATTGCTGAAAGTGGTAACCTTGATATCCGGTGCTTTTTCCGGATTGTCGCCAATACCTTCATAATAATAAATACGATGGCTCTTGCTGAGCAGAACGGTAAGTGCACAACTGTTTTTTACCTTATTCTTTTCAGCCTCTTCCATCTTCTTATCATCGTAGGGCATATTTATCTCCATGGTCTTTGGTTTGGCCAAAGTAGTGGTAAACATGAAGAACGTGATCAGCAGGAAGCCGAGATCCACCATCGGGGTAAGATCTATACGCGTAGATAACTTTTTACTCTTTTTGACGCCGGGGCCCTTTTTATGCCCCCCGCCTGAGGTATCTAATTCTGCCATTGTTTTATTTTCTTATCAATTACTTGAAATTGTTTCTTTACGACTTCTTCTCTGTAGCATGCGCATCCTGATAAGCAGCGGTTCCCGGAGGAATGGCTTTCAGGTTGGTGATCAGGTTGAACTTAAAGATCTTGTAACCGGAAAGTGTTTTGATGATCTTTGCAACACTGGGGTAAGAGGCATCACCGTCGGCCTTGATACAAATACGCACTTTGGCATTCGTTTCGCGGGCACTCCTTATCCAGGTAGCCAGCTCGTTGGTTGGTGCCAGTACGGCAGTATCGGCAGGTATGCCGGTAGCGTTGGTCGTCATTTCTTTCTGCTTGTCGGGGTTTGCATCCAGATAAGCCTTCAGTTCATTGAAAGGTACACCTATAGAAGAACCCAGCGCGAACGATGTTTTTTCTTCTTTTGTGAGACCCAGATTTTTTACCGAGTTGACGTCCTCGATAAGGTCCATGCGCTTCAATTTGTTATCTACGGAAAAGAAAATTTTCCCTTTTGAATCAACCGTAATAAGCATAATGTCCACATCTGGCAGTGTGATCTGCGAAATAGACGATGGAGTTACCACCACCACAGGCTCGTCCGGTTTAAACTTGGTCGCCAACATAAAGAACGTCAGCAGCAGGAAAGCCACGTCGCACATTGCCGTCATGTCAATGTTGGTGCTTTTCCTGGGTAGTTTTGCGTGAGGCATATTTTTTCTAATGATTTTTTTTGAACGTATCTCATGGCACCTGCGGCACCATGTTTTCTGTCTGCCCGCACAGCAGGGGAAGATCATATCGTCCCCCTGCTATGCCGGTATGATCATCAGATCATTTATAAGTTGATGCAAAACTCTGAGTCAGCGTGAAACCGCTTTCGTCAATACCATAAGTAATGCCGTCGATCAGCGTGGTAAAGAAGTTGTAAGCGATGATCGCGATGAATGAAGTACTGATACCGAGGGCGGTATTGATAAGCGCCTCGGAGATACCACCTGCCAGCGCACCAGCGTCAGGAGCACCTGCGTTGGACATTGCCGCGAACGACCGGATCATACCCAATACCGTACCGAACAGACCCAGCAGTGTAGCGCACGAAGAAATGGTAGAAAGGAACACCAGGTTCTTTTCCAGCATCGGCACTTCAAGAGCAGTTGCTTCTTCTATTTCTTTTTGGATACTCAGTACTTTCTGATCGGTATTCATTTCATGGTCAGAAACCATTTCACGATACTTAGAAAGACCAG
This sequence comes from uncultured Bacteroidota bacterium, assembly GCA_903926605.1. Classification (GTDB taxonomy): domain Bacteria; phylum Bacteroidota; class Bacteroidia; order Chitinophagales; family Chitinophagaceae; genus CAIYTT01. The sequence goes on from CAIYJV010000140.1 coordinate 11,288, forward strand.
AGCGCATTACATTACCAACCGAACCGGCTTGTTTGTCGCACTCAGCCATAGCTGAGTCCATATTCTTATTCGCAAGATGATACTGTACTTTCCTTACAAATTCTGCATTGTCCATTTTACCCTTAGCCTTCACGACTGTCAGC
>CAIYJV010000141.1 GCA_903926605.1 uncultured Bacteroidota bacterium
ATCATTAACGGCAAATTCGTAAAAAAGACCTGCCCCGAGAGTCCGGTAATAGACTTCACGTCGCCGAACCAATGCCTGGATTACTTAGCCGAGATGGACATCAACTGCCAGGCCCCCGAAAAAATTGTGATCCTGCTGGATATGTATATGCCCGAAATGGATTGTTGGGACTTTAACGAGTCATTTAGCGAGTTGAGCTATTACATCCGAGAAAAAACCAGCATCTTCTTACTTAGCGCAGCCATGATAGATGAAAACCTGGTACTGGAACACGATATTAGCTTTTTATCAGGAATTCTGCCGAAACCACTCACAAAAGACGACTTTGATTTTTTTGTGCTCAACAAGATCAGAGGTTCACTTTTGGTAGTACGATAGTGTGATGAGCCTATTATAGAAATAGTAAGGCCGGCAGATCGCCGGCCTTACTATTTTACTGAATTACTTGAGCGTTTCATCCAGCCATTTAAAAAACTCCCGCTGCCAGGCTATACCGTTCTGAGGATGCATTACCCAGTGGTTCTCGTTTGGCAGATATAGTAATTTGGCTTTCACGTCGTGCAATCTGGCCGCCTGAAATGCTTCCAACCCCTGCTCTACCGGAACCCGGTAGTCTGTACCGCCCTGAACAATCATAATGGGTGTATTCCATTTGTTCACAAAATTGATCGGATTGAATTTCTCGTAAGACTCAGGCATTGGTGTTTTCCAGTAAGGTCCGCCGAGATCCCAGTTGGCAAACCAAAGTTCCTCTGTGGTTCCGTACCAGCTGCGCAGATCGAACAATCCATCATGTGCGATAAATGATTTGAAACGGTTCTTATGAATACCGGCCAACATAAAGACGCTATAGCCGCCATAACTTGCACCCACGCATCCCAGCCTGTTCTTGTCCACATAGCTGTTTTTGCAAGCGTCATCTATTGCAGCCAGATAGTCCTGCATGGGTCCACCACCCCAGTCCTTGCTGATAGCCTCATTCCATTTCACACCCCAGCCCGGCATTCCGCGCCTGTTTGGCGCCACCACGATGTACCCTTGGGCTGCCATTAACTGAAAATTCCATCTGAAACTGTAAAACTGGCTCAATGCAGATTGCGGACCGCCCTGACAATACAACAGCGTGGGATATTTCTTGGTCTCGTCAAAATCGGGCGGATAAATGATCCACTCGCCCATTGTTACCCCGTCCGCGGTTTGTATCTGCTTCATTTCCGTCTTGCTCATCAGCAGCGGCGCGTAGATCTTGTCGTTCTCATGGGTAAGGCAAATCATGTCGCCATAATTGGTCTTTACTGCATAGACTTCGTTGGCATGGTTCATATCGCAACGTGTAACGATGACTTTACTACCTGCCTGGCCTACGATACCGGTCACATCCCATTTCCCTTTAGTGATCATTTTTACCTGAGCCTTTTCCGCATCACCGTTGTAGGGCACGTTCACCTCAAACAACTGTTCTGTACCCTCGGTAGGTGCTGTAAAAAACATCCTGCTATCGGCGCGGCCTTCTCCGGAGCCCCATATAAACCCGCTAACGGTGCCGTCCCAACGGGCTGTCAGGTTCATTTTCTTTTTCCTGTCGGCAACTTCCATCACTATGATGTCGGTCTTATCGGCCTCGTAACCGTCTGAAGCCATGCTGGTCCAGGCCAGTTTCCTGCCATCCTTGCTGAATACAGGATTGGTATCATAGCCCATCATTCCTTCCGACCAGTTGTCGGTTTTTCCTGTGGTTACATCGTAAAAATAAAGGTCTGTATTGGTGCTTCGCGCATAGTCCTTACCCACTTTCTTTTTGCAGACATATACAAAACCGTGGCTGTCGGGTGCCCAAACCAGGTCTTCCTGACCACCAAAGGGTTTCAACGGACAGTCAAATTGCAGGTCTTCCAGAATGTCCTTGCTAGACCCGTCTTTCAGGTTCACCAGTATGATATGGGAGTACTTACCGTCGGCCCAAGTGTCCCAGTGCCTGTCGTTCAGGTCGGTATATACCTGCGCTGTGGTATTGGGCAGGTCGCTGTAAATATCCGAACCCATCATGGGTTTTACGAGTACTCTTTTGGAGTAAGCCAGATACTTTCCGTTCGGAGATACCCAAACATTTTCCGCATCATGCGCACTACTGTATATTTCGGTCCAGGTGGCTCCGCTGTCTACACTTTTATATACAAAATTGTCGTAGTAGGCAAACCAGGTATCGTCATAGCGTTGCGTAATGGTTTTTCCTGCCGTAGTGGTAAACTCTTTTTTCACCCCGTCTTCCACTCCAACTTTAAAATGCAGCGTGGTGCTTTTTTCAGATTTCCAGTCTACCGTCTTAGAAGAATAGTACACATACCTTCCGTCGCGACTTACGGCCTCACCGCTCACCCGGTGCAGACTCCAGAGTATTTCCGGTGTCATCCTGTCCTGTGCCAATGCAGTGGATGCGGCGAACAGCAACGGCAAAAAAATCTTTCCTTTCATAGAAAAATATTATTTAATAAAACAATTGTTACGAATTACTACTTTTTGAGCTCAGCTTTATTTTTCGCCTTTTCGTCTTTAACAATAGGTGAATTAGGGCTAAAATCAATATCCTGTTCCCAACCGGCTTTAAGATTCACGGTCTCAAAATGAGACATCACTCTTTCTGGCTGCCGATGGGCAAACAAGTCACCGGTGGTCCAATAACCATCCCTGTTTTCGTCTACAATAATACGAAAACTATACTTAGCGGGTAACAAGCGCGAAAGTGTAACGACCGAGTCTTTGATGCTGATCTGAGTTACAGAATCTTTTTCTGCATCCACCCTGAACAAATAAGCCGTATCTGCACCGAGGGCCGGCAAATGAACCCTGATCTTGCCATAGTCGTCTTCCTGAAGGGTTCTGAACCGGTAACGTGCCGGCATCATTTCATTTCCTGCAGTGTCCTTTGCAAATCCTTTGGATAGCCGCAAGGTATAAGCTGTATTTTCTTTAAAGTCAGCCCTGACCATAAATTCGCACCGTTTCAACGTATCGGCTTCCGCTACGAAAGCCACTGGTACGTTTCCTTCTGTTTCAACAAGTGCTATTTTTCCCGACGATAAAATTGCTTTTTTGTTGAAAGATATCCTCAATTTTTTATGCGCAAAGTCAAAAGTCCTTTTCTCGGGGTTCGTCGTGTCCACGTTTACGGAACAGGCAAGCACGGTATCTTTTACTTTAGCCTTGTTCTTTGCAGCTTCCTTGCTGGCGGCAATACTATCTCTTGGCGATATGGCTGCTGCTGCACTTTTGGACTTTAGACTGTCTGATTTTTTTGCAGGCTGGGTAGTGTCTATTTTTTCGGTGAACACACGTAATTCCAACGGAGTAAAAAGCGTGTCGGACTGCGCATGTGGTCTTACCAATGAATCGCGAAATGCAATTTTCTCTCCGGTCCCGTCGTAAATAAGGTTGTTGTTGGTTTCCTTTAACGCATATAACCGGAATGCTTTATCGGGCAAGCCCTTAAAAGTAAAAACACCCCTTTCGTTGGTTTTTGCAATGTACTTCGGCTTCTTTTTTATCACGTCGCTGTCCTTCGCCGATGCCGGGTATAGTTCTACAACTACTGATCCGGTATCTACTGTTCCTTTAGCTGCATCTATCACAATACCAGATAGTTGCATTGAGTCGAAATAAGCACCTGTGCTAAACGTATAAGTATACTTAGTAAAGGGGTTACCCTCATGCAAGTCCTTAATAGCCTTGCCAAAACTGATGCGGTAGGTAGTGTTAGAGTCCAGCAATGAGTCCACGATCTTCACCGTGACCTTTTTGTTCAATCCTACCACAGACGGTGGCATAGATAAAATAGGAGAAGTCGTAACCTCTGTCACTACGTCGCTTACGGTAATATATTCATCAAAAGTCAGCTCCAG
>CAIYJV010000142.1 GCA_903926605.1 uncultured Bacteroidota bacterium
AGTCGCATTGCTCAACAAAAATAATAGACATTAAAATTTGGCCTGCTTTTTGAGGCATAACCAATAAATTGCGGCATGAAAAAATCAAAAGAAGTTATCCTATCTTCTGTTTTTATTACGGCTGTAGCTGGCGCCCTTCATGCACAGGAAGTTCATGTATCTGCTGCCGAACCTGCGCATTTGGCTGATAGCGCCCATAATACCGAATCCATTCAAAGCAGGACCCACAGCAGTGTATACAATTTTTTTCATTCCAGGCATTCCCATCAAAGCCACCATTCAAACCCTTCGCAGCCTGAACGCCCTGAACAGGTTGTAACAAAAAGTGGCTTTGGCAATTCAATGCGCACTTCCGGCCATTCCTGACTCCGATGAAACGAATACCTATCATCCCACGCGCTGACTGGCAGAAAACCATCCTTGATCAGGGATTTCTGTTTTATGATCTGGACGGTTATTATACAGAATCTGCTGCTTACGAATTCACCTACAGCGAAATAGAAATAATAGAAAAAGCAACTGCCACTCTCTATGAAATGTGTCTGGAAGTGGTAGATCATGTTATTTCCCGTAAACTATATGCCGATTTCCTGATACCGCCGCAATATGAATCACTTATTGAGTGGTCCTGGAAGAACCGACAACCGTCTGTATATGGTCGTTTTGTTCTGGTATTTAACAATGGCGACGTAAAACTGCTGGAGTTTAATGCCGACACACCTACACTGCTGCTGGAAAGTAGTGTGATTCAATGGAACTGGCTTCGCGATCATGCGCCAAGCCTTGACCAGTATAATCAGATACACGAGAAACTAATAAATCGGTTCGGCGAGATCGGTGCTGCCGTTAGTTCCGGAAAATTGCACTTCACAGCAAGTTTCAACGACGAAGACTATATGACAGTAAAATATATGCAAGACGTGGCAGCGCAAGCCGGTCTGGACACAGCATATTTGAACATTGACGACCTTGGGCTGAACGAAGATGGCAAATTTGTAACCGCGGACGGACTCCCTGTACGCTACATTTTCAAGATATACCCTTACGAATGGATGTTTTATGAGCCGTTTGGTAAATGGCTGGACCGAAACAGGGAATCTTGCTTTTGGTTTGAGCCGCCATGGAAAGCTATTTTATCCAACAAAATGATGTTGCACTACATCTGGAAAATTTTCCCTGACTCACCTTATCTTGTTCCCGCGTACTACCGAAAACCCGGTGACACCTCGAACCTCCCGGCCTCCTATGCCCGAAAACCAGTATTTTCAAGAGAAGGAGAAAATGTGCAGATTGTAAAAAACGGTGAAATGATCGAAGAAAACGACGGTGAATATGGCGAAGAGGGACACATTTACCAAAGGTATATTGAACTACCGGAATTCGATGGTTGGCACCCGATCATTGGCAGTTGGATAATAGGCGATCAACCGGCAGGAATGGGTATTCGTGAATCCAGGGGACTTATCACCAATGTCACCAGTAGCTTCGTGTCGCACTATATCGTTTAATCACACCTCAAGGCTGGCATAATGTTCTTTCACCGCAGCCAGTTCTTCCTCAATGTCGGTCAGGAAGTCCAGATGCACCAATTTGTTTCTGAACTCTTTTACACCCGGCAGGCCTTTAAGATAGCTGGCGTAGTGCCGTCTCATTTCCAACACGCCCACTTTTTCACCCTTCCACTTCACAGAGCCCCGCAGGTGCTTCAGGCAAACCGCAATTCGTTCTTCCAGTGTAGGTAGCGGAAGTACTTCCCCGGTGGCAAAGTAGTGCTTTACCTCTCTGAATATCCAGGGATATCCTATTGCTGCCCTACCGATCATAATACCATCTACACCATATCGGTTCTTGTATTCCAATGCTTTTTGAGGTGAATCAATATCACCGTTCCCAAATACAGGTATAGTGATCCTGGCATTTTCTTTTATCTTCCCAATCAGCGCCCAGTCGGCCTCACCCTTATATAATTGTGTGCGTGTACGCCCATGAATGGTTACGGCCTTCACCCCGATATCCTGCATGCGTTCCACCACTTCCTCAATGTTCTTATGGGCATCGTCCCAGCCTAAACGTGTCTTTATGGTCACTGGCAAATTGGTGGACCGTACCACAGCATTTGTTAGGCGCACCATCAGGTCAATGTCTTTCAGCACTGCGGCACCGGCGCCCTTGCATACCACCTTTTTTACCGGACAACCGAAATTTATGTCCAGTATATCCGGATTCCGGGTCTCGATGATCCTGCCCGAATGCGCAAGCGCCTCTTCGTCGCCACCAAAAATCTGAATACCTATGGGGCGTTCATAGTCCCAAATATCCATTTTCTGTGTACTTTTTACCGCGTCCCTTATCAATCCCTCAGACGATATGAACTCTGTGTACATCACATCTGCACCATTGTCTTTGCACACGGCCCGGAATGGCGGATCACTCACGTCTTCCATTGGCGCCAGCAACAAGGGGAAATCTCCTACCTCCAGTGTTCCTATTCTTACCATACTTCTGCCACAAAGGTATACCTACAGTCCCGTTCCCCAAAAACAAGACCTTTTTCAGGTTGCTTACCCATGTGCAAAAACATCGTTAAATCCCTTGTGCGACCATCTTTTAACCATTTATTTTTGCTTATTTCCAGTACCTTTGTTATACTAAAAAATATAATCAGATTATGGATTACAATCAAAATCGTCAGGAATTTTCCAGGTACA
>CAIYJV010000143.1 GCA_903926605.1 uncultured Bacteroidota bacterium
GAAACAAAATGGAATAGCGACGCTGCACACTCCTGGTTTAGTCATTGAAATTGCCCACCTTACTATTGGCAGTTTAGTAATCCTGACTCAGGGATACCATCAAAAAAAGACTCAAAATACTAACTTGTGGAAAATGCAATCAGACAGAAGGCAATACCCGGATAATCCCAGAAATAGCCAGACAACTCCCGCCAAACCAAAACGTCCCGGCTGTGAACCGGGACGTTTTACAAGTTAGTATCTAAACGAACTACTTTACCACCTGCACCCTGCCACGGAAGGCATGCTTACCCTGATCTACCCTGATCATATAGGTTCCATTGGGGAAATTGGTGAGTTCGAACTGCACTTCAGAGGATGTATGAACAGGTACGACCCTGGTTTCCAAAATCTGTCCGAATAAGTCCAATATGGCTATTATTGCGTCTGCTGCATCGTCGGGCAGTACTACTGTGAATGAACCTGCACTTGGGTTGGGGTAAACCCTGATAAGGCCTTCGGTAATAACTGTGCCTTTTACGTCCAGTACCGAATCGCATTGACCACTGGTATATACTGTAACCACCTTAAAAACACTTGATTCGCATGCCCCATTTGTTACCGTATAGGTTACTGTATCGGGCCCGGCGCTATTGCCTGTAAGCACGCCAAAACTGGATATCGGATTCAGCACATTGCTCGATGTCCAGACACCTCCGGCGGTGGCACATGCCAATGTATCCTGATCTGCCCCCAACCCCATGCAGACCAACGATGTACCCGTAATGGGTTCAACCACAGGAACCGAATCAACAGTAAGCACAACTATTCCCAGCGACACGCCGCAAAATCCGTTTACTGCATAGTGAATGGTATCCACACCCGGCGCTACAGATGTGGCCGTATCGCCTGTAATAGTCGCTACCAATGAATTGGTACTGGTCCATGTACCTGCAAAGCCCAGTGCGGTATCCGCCAGTATATACCGGTCGCCCACGCAAACTTCGGTCGCCGGCAATGTGTTTGAATCTGGCACGGCCCACACCAGAATGGACTTCGACGCAGTGTCAGCACCACATAGGTTTGAAACAATATAATAAACAGTTACTGTTCCGGTATCTGTAGCATTGAGTAATCCCGTTGAACCAATAGTAGCAACGGATGGATTAGAGGTTGTCCAATTACCACCGGATACTGTATTTGTCAGCGGCGCTGATGAAAGATCACACATGGTGTCAATGCCCGTGATGATGCCGGGAACAGGCAGGGTCATAACCAAAATTTCGACACCCGTACGGGCCGTGCCACAGCTATTGGTCACCCGGTACCAAACCGAGTCGCTACCGGCTACCAAACCGGTAACTACGCCGCCGGAAACCGTATCCGTCGTCGTATTACCGACCGACCACTGTCCGCCGGGTGCCGGGTCTGAAAGCGTAACCGGACTACCAATACAAATTGTTGTGACCCCTGAAATAGAACCCGCATCCGGCAACGGCAACACTTTGATACCGATAAACGTACTGGCCGAACTACAGTAGGTAGTCGATACGGTATAAGTCAGTGTGTCCACACCCATTGCCACACCCGTAACCGAACCCGAGGTTCCTGCCGCATAGCCATTCGAAAGCGTCCAGCTACCGCCGGGCATTGTAGGTGTAATTGTCGTGGTTGTGCCCACACACACACTGTCGGTGCCCAACAAAATACCTGCAACCGGCAGTGGATTGACCGTAATAGGCCTGATTGTGATTGCAGAACCACATGATAGTGTAGTTACAGTGTACAACACGGTATCCAGTCCTTCAGATAAGCCAGTCATTATTCCAGTGGCTGTATCCAAAGTTGCGATTGATCCGTTGCTCAAAGACCATGTGCCGCCTGCCTCAGTATTACTAAGTGTTGTTGAAGAACCACTGCACACCATCGTGCTTGTAGCATTTATTACACCTGCATCAGGCAACGGTAGCACCGATATTGCTATTGAGGTACTTGCGGAACCGCAATGGGCAGACGTTATAGTATAAGTGAGCGTATCAATGCCTGCCGCAACGCCCGTAACCATACCGAAAGTGCCTGCCGCATGGCCATTTGAAAACATCCAGCTACCGCCTGCCTGTGACGGCGTTATGGTAGTGGTCGCACCCACACAAACGCTATCTGTTCCAGTTAGCATACCTGCAAATGGAGAAGCGTTTACCGTAATTGTCCTGATTACCGTTGCTGAACCACACGACGGCGTATTGACGGTGTATAAC
>CAIYJV010000144.1 GCA_903926605.1 uncultured Bacteroidota bacterium
CACATTACAAAAACAATAGAATCAGAAAACTACGGTGCCGAAAAAGCCAAGTTATTCCCTACCGATCTGGGTATGGTGGTTACCGATTTCCTTAAAGACAATTTTAAGGAAGTAATGGACTATGATTTTACGGCAAAAATTGAAGCTGAGTTTGACCACATCGCAGAAGGGCGCCAGGTGTGGAACAAAATGATAGATACCTTTTATACACCCTTCCACGACGTAGTGGAACACACCATGGAAAATGCAGAGCGAGCCAAGGGTGAGCGTGAACTGGGAACCGACCCGACAAGTGGCAAGCCGGTATCTGCGAGGCTAGGACGATTTGGGCCGATGATACAGATGGGCGCAAACGGAGAAGGCGACGACAAGCCCAGATACGCCAAACTGCGTGCTAACCAGAGTATTGAGACCATTTCCTTGCCGGAAGCGCTGGAATTGTTCAGACTGCCGCGTGTGGCCGGTAATTTTGAAGACAAGGATATTGTGATCAATATTGGTAGGTTTGGTCCGTATGCACAGCATGACGGGCAGTTCTATTCTTTGAAAAAGGATATGGACCCCTATACGGTTGAGTTGCAGGATATTCTGAGCCTGATTGCGGAGAAACGTAAAACAAAGGAAGAAAGTGAACTGAAAGTATTTGAGAAGGAAAAAATAAGGATCCTGAAAGGGCCCTATGGTCCATATATTAAACAAGGATTAAAGAATTTTAAGATACCCAAGGAGAAACAGGATGCCGCGGCCTTACTTACATTAGAAGAAGTAAAAGCCATTATGGAGGAAGCGAAAGCCAATCCGCCCAAAAAAGTACCTGCAAGGAGAAAGACAAAGTAGCTGAACGTAAAAAACATTTTGATCAGTATTGATGAGTTCGCCGGGTGAAATAAACGGGTTGTTGGGATTGTTGGACGATCCGGATGAAGATATTTATTTGGCCGTAGCGGAGAAGATCATCGCATTGGGCCGGGAAATCATACCCCGGCTCGAATCTGTTTGGGAGACGACCCGCGAAACGGAAATACAGGAACGAATTGAGACGCTCATTCACAGGGTCTATTTCAAAGACCTTCAGCAGGATTTTTTGGACTGGGCCGATTCTGAGCATCCTGAACTGTTGCAAGGCGCCATTCTTTTGTCAAGGTATCATTTTCCCGGACTTAATGAAGCGGAAGTAATAGCGGGTTTCGACCAATACCGGAAAAGCGTGTGGCTGGAGCTGAATAACTTTATGAGTCCTCTGGAACAGGTACATGTGATTAACTCCATTTTGTACCGGCATTACCATATTCAGGGTCATGAACTGGCTGAACGCAAACCCGTTCATTTTTTTATCAGCAGCTTGCTGGACACCCATCAGGGCAACACCTACGCTATTGGCATATTGTACCTCTCGTTGTGTGAGCTTCTGGATATCCCCATATTTGCTGTAGATGTGCCGCGACAATTTATTTTCGCCTACATAGACACTGTTCACAACTATATTTTCCCGGACAAAGAAGGAATTCCTCAGATACAGTTTTACCTTGACCCCAGCACAGGTGTGTTGTTCAATCATCAGGATGTAATGGCTTACATGAAAAAAATAAATGCTCCTGATCAAAGCGTAATGGTGACCCCGATGTCTGCGCGGCAAATTATGCGGAAAATGCTACAGGAACTGGCACAGTGCTACCGGTACAACAAAGAAGCGCAGAAAGCCGGCGATATGGAAAGTCTGATCGCGGTACTGGATCGGGATACAGGAGTATGAATGCCGGTTCAGGCATAATAGTCTGCAGTAGCAGTTTCCATGTACGCAACGATGGCCTGATTGAATTCTTCCTGTTGGTTGAAAAGTATCTGGGTCATAATGGGTAACACTTGAATCTGTATCCCGCTTTCAGACAATGCAGTTTGGAGCATTAGTAATCTGGTGGCATCTTTTTCTGTTGTCACGAGTATTTTGTCGGGCACGTTCCAGTTTTTCCAGGCGCTTTTTATTTCTTCAATATCTGCTGATACAAAATAGTGGTGGTCTCTATACGTAAGCGGATGCACAGAAGCAGCCATCTCGCTGATGTGGGCAATGAGTGGAGCCGGTTTGGCTATGCCGCAAACCAGTAGTACATTTTTGCCGGCAAGTGCTACTGGTTGGCCATCTTCAATACGGATAGCTGAGCCATAACCAATGGTCGTGAAATAAAGTTTTTGGTGGGGCAACAAATTCAGGTTGGTGCGCCACAAATCTGTTTCGGCAGCGGGCATTTCCGGCGGACATTTGGAAACAATAACGATATCGGCGCGGCGTGCTGCGCTCTTGCCCTCTCTCAGGCTTCCGAATGGCAATATGTGGTCGTTATAGTAAGGGTGGTTATAATCGGTGATAAGGATGGTTAAACCGGCTTTTACTGATCGGTGTTGGTATGCGTCGTCCAGCAGCACCACATTTATGTCGGGCCGTTTTTGCAATAGGGTGGGAATGCCGGTCATCCGGTCTTCGGCAACGCTTACAACCAGGTCGGGAAATTTCATAAAGAATTGCATGGGTTCATCTCCTATCCGCAACGCGTTGGTTCCCGGTTCCGCAACGAGGAAACCCTGCGTATGGCGTTTGTACCCCCGGCTCATGGTTGCCACCTTGTATTGGTATTGCAGTAGCCTGACCAAGTATTCTATATGTGGAGTTTTGCCGGTGCCACCGGTAGACAGATTGCCCACACAGATCACGGGCACGGAGAATTCCACTGAACTGAAGAAGCCGGTGTCGTATAGCCGGTTTCTAAGCCAAACTATACTTCCGTAAAGCAATGTGAACGGATAAAGAAATATCCTTACAACGGAGAAAAGATTATATAAAAAATTGCCTTTCATTTTTCTGACGGGGTGGAATTTCCAGAGTCCTTTCGGTTTCCGGTTGCTTTTTTTGCGGTGGTCTTTGGGGTTGCTTTTTCGGTTGCGGGCAGGGATCCCACAAAGTCAATTGAAACTTTGGCCAGATGTAGCCACAGGTCACCGTGGGCAGGTGGCACCAGTATCCATCCGTTCATGGGGCGTCCAACAGCGGGTTCAAATATCTTTATTCCTTTCTTTTTAAGTGTAGCTGCTTGTTCGTCATGCGGAAGCTTGAATACCAGGGCGTCTTTCCAGAACATGATCGCACCCTTGCCATTAGCAACGGTCTTGATGCAATGGGCACCAAACATTTTGGATGCCGTAATTCCGGAGAAGGATTGTGTGAAGCTAAAAAAGGTTTTTTCTGCGGAGTCCATGATTTGAATGTCAACGCAAATTACGCGATTTGAGGGAAACAACAGATAGGGAACGATGGCGATTCTGATTCCATTTTTAGGACGGCCAAGGATGATAAACAGTTGGATGAATATAGGAGTGCTATTTTTTTAGCGTCCTGATGTAGCAGACCAGGCACCACCTTTGTTTTTCGGTAAGTAAGCTTTTGTATGGCGCCATTGCATTGCGACCCTCGGAGATCTTCCGGAAAATGGCGCCATCAGTTTGGCTTTGAACAAGTTCGGATGTGTGGTTTGCCGGTTTAGGATTGAGCGATCCAGCGGCAACC
>CAIYJV010000145.1 GCA_903926605.1 uncultured Bacteroidota bacterium
TATATCTGGCGCGCCGGCCAGTTCATTCTCGGTAAACAAGACATAGCCAGGATTATACGAATTATAGTGCGTCAATATCCCAACACGCATACCCAGATATCCCACCGCGCATAGCAGCAATCCTGCCATCAGCATAAGCCCTGCACGTTTTTGGTGCTGCCTTTTGAAAAAATAAACAGCCAGGTATATCGCCAGTAGCGTGATCGCAGTCTCCTTGGAAAGCAACGCCAGCAGAAAGCTTGATACGCAGAGAAAGCCGTTTCGCATTTTCTGCTCCTCCTGGTATTTAACGAATTGTATCAGTGACAGCATTCCGAAAAGAAAACACAGCAACTCGTCCCGGCTCTTAATATTTGCGACCACCTCTGTATGGACAGGATGAACCGCAAACAACAGGCTGGCAACAAAGGCGACTAATATATTGGATCTCCCCAAAAACTGTAGCAGGAAGAAAAACAACAGAACCACTCCGGCTCCGTACACCAGTACGTTCATCCAATGCCCTGTTGCCGGGCTTTCTCCCATCACCTGATATTCCAGTGCGAACATTACCAGTGCCAGCGGTCTGTAGAGGTCATTCAGCTTTTCGCCCGGTCTGGCTATGCTGTGTCCATAGTGGTAGGGGGTATGCAGCAACTCTGGTACTCCCTTCGCGCCTTCCCGTACCAGCATATTCTGTTTTATAGCGCCAAAATCATCCAGTACATATCCGTGCTGCAGCGTATTGGCATAGACCAGAAACGAAGCAGCGAACAATACCAATGCAAATATCACGCCGGGCGGCCACTTTTTACCCGGCATGGGAGCGGCAACCACAGTTGTATTAGTGCTTTTTTGAGCCTGTTTTTTAAAATTCGACATCGTTTCCTGGCGACAATGAGATTGCAAGTTAGCAATAAGATGCATTGATCTTATTTGTCTTATTTTTGGGTATCAAACCGGAAATTTATGGATCAAGTTAAGTTCTTCGACCTGCTCGACCGCAGCACGGTCGACACGCTGCAGTTAGCACATAGCCTTACGCCTGCACAACTAACCTATGCGCGTCCCGGTCGTTGGAGCGCAATGCAGATACTGGAACACATTTGCATGGCAGAATCGTCCATAGGGAAAATATTGGTACGTCCTGCAGATAAGGTGAGTGAACATGACGAACTTATGGGCATCGATAAAATCCACAAACTGGTGGTAGACGAGCGCCACAAGACCGTTGTAGCCCCCGAAAGGATGATTCCAACAGGCCAGATTGCGACGGTAGCAGACTTCGAGACCGCATTCGTCGCTCAGCGCAACGCTCTAAAGGCTGATATTGCCAGCGGCGTAAAGATCATTGACAATCGCGTATTCCTCCATCCAGCCCTTGGCGAAATGACCATCTCTGACTGGATGTACTTTTCCCTATCCCACACGGAACGCCACCTCGTCCAGATTCAGGAAAACCTGAAAGAAATGGAATCATAGCAGACACTTAAAGGAATTCAGTTTTTTATTTTCGTTTAAGCGTTTTTGCCTGTGAGGCGTTGCCATCAACTCAATCCGCAAGCGAAATTCCCTTTTTGAAGGGGGCGCAGGATGGTATAAATTGAAAAACCAATTGTTCCTGCTGGCTATAAAGCAATCCTGGTACTTTTTAGTAACATCGCCCGTCGACAGGCAGGTTCCCGACGGATCTCAACAGCATAAAGTAAACCTGCTTTATCTCCGGTGAGCGTCCTTCCATATACTCAAAAATCTAATTTTTGTAGTTCATTTCAGACGTTAGTTTGAGAAAAGGTGTCAGCCTATTTGGGTCAGCATACCCAAAACAAAACCGCCCTGAAATCCAATCCCAGGGCGGCCAATCCCAAAATCGGTTTGATCTAAACCCCAAAAAACTTCGCTGCCGCTTCCACGGTCCTGTCAATATCCGCATTCGTCAGCGCATTGCTGATGAACCAGCTTTCATAGCCTGATGGTGGCAAGTAAATTCCCTGGCTCAGCATCGAGTGGAAAAACTTATTAAACATCGGTATGTCACTCGCCGCAGCTGACGCGAAATCATTCACCGGCTTTTCACTAAAATGAATGCTGAACATAGACCCGAATCTGTTGATGACATAGGGTTTCCCCCATTTGCGCAGTACACTGTCCATACCCTCGTGCAGGTACTTGGTTTTGGCCTCAATTTCGTCAAAGATCGCCGGATTTTCTTTCAGCGTTTTAAGCAGGGTGTAGCCCGCGATCATAGCGATCGGGTTGCCACTTAGCGTGCCTGCCTGGTACACATTCCCCAGTGGGGCAATATGCTCCATGATTTCCCTGCGGCCGCCAAATGCACCTACCGGCATACCGCCGCCTATCACCTTTCCATAAGTTACCAGATCGGCGTTTATATTCAGGCGTTGCTGTGCGCCACCAGCCGCCAGACGGAAACCGGTCATCACCTCGTCAAATATCAGCAGAATGCCATTGTCGTCACAGATCTGCCTAAGACTCTCGTGGAATCCGGCTTCTGGAAGAATACAGCCCATGTTGCCCACAATCGGTTCTGTAATAATGGCTGCAATTTCACCCTTGTTTTCGGCTACCAGTTTCCGCACGGCGTCCAGATCGTTGAACGGTGCAGTCAGGGTGTCCACAGATGTACCACCGGTTACACCCGGCACCGTCTGAATATTGAAAGTTGCCATGCCGCTACCGGCTTTCACCAGAAATGCGTCTGCGTGCCCATGGTAGCAGCCTTCGAATTTTATAAATTTATTACGTCCTGTATATCCGCGGGCCAGGCGCAACGCGCTCATGCAAGCCTCCGTACCGCTACTCACCATGCGTATCATGTCCACATTGGGAGCCATGCTGCGTATCAATTCGGCCATCTCGATCTCCAGCTCAGTGGGTGCGCCAAATGAGGTTGAGTATTCTACTTTTTCCTTGATGGCATTGATCACCGGTCCATAGGCGTGTCCCAGTATCATGGGGCCCCATGAGTTGATGTAATCGATGTATTTATTGCCGTCCTCGTCAAACAGGTACGCGCCCTTAGCGCTTTTAATAAACACCGGTGTGCCGCCTACGCTTCTAAATGCACGTACGGGAGAGTTGACACCTCCGGGAATGCTCTGTAGTGCCCGTTGAAACAGTTGTTTGCTTTTCTCTAATGATAATTCCATTGTATCCTGAGTTAAAAATTTTCTGGCGCAAAAATCGCTGATTTATCTCAATAACGACCGCCCAGCACCAAAAAGTGACCAATCTCATCAATTTTCCGGTAATCTGAAAATCATTTCGGAATTTAGCACGGCACATGCAACTCTCCCAAACGCACAAGGAACAAATAAGGCAGGCAGCCCTTTCGGCAGGATTTCTGTTTTGCGGTTTTGCGCGTGCCCGCCGCCTCGATGAGGATGCCCGCCGGCTGGAGGATTGGCTGTCTAAAGGCTATCAGGCCGGGATGGGCTACATGGAGCGAAATTTTGATCTTCGGGTAGATCCAACGCTGCTCTTTCCTGGTGCAAAGACAGTGGTCTCTCTGTTATACAACTACTTCCCTTCTACGCAGCAGAGCGTGGGCGCACCCCACATCGCCCGCTATGCCTGGGGTGACGACTATCATGATGTTATTCGGGCCAAACTGAATATTCTGCTCCTCCGTATCAACACCCAGATTGCGACGGTCAACGGCCGTGGGTTTGTAGACAGTGCCCCGGTGTTGGAGCGGTCATGGGCTAGTCTGGCCGGAGCCGGCTGGGTGGGGAAGAACGGCAACCTCATTACACCAGGCGTAGGTTCGTATTACTTTATCGCGTCACTCGTAATTGATCTTGAAATAGAGCCTGATGCGCCTTTTCCTACCCATCATTGTGGCACCTGTACAAGGTGCATAGATGCTTGCCCCACAGATGCGATTTCGGCCACCGGAGAGATCGACGCCAGAAAGTGCATCTCCTACCACACTATCGAACTTAAAGATGCGGTGATTCAGCCTGAGATCAGCCAAAACTTGCAGGGCTGGATGTTTGGCTGCGATATCTGTCAAGAGGTTTGCCCGTGGAACCGTTTCTCAAAACCCCATTCCGAGCCTGCTTTTCAGCCCATTCCCGGTATGCTGGACCTGGAGCCCGCACAATGGGAGGCAATAGGAGAGCATGTCTTTAATACCCGATTTAAAAAGTCGCCTCTTCGACGGGCCAAATGGAATGGGATATTGCGGAATCTGAAGGCGTTGCAGTCTGCAAACAAAAAGCAAATACCGTAATATAGGTTTGTCTAATTTATGTTTTTTACAACTATTTACTAAATCTATATTGTTTCTTCCTATTTTTTTATAGTAAATCGTAATGTACAATTAGTTGTGTGTGAAGTTCCCGTTAGCGACCTTTGCCACATAAAATCAAAAATCAAAATGGCAAACAACATCATCTCCGTGGGGTCTAAGTTCCCCGAGTTTTCAAAGAAATCGGTGGTATCCATCGAGAAAGGCAAAGAATTTAAAGAAATCAGCAACAAGGACATGGAAGGCAAATGGACCGTCATGTTCTGGTGGCCCAAAGATTTTACGTTCATCTGCCCGACCGAGATTGCGGAGTTCAATAAGAATTATTCAAACTTTACCGATCGCGACGCTGTATTGCTCGGTGCATCAACCGACAGCGAATACGTACACCACGCCTGGAGAGTGAACCATAAAGATCTGCGTGATCTGAAATTTCCTATGATCGCAGATACTTCTAAGAGCCTCGCAGAAGAACTGGGCATCTTGGCCGGAGACGAGAAAGTAGCATATCGTGCTACCTACATCGTAGACCCGGAAGGTATTGTTCGTTGGGTTTGTATCAACGACCTGAGTGTGGGCCGCAATGTAGAAGAAGTGCTGCGTGTACTGGATGCCCTCCAGACCGACGAGCTTTGCCCCTGCAACTGGAGCAAGGGAGAAGAAGTCCTTCATCCGGAAGTAGGATAGTTTTTTATCAGTTCCTGATATTCAGAACGGGAGGGTTTTTGCCCTCCCGTTCTCCATAAAAAGAGCACCTGAAAACTACCCGCAAACAAGCTTACGAATTATAATTAGTGTTCATAAAGTGCAAAAAACGCGTTTTTTTAGGTAATATAATACAGCGGGCGATGCTGGACTGGTGCGGAATTCAGAATTATTTTTACTTTTTTTGAATTTTGAATTTTGAAATTTGGATTTTTCCTTTACCTTTGCACTCCATTTTATTTTTAAAGAGAAAATGCCTACAATACAGCAATTAGTTAGAAAGGGACGTGAGCAGATGCGGATCAAATCTAAGTCCCGCGCATTAGATGCTTGTCCGCAGCGTCGTGGTGTGTGTACCCGTGTGTATACTACAACACCCAAGAAACCAAACTCAGCGCTTCGTAAAGTTGCGAAAGTTCGTCTGACCAACAAGATCGAAGTCATCGCCTACATTCCGGGTGAAGGCCACAATCTTCAGGAGCACTCGATAGTGCTGATCCGTGGTGGTCGTGTGAAGGATCTACCCGGTGTTCGTTACCACATTGTTCGCGGTGCGCTTGATACTGCCGGTGTAAAAGACCGTAAGAAGAGCCGCTCGAAGTATGGTACCAAGAGGGACAAAAAAGGTGCGGCTGCAAAAGGCGCAAAACCAGCAGGTAAAAAATAATTTTTATACAACATAATTAGCCAGTCAGTAAATGAGAAAGGCACAAGCAAAAAAACTTCCGTTAGCACCGGATCCGAAATTCAACGACAAGAACGTAACCAGGTTTGTAAACTGCCTGATGATAGGTGGTAACAAAACTATCGTACTCAGCGCATTTTACGATTCGCTCGACAAGGTTGCAAAAATAACCAACGAAGATGGTTATGAAGTGTGGAAACGCGCACTTGCCAACATTACTCCTTCTGTAGAAGTACGTAGCCGCCGTATCGGTGGTGCTACCTTCCAGATTCCTACCGAAGTTCGTCCAGACCGTAAGATTTCCCTGAGCATGAAATGGCTGATCCGCTATTCACGTGAAAGGAACGGCAAGACCATCGCAGACAAGCTCTCCAACGAGATCGTTGCAGCAGCCAAGGGTGAAGGTGGCGCATTCAAGAAGAAAGAAGATACGCACCGTATGGCTGAAGCCAACAAGGCGTTCTCTCACTTCAAGGTATAATCGCTTTACCGAGATATTTTCCAAAATCCCCCTGACTAACGTCTGGGGGATTTTCTTATGTTATTATGAGTCTGCTGAAAAAGTAGAATAGACGCTTAATTTGTCAGTAGCCACGACCTTCACATCGTGGTAGAAATGCATAAAAAAAAGGGACTTTAGCCGAATCTGAATACAGGTAAGTGAATTGTTGGCTAAACCCGCAACCGGGTGGCAATTCACTGCCACTGCCTTAAAGGCCATGGCTATCGAAAATTTATTGATCACAAATTCACATAGTTAAAGGCGGTTTAACGACAACAGACGAAAAAACAAGCCCGAGTAGGGTAATATGTGGGCCTGCCCTTCTGCACTGTTACTATATTTTCGTTTCAGGTTATAATTATTCCACGCAACAGTTAAACTTACGTAAACCAACCCCGAATGGGGTTAAATGTAAATAGCCACGATAAGTTCTGGGAAAATGAACTGTCTTATGCATACCCCGAAGGGGTGAACTTGGTTTAGAAAACGCGGTGCATGACGCGTTAAGGAAATGCACTATCCACTCACATTCATCCGCAATCCAAGCCCCTGCTCAACGGTTATTCGGTGCCTCATTCAGCAATAACCAGTAAAATCCAAGGTCGGCCACTGCCTTCGTAAAATTGTCGAATCCCACTGGTTTTACAATGTAGCTGTTCACCCCCATGTCGTAGCACTTCTTCACGTCCGGGTCTTCGTTGGACGATGTAAGGACGATGATGGGGATGGATCGCGTACGTTTGTCGGCCTTAACCCGTTCCAGCACTTCTAGCCCGTTTACTTTGGGCATTTTTAGGTCCAAAAGTATGGCCCTCGGCTTGTTGTTGATATCACGGTCACTGTAGTTGCCCGTGCAGAAAATATAGTCAAGTGCCTCTGCGCCGTCCTTAAGGTGGACGATCTTATTGGCCAGGTTTTTCTTTTTTAATGCGCGAATCGTAAGCTCCGCATCATTCGGATTATCTTCAACCAGCAGGATTTCAACACCGGAATTTTCCATTATATTAGTTTTGTTATTTCGTATTTGAAATTGGCAATGCGAAACAGAAAGTAGCACCTTCATTTACCTTGCCCTTCGCCCAAACTCTGCCGCCATGGCGGGCTATGATACGCTGCACTATTGCTAGTCCCACACCGGTACCCGCATATTCATCAACCGCATGCAGCCGCTGGAACACACCAAAAAGTTTGTCGTAATACTTCATGTCAAATCCGGCACCGTTGTCACTCACACAATAAACAACCTCGCTACCATCCACATAGGATGATATTTCAATTTCCGGATTGGGTTTGCGGGAAGTATATTTTATCGCATTCTCTATAAGGTTTATCAGCACCTGTGTCATCAGGTCTGGGTCAGACATTACCTGATGTAATTCATTCACCTTAATGGTCGCCACATGTTCGGTCGACTTCGATATCTCCGCTAACGCCCTCGTCACCAACCCGTTCATATCTGTCTCCCGCTTGGTCAGTTCCTTTCGTCCCAATCTGGAGAAAGTCAAAAGGTTGTCTATCAAAGCACCCATTTTCTCGGCATTATCGCTTATCGTGTGCAGCAATCGCTTGCCCTCGCTGTCCAGCACGTGTGCATAGTCTTCATCCAGCATCTGGGCATACCCGGTTACGGCCCTTAATGGAGCCCTGAGGTCGTGAGAAACGCTGTATGAAAACGCCTCAAGTTCCTTGTTGAGTTGTAGGATTGCCTCCTGTTGTTTTTTCTGTTCGGTCACGTCTTCAGATATGCCGACCAGATACACTGGTTTGCCATCTTCATATACCGGTATCCGTCGTGTGTGTAGCCATTTGTCGCTGCCGCCTGTCTTTATCAGTTCTTCCACCGCTGCCGATGGCAGTCTGCGTTCTATCAGTTCCCTTTCGCCCCTGGTTATTTCCTCCGCATGTTCGGCCGGATATATATCCGCATTGTTCTTTCCTGCTATGTCTTTCTGGGAAATTCCGGTAAGCAACTCACCGGCCTTGTTTATCCTTATATAATTCAGAGTCTCTGCATCCTTGACAAACACCATGCCGGGCAGATGCTCCAGTATCGTGTCCAGGAAGTGGTTAGACTGCATCAGGTCGTTCTCATGGTTTTTACGAACAGTAATGTCCAGCATAGCAACCAGATGGCAAAGCATATTGTCTACCTCAACGATCTCCGAAGTGGCCAGCATTTTTCGGGTGCTGCCCGATTTTGTCGTCACACAGAACTCAATATCATTCGAATGGTCACCAGCAAGTTGTTTATTCAGGTCGGCTATGTTGGGTGCGTCCAGTATGCCCAACTCCATCAGTGTTTTGCCGTTTGTTGCTGCGGAATTTATGCCCGTAAATTTTTCAAATGCACTGTTCACCAGCACCAGTTTGCCGTCTGCAACCTTGGTCATAAACAGCGGTGCCGGACTAAGGTTGAAAACCTTAATAAACCGGGCTTCACTTTCCTTCAGGTTCCGCAGATGTATTTTCTCTGCCGCTTCCAGTTCGGTGTTCCGCGCCGTTTGCACTTTTGCTTCAATCCGCACCAACTCCATTTCGGTCACGTCTTCCACCCGTAATATCACGCAGAGGATCTGCTGTTTTTCAAACAACACCGGAATCAAATGCATATTCCAGTACCTTTCGGTGGTCTTGTCCCGGCCGGCTGGCAGCAAAAGTTTCTGTACGTCCAGTGTCATGGATTCTTTACGCTTCAGTACATACTGAAACGCATCCGGCAATTCCATTTCGCTGGTTTCATCCGGAGTGCAAGTGTTCAGATAGGTGCAAATTTCGAAAAGATCGCTACCCAGTATTTTATGGCGTTTAGATCCAGTTGCGTCCAGATAGGCATCGCTGGCGCCTATTATCTTCAAGTCTGGCGAAACCGCAATGTACATATTGGGTGCCGATTCAAACAAACTCTCAAAGTCTATGGTTATGGTGTCAAATCTGTCTTTCATCCTACAGTCAGTTTTTTTTGATCGGCAGTGTGATCTCCACCGTAGTGCCTACTCCGTCGGTACTGGCAATAGCCACGGTACCGTTCATTTTTTCAGCAGCGTTTTTCACTATATAAAGACCCAGCCCCGACCCCTTGCACACCTGCGTGCCACGGAAGAACATATCGAACACTTTGTCTTTATTTCGTGCCGAAATACCTATGCCGTTGTCCTTCACTACTATTTTCATCTCCTTCATGTCTCCATTGGGTACATTGGGTATCGTGTCATAGATAAAAATGGAGACGTAGGGATTGTCTTTTGCGCCCTTGCTATATTTCACGGCATTCTCAATTACATTTTTAAGAATAGAGTGAACTGCGAATTCATCCATCACAAGGTTGTTCTTCAGTCTTATTTCTGTATGAATCTTGATCGCCTCAAAGGTTTCCAGTTCTTTGCAGTCGTCCAGTATCAGATTCACCATTTCAGCAAAGTTTATTTCTTTCGAAACTGCTTCTGTTTCTTTAATCGATATTGAGGTGATCAGCGACAGCAGCACATCGTCTAGCTTGTGCGTACACTCGTCTATCATCTGGATGTAGTTGCGCAGTTCCTGCATCTCCTCTTCGTCCTGTGCTACATTAGTGAGGCCCAGAATTGTCATCAGTGGGCCGCGCAGATCGTGAGTGGACCGGTATATGAATGTGTTCAGTTCTTTATTCTTCAACGCAAGTTTTTCTTCTGCCTCCTTGCGCAACGTAATGTCTATCATTGCACCGGCGATAAACAACTGTTTGTCTTCACCATGTATTATTTTAGCCCGGTCGTAAATCCACCGGTAGGTCTGATCAGAGACTAGCCAGCGGTATTCCATAGATCGTTCGTTATGAAGCGACAAAGAACTCAGCTCCTGCATCACTCTGGGCCTGTCTTCCGGATGTATCTGGTCATGCCAGAATTTCGGGTCCTGCATAAACTGGTCCGGATGATAACCACTGAATGCAAAAATGTTGTTGGACATATAGGTCACCTCATGTGTTACCGGTTTACACACATATTGTGCAATAGGTATAGACTTCAGCAAAAGGCTCATGAAGACGTTCTGCTCTTCCAGATTTTTTATTGCCTGCGATCTTTCTCGCTCGGCTTCGGCCTTTTTCAGGGCACCTGTTACCGCCGAAGGGAGCCTGGTGAGCTTACTTTTTAGTATATAGTCGTCTGCGCCGGATTTAAGGCACTCCACGGCAAATTCCTCGGAGACCGCTCCTGTAACAAGAATGAAGGGTCCTGCAAAATGGTGTTTGCGGCAGATAGCCAAAGCTTCGATAGAATTAAAACCCGGCAGGGCGTGGTCAGAAAGTATCACATCCGGCAGAAAGGTAGCCAACGCTTCCGTAAAAGACTCTTCTGTATCTGTTATTTTGGCTGTGTAATCTATTCCCCCTTTTTTCAGTTCCCGTTCAATAAACTCCGCGTCTGAAGGAGAATCTTCAAGTATCAGTATTCTGAGTTGCGTTTGCATAATAAAATCGTGCTTCTCATCACACCCCGTCGTTGTCCGGTGGTAGTGAAATGCACTCGGTTAACAAAAATAATTTTTTTTTCTAAGAAAACATTTCTACACTAATTAAATAATTTATTTTGATGTCTTAAATACACAGGTTGTTGTTGCAAATGCGGTGAGGTGCACTACTATGCATACCTTTGCCGCAAACCAATTGGACCGGATTGTACATGAAAGACAAAAAGACCACCTTTTTACTAATTGCATTTTTTTTACTCCTCGCACTTGCTTTTTTCATAGTCGTTATTCCCATGATCAAAGGTCGTGAAGCCAAAAAACCTGCGCTGCCTGTATTGGGCACCAATTTCAACCATCATGTGCAGCCGTTCTCCTTTACAACTCAGGACGGCAAGGCGTTTACCGAAAAAGACATAGCCGGTAAAATATGTGTGGTAGAATATTTTTTCGCTACCTGCAAAGGCATGTGTCCGAAGATGAACACCAATATGGAGAAGGTTTTTGAGGCATTCAAAGACAACGAAAAGATACTTATTCTTTCGCACACTGTAGATCCGGAGAGAGACTCTGCTGCCGCGCTAAAAGCCTATGCATCGCGCTACCAGGCAAGTTCTTCGAAATGGGTTTTCCTTACCGGCGACAAAAAGAAACTCTATGAGATGGCCCGATACAGCTACCTCATCAATGCCGATCAGGATACCGCTGGAGTGAGTATTGACAAGGATTTCATTCACGACAAGCATTTTGTACTTGTAGATGGCCGGGGTCGTCTACGCGGCTTTTACGATGGCCTTGAAGCCGGCGACGTAAGCAGACTTATTGGCGATATCCGTATTCTCCTTGAAGAAAAACCAAGAGAAGAATAGTCATTTCTTCAGAATTCCACATGGACCCTGAGACCAGGCACCGAAATTGGCCCCTGGCGATCTTTGTTGTAACCAGGATTGAAAACTAGTTGGTAGTCAAGTGAGACAAACAGGTTTTTACAAACTTTGGCTTTGTAGTAGGCTTCAGTAATGTACTCCATTCCATAGTTCAGGTGCCCGTCTCCGATAATGTAGGAATATCCACCTGCCGCAAAAAAATCCTGATGGTCTTTAGAAATCCCGTTGATCGCTTCTGCCAGTCCGAAATTATCATTGGGCCGCTTCCATCTGTTGCCGCCAATGCTCACTCCGGCTTGTACACTTCTGTCTATATCGGTAAATGCCCATGATGCAGTCTTTCCGTCATTCCAGCCGTAACGTAAAAACACACCAACTGCATCCGTTACTTCCTGCTCCATATTAATGCCGAATCCATATTTCAGTCCACCATATGCAGTCCCGCCTTTTAGCCCCGCAAAAATGGGTGCCAGATCTGTATCATCTCCGGTTTTCAACTGTTTAGTGGCATCCGCGTATTTCGGTGCCATAGAAGAATTCAGGAATAGATCCACGCGAACCATTCCAGGCCTGTTGCCAACAAGGGCCATCTTATGGCTGTACTCCAACGTCTGGCCAAAAGACTTTGTCATATTCCAGTCCATATTCAGCGCATTGGCCACCTTCGGCATTTGCACATAGGCATAAAGCAAAGACCATTTGGGTTTTACCAACTCCATTTCAATGCCCGACGTATACCCGCGGGTATCTGCGGGGAAGTCCCAGGCTCCCTGTCCCATCAGAGCCCAGTTCAGGAACTGTCCGCGGGCATCATGACTATAGGTATTGGCATCAAAGAAATCGGCGAGACAAAATTTCCCGATATTGATCGTAAATCTGGACGACGGTACATACCCGCCAAGCTGGTTGAGTCCGTCCTCCCGCATTTCGAAGGTCGCGCCGGGCAGAGCGAAACTCTGCTGCAGATATGCTCTGGCAATAAATGGAGTAGGGGTCGGATTACCCACTCTGTATATTTCACCATTCGTAAAGCCAGCCATCCCATGTGTACCACTCAGTCCATTGCCTGCGGTTACCTCGGGGCTAAAATAAATTGCGCCGCCCTTCCACAGACTTCTGCCAATATACATAGTGGTGGTAAGCGAAAGTTTGGTCTCAGAGTTACTGTCAAGGCTCGAAGGACCTGCATAATTAAAATGATAGGCGCCATGCCACTGGTTCACCATACTCTGCTGAAAATGAAAAGACCATCCCGCCACCGAATCATTTACTTTTGGGTTGGCCATTACGCCAATAGTCAAAAACACAAATAACATTGTTGCAAACAATGTATGAAAAATTCTCATCAGTTTTTTTGAAATTTTGGTCAAAAGTAGGGTATATCCCTAATTAGTGCCGCCCTGTTGCAAAGAATTAATGTCACAATGGTATTTACCCGATAGGGTACCCCACGAAAAAAAGCCCCCGCATCTGCAGGGGCTTCATAATACTTGTCATTCAGAATTAATTAAAGCTGATCAACTCTACGTCGAATATCAGCGTGCTGTTCGGTCCTATTGATGGGCCGACCTGCCTGTCGCCGTATCCCAAATGCGGAGGGATAAAGAAACGCCATTTGCTGCCGGTGGGCATCAGCGCTACGCCTTCGGTCCATCCTGCAATTACCGCATTCAGTGGAAAGGTAGCCGGCTGTCCGCGTTTCACCGAACTGTCAAATACGGTTCCGTCAATCAGTGTGCCGTGATAATGGCAGGTCACACTGTTGCGGGACGTCGGTTTTGCACCGGTTCCTTCGGTCAGGATCTCGTATTGCAGTCCACTGGGCAGCGCTACTACGCCTGCCTTAGCCTTGTTGGCTTCCAGGAAGTCCATTCCGGCCTTAAGATTTGCTTCTGATTTGTCGTTTTTCATTTTAAATAGTTTTTCTGCAAGACTCATTTATTTCGGTTTTTTGTTCGATTGTGGGCTTCGATTTTAGTTTATCAGTTCCAGAAATTTTTTCAGTCCGTCCTTTTTGCGTTCGTCCAATAAGAATTTTATGTTGTCGGTATAATACGTTTTCAGGTCGTAGGCAGGGTAAGGGTTTTCAGCTATTACTTCATCCAGATGGCTCAATCCCAGTGCGTTTGCTTCGTCAAATTCTGCGAGAAACGCTTCCGGCAATTCCTTGTTCGACACCCACGCAGCAAAAATAAAATCCAGTCCGGTAAATTCCTTCCAACCTTTAGACAGATCATAAATGTAATTAAAGTTTCCCAGATTCTGCAAGGCCCGGTCGCCTATGATCACGCCTGCAGTAGTTCCCTTTATCCGATCCGTATAGTGCTCGTCGGCCTCCAGAAAGTTTACTTTTTGTTTCCAGTGCTGGTCCAGCAGGAGACGCGCCAGCCGAACAGAGGTGCGTGACTGGTAGTCCAGGTACACATTTTCGATCTGCGCCAGTGGAACTTCGCTGTATAGCGCTACCGAGGCCACGTTGCCATCGGCAGCGATACCATATTTAGATACGATCCGTGCGCCAGTTATGGAGGGAATGGCCGCAACCGGGAGCAATGCGATATCTATATGGCCGCCCTGCATTTGCGCTACCAGCCGCGCCGGATAGTCTACCGTTAGCTCGATCTCATTCCAGATCCTACTACGGCGTATGCCATATAATAGGGGTTTTGTATTCAGATAGCTGACAGCGGCTACTTTGATTTTTTTCTGCAATGGTAAATTTTAGGAGCGCAAATATAACGTGTGTGCATGCATTTTCGGTGATGGCCGTCACAATAGGGGTATCAGTAAAAACTAAATTGGTTCTTTAGCTATTATTGCCCTCACGCACTTTTTTGTAGATCCGTATCGCCGTCATCAGCACCACCACAAATGCCAGCAGACCGCACACGCCCCAAACCAGGCTCATGCCTTGTTTCACAACCACCAGCATCACCACCGCGATCAGAAAAACGGTTGCCACTTCGTTCCATACCCTCAACTTGCCAGACGAGTATTTAAAAATACCCTTGGCTTGTTGTTTGTACAAAGCGTGCAGCGAAAAATGGTAGGTGAACAGTCCCGTCACGAAACACAGTTTCAGGATCATCCAGGGCTGCGAAGTTGCGTAGTTCCACATGCCGGTAACGGTGCTACCCGACATCAGGTACCACGTCATAGGGCCGAATATCAAGGTCAGAACGGCAGATGGCCAGGTGATACCGAACCAGAGCCTTTTGATCATGATCGAGAACTGGTTTTGCAGGATACTACGTTCAGGTTCAGGCTTATCATTGGCCTCGGCATTATAAATAAACAGGCGCACAATGTAAAACAGCCCGGCAAACCAGGTAACGATAAAAATAATATGCAGCGCTTTGATATAAAATGAGAGCATGGGGCGTTATTTATTTGGTGTTCGGATAAAGCCAGGTGCGTATGGCGGCCACCCATTGCGGTTGAATATTCATGCAAGGGATAAAAGTGTATTGTTCGCCTCCTGCAGCCATAAAATTCTCCTTCTCGCGAATCTCAACTTCCTCCAGTGTCTCCAGACAGTCGCTCACGAACGCCGGACAAACCACAGCAATGTTTTTAATGCCCTTTGCAGGTAACAAACTCATAGTGGCAGTGGTAGATGGTTTCAGCCATTCAGACCGGCCCAGTTTAGACTGGAACGATACCGAATAATCACCTTCTTTTATGCCCAGGTATTCCACCACAAGCCTTGTGGTCTCCAGACATTGGTGGCGGTAGCAAAACTTGTGCGCCTCCGACGGGGTGGTGCAGCATCCGGCAGATTTCAGGCAATGGTTTCCGGTAATATCGCTTTTCTCGATATGGCGCTCGGGTATGCTGTGATAACTGAATAAAAGGTGCGAACCCGATTTCAGGTTGGGTTTTATGCTTTCTGCCAGTGCCGCAATATACAGCGGGTCGTTGTAAAACGGCTCAATAAACCGGATGTTAAACCCATATTTCCCTTCGTTGTAAACCGCTCTGGCGTGTACTACTGCTGTCTCATAGCTGGACATAGCATAGTGGGGATAGAGTGGAAGCAAAACCACCTCTTTCAGGCCCGGGTTAGCAGCGATCAGCCTGTCGTAGGCTTCCTTCATGGAGGGTTTGCCATAGCGCATGGATATTTCCACAGGGTCGGTAATGCTGGCTGCCAGTGCGTCGCGCAAATGTCGGGTGATGGCAATCAAAGGCGAACCTTCCTTGGTCCAGATAGATTGGTAGGCTTCAGCCGATTTTGGCGCACGGAACGGAGAAATGATTCCCTTTACCAGCATAGCCCGGAGCAGATAGGGCTTGTCTATCACCCTTTCGTCCATCAGGAACTCTACCAGGTATTTTCGCACATCCGGAACCGAGGTTGAGTCCGGCGACCCCAGGTTCATTAGTATCACGCCACGTGTTGCACTGCTTGCCATAACCTTTTATTGGTTTTATTGATTGGTGCAAAAGTAAGTAATCCGTACCACGGGAAATGATGACCGCCGTTCTGCAAACCGATGACCTGTTTCACCCTCCAAAACGGTACATTTGCCTTTAAATCAGGTACATAATGAGCCAGAGATCCATCCTTATCCGCAACATCAAACAGCTTTGTCAAACCGACACAGGTCTTCAGCCGCAGGGCGTGGTACGGGGAGCCGATATGAGCCTGCTTCCGTCTCTGGACAATGCCTGGCTGCGTGTAGAAGCCGGCCGTATCCATAGTTTCGGGTCTATAGCTGACCTGGGCGACCAAACAGCAGACGAACTTATTGATGCCACCGGACGGCTCGTACTTCCGGCCTGGTGCGATAGCCATACACACTTGGTGTTTGCCGCGCCGCGTGAGCAGGAATTTGCCGACCGTATCCGTGGATTGAGCTATGAGGAGATAGCCCGCCGGGGTGGGGGAATACTCAACTCGGCCCGCAAGCTGAACGAGATGGACGAGGAAACCCTCTATCACCAAAGTCAGGCTCGGCTGGATCAGGTGGTGGCACAGGGCACCGGGGCCATCGAGATCAAAAGTGGTTACGGGCTATGTCTCGAGGGCGAGCTGAAGATGCTCCGCGTTATCCGCAGACTCAAAGAAGCCAACAAAGTAGCCATCAAGGCCACCTTTTTGGCCGCCCATGCCTACCCGGTGGCATACCGCGACAACAAACCTGCCTACATAGATCATATTATAAATGATATGTTGCCCGTAGTAGCCGCCGAAGGTCTGGCAGACTATATGGACGCATTCTGTGAGCAGGGCTTTTTCGGCATCCCCGAGACCGAGCGCTTGCTGGAAGCCGGCTGGAAATACGGTCTTAAACCCAAGATCCACGCCAACCAGCTGCACCACTCGGGTGGGGTGGAAGTAGGGGTAAAACATCATGCTATTAGTGTAGACCACCTCGAGTGTGTGGGCGATGCCGAGATCGAAGCCCTGCTGCAGGGTAACACCATGCCAACCTTGCTACCAGGTGCCGCCTTTTTCCTCGGGATGCACTACCAGCCAGCCCGCAAGATCATAGACGCGGGACTGCCTGTTTGCCTTGCTACCGACTACAATCCCGGCTCCTGCCCATCGGGTAACATTCCATTGCTGCTCACTATAGCCTGCACCCAGCTTCGCATGACACCTGAGGAAGCCATCAACTCCGTCACCATCAACGGTGCTGCCGCTATGGAACTGGAACATGAACTCGGCAGTATTCGCGTCGGCAAAAAAGCCAACCTCATCATCACAAAGCCCATTCACTCAGTGGCATCCATACCCTACGACTACGGCAACCAGCCGGTGGAAAGGACCCTGGTGTTTTAGAAAGACACAGCAATGAAAAAGAGAAAAAGGCGCTAAGACTGGACAACACAAATATACTATATAAAAAAATATGCTGAAGTAAGGAACGTTTCTATCCAACGAAAAGGCAACTCCGCAGGGGTTGAATGTGAATAGTCGTCTGGGTTAAAATATCCGCGAGCTATCTTGGCTTGAATGCAATTCGCGCACTACCCACAGACAATCTTTTTGGATTCGATAAAAAACAACGTGGCTTAGGTAGGTGAAACTGTGTAGTCCTTTTTTTATCTCGTTTCGCATTCTCCCTATGCGGGGATTTTGACACAGATCGCTAAGTACAGATTCTAGACCCGCGACATAGCTTATCGCCTGATTTTCTCCGAAATTGGTTAATGTAAAGTCGAATATAGACTCCACATCCTGTTCGGCAGGTAGGGATAACTTGTAGCCGGTTAGTTTGCCAGATACCACTAAATCACTTTTTGAGTTTTCGATTTGATAATATCACTTACCGAACGTTCGCTGGACTGGCCGTCCCAACCCTTGGCAATTTCACGCCTCAATTCCTCAATCACCCGATTGCGAAACAATTCATGCAGCCTTAGGGCATCACGGACTACCTCAGAAGCATTTTGAAAATCACCACCATCAACCTGCTCCGCAATATAAGTTTGCTGCTTTTCTGTAAAACTGATATTCATGCCAGAATGTGTTTATCTAAAATTACTGATATGTCCAAATATGTCCAAATTGGACATGAATTTATGTATGCTGCTTTTTTATCGGCTATTTTCGCCCCTGTTTGCATGCTGTCGTTTTGAGCGACCATGGTGGACAACAAAAACGTACTGTATAATATTTAAATAAACTGAAGAAAGTAAAGTAGCTATCCAAACCCCGAAAAGGGTTCAAAATGAATAGCCCTCCGATTTTATCGGGGGGCTAAGAGCCAAAAGGCAACCCCCGGGGGTGAACTTTAAAGGACGGTTAGAACCTTTAAGGCGCATTTACCACATTCCAATGTCTCCGCGATGCGCGGAATTTTGACTAACCTGGACATTTGCCACCTTTCGCTAGTCTCGTATATTATTACATACCCCCACCTCCATTTTGCGAAACCGCATAAATTAAACGACATTATTTATAATATCTCCCTGTCTTTAGGAATTAAACATTTTTTCAACCCGGTTTCATCCTTGGGTGTTTGGTAATAATTACTACTTTTGCAGTCCAACAAAATAAATAAATTTAAATTTCATGGCTACAACAGCGGATATGCGTATGGGTTTAATCATCAAGCTCGATGGAAGCCTTTACTCAGTAGTAGAATTCGGACAGAACAAAACAGCAAGGGCAGCGGCAAAAGTATGGGCCAAGCTCAAAGGCGTAGACAATAACCGCTCTATCGAGCATACCTGGAACTCTGGTGACAATATTTTCCCTGTTCGCGTGGAAAGAAGGCCCTATCAGTTCCTCTACAAAGACGACAGCGGTTTCAACCTCATGGACAACAATACCTTTGAGCAGATTCTGGTGGAAGAGGCAAAAGTAGAACGTCCGGAATTGTATAAGGAAGGGCAGGAGTGCTTTGTGTTGGTAAACACCGAGACCGAAGTGCCAATGGGTATAGAACTGCCTCCGAACGTGGTGCTGCGGGTCACCTATTCCGAACCCGGACTCAAGGGCGATACCGCCACCCGTGCGCTCAAAGCCGCTACGGTCGAGACCGGTGCCACAGTAATGGTGCCATTATTTGTAAACGAGGGAGAACTGATACGTGTAGACTCTAAGTCTGGTGCGTATGTAGAGCGTGTAAAAGAATAATTTTCTTCACATCATAAAACTGATCTCATGGAATATAAGCAAATACAGGAACTGATAAAGTCCATCAACAAATCAAACATCAGTGAGCTCAGTATCGAGCAGGGCGATTTTAAGATCGTGATCAAGCAGGAGCATACCGCTACCGCTACCACGGTTTTCGCGCCTTCAGCGCATCCTGTTGCCTACCAGCAGCCGGTAATGCATCAGGCAGCACAGGCTCAGGTGGCAGCCCCGGCAGCGGCTCCCGCAGCGGCTCCCGCACCAGCGGCGGCCCCGGCGGCATCGTCCAGCCAGGTAGCCATCAAGTCGCCCATGATCGGCACTTTTTACCGCAGCCCGTCTCCGGACAAGCCGCCTTTCATCAATGTAGGCGACGAGATCAAGGCAGGTCAGGTGATCTGCATTATCGAAGCCATGAAACTATTCAACGAAATCGAAGCCGAAGTAAGTGGAAGGATCGTAAAAGTAATCGCCGACGACTCGTCGCCGGTTGAGTACGACCAGCCGCTGTTCCTGGTAGAACCCATTTAAATTGTTATTCCTGTACCAAAAAAATCCCGGTTTGCCGGGCTTTTTTGGTGTTTAATCAGACCGAAGCAATGTTCAAAAAAATATTGATTGCCAACCGCGGCGAGATCGCTTTGCGTATCATTCGTACCTGCAGGGAAATGGGTATCAAGACCGTGGCTGTATATTCTACAGCCGACAAAGACAGCCTGCACGTGCGTTTTGCCGACGAGGCCGTATGTATAGGCAAGGCCCAGAGCTCAGAATCTTATCTCAACATTCCGCACATCATGGCGGCTGCCGAGATCACCAATGCCGACGCGATTCATCCCGGTTACGGCTTCCTGGCAGAGAATGCCAATTTCTCCGAGATATGTGCCCAGTACAACATTAAGTTCATAGGCCCTACGCCCGACATGATTCGCCGCATGGGCGACAAGATGACGGCCAAGGAAACCATGATCAAGGCTGGTGTGCCGGTCATCCCCGGTTCTGAAGGCCTGCTGGAAAGTGCCGAACAGGCCAAGCAGATCGCTAACGAAATGGGCTATCCAGTCATTATCAAGGCTACAGCCGGTGGCGGTGGCAAGGGTATGCGCGTGGTATGGGCCGAAAGCGAGATAGAGCATGCCTATTCTACAGCCAAAATAGAAGCCGCAGCATCGTTCAAGAACGATGGCGTGTACATGGAGAAATTTGTGGAAGAACCCCGCCATATCGAGATTCAGATAGCAGGCGACCAGTTTGGCAAGGTGTGTCATCTCTCCGAGCGCGATTGCTCAATCCAGCGTCGTCACCAGAAATTGGTAGAAGAGTCGCCATCACCATTCATGACCCCTGAACTGCGTCAGCGCATGGGCGAAGCAGCTATCAAGGCAGCCTCGGCCATTAATTACGAAAGTGTGGGTACCATAGAATTCCTGGTAGACAAGCACCGCAATTTCTACTTTATGGAGATGAACACCCGTATCCAGGTAGAACACGGTGTGACCGAAGAAGTAATAAGCTACGACCTCATCAAGGAGCAGATAAAGATCGCAGCAGGCGTGCCAATAAGCGGTAAGAATTACGAACCCAAGATTCACGCTATCGAGTGCCGTATCAATGCCGAAGACCCGTACAACGACTTCAGGCCCTGCCCCGGCAAGATCACCGTACTGCATACTCCCGGCGGACATGGCGTACGTGTAGATTCGCACATTTATGCTGGCTACACCATACCTCCGTACTACGACTCCATGATCGCCAAGGTGATCGCAGTAGCGCAGACCCGCGAAGAAGCCATCGACACCATGGAGCGCGCCCTGAGCGAATACGTGATAGAAGGCGTAAAGACCACCATCCCCTTCCACATGCAGCTCATGCGCAACGAAGACTTCCGCAAAGGCAACTTTACCACCAAGTTTATTGAGAGTTTTAAGCTGCTGTAAAAGTTGCTTTGATTGATATTGAAAACGCCTCCGGTTTGGGGGCGTTTTTGTTGTGGGGGGAAGCTAGACTTCGACCAGTTGGGGATTTTCCGTCTCCGGGTAGTCTCTTGAAAAGGACTCCCCGGAAATCAGGGTACAAAAGTTGACTTATAAACATTCATAACCTGCGTCCTGCACAGTGCACCGAAGAGTCCCCTACGGGAGACTCTTCGGAAACGATAAAATTCCGTCTCCGGGTAGTCTCTTGAAAAGGACTTCCCGGAAATCAAGGAACAAAAGTTGACTTATGAACATTCATAACCTTCAGTCTTTCACAGTGCACCGAAGAGTCCCCTACAGGAGAACCTGCGTCCTGCAAAATAAGTTTACACTGTGTCCCGTCTCCGGGTAGTCTCTTGAAAAGGACTCCCCGGAAATCAGGGTACAAAAGTTGACTTGTGAACATTCATAACCTGTAGTCCTGCACAGTGCACCGTAGAGTCCCCTACGGGAGGCACTACGGAAACGATAAAATTGCAAAGTGAGGCAAGGACATCCCCCAGCCCCCTTCGAAGGGGGAATTCCCCCCTCCGTGTAGTCTCTCCCGTCTCCGGGTAGTCTCTTGAAAAGGACTCCCCGGAAATCAGGTTACAAAAGTTGACTTGTGAACATTCATACCCTGTAGTCCTGCACAGTGCACCGTAGAGTCCCCTACGGGAACGATAAAATTGCAAAGTGAGGCAAGGACATCCCCCAGCCCCCTTCGAAGGGGGAATTCCCGTCTCCGGGTAGTCTCTTGAAAAGGACTCCCTGGAAATCAGGGTACAAAAAGTTGACTTATGAACATTCAAAACCTGCGTCCTACACAGCGCGAGACATCCCCCAGCCCCCTTCGAAGGGGGAATTCCCGTCTCCGGGTAGTCTCTTGAAAAGGACTCCCCGGAAATCAGGGTACAAAAGTTGACTTATGAACATTCATAACCTTCAGTCTTTCACAGTGCACCGAAGAGTCCCCTACGGGAGACTCTTCGGAAACGATAAAATAAGTTTTTGCTCTTTCTCGCGCTCCGCACTCAGCGTAGCGCCTGCCCGCCGCAATCCCAATCTCCCTTATCTTTGTTGTCTGTACAGCACCGCCCGGGTGGTGCTGTATGGACTTGCCGCCGGTAACTGCACTGCAAACGATAAAATTTGTACACAAATGAAAAAAACAATGCTCACCCTTGCCGCACTGGCGGTATCGTTCTGTTTCGGCTTTGCATTCAAAGCCATGCTTACCCGTATGCCCGACGGACAAAAAAAAATGAAAAGGGTGACCGGTATAGGCGGAGTTTTTTTTAAGTGCAAGGACCCCGGCAAAGTACGGGAATGGTACAAAACCCACCTGGGGCTGAACGTGAACCAATATGGTGCCGTTTTTGAATGGTACCAGGGAGCCGACAGCACCCGTAAGGGTTTCAGCCAATGGAGTCCCTTCAAGGAAGCCACAAAGTACTTTGAGCCATCCACCCGCGACTTCATGATCAATTATCGGGTAGATGACCTCGTGGGCCTTGTGGCCGATTTGCGCCAAAGCGGTGTAACAATTACCGACACCATTGAAAGTTATGACTATGGTAAGTTTGTCCATATCATGGATGTAGAAGGTAACAAAATTGAGCTGTGGGAACCCAACGATGTGGTCTACGAAAATATGGGCCGCCAAATGGGAGCAGTAACGACCAAATAGCCGCTGCGCGACTGTCTACGCACAATGTCTGAACCAGTATAGCCAGAATTATCGGATTTTCAGGATAGTCGGGTTTGTGGCTTATGGTATGTCTTGTCCTGAAATAGGTGTTTTTTCCGGAGCATTCTAAAACCCAATAATCCTGAGTCAGATATTTTTTAGTTTTCTTATTAGACGCCTAAGCATTTTGCTTCCTCCTCTCTATAGCATCGTGTGAGTATTCGCAACGTTTTTATTTTAGTTTGCAAATAAATCGAATGCGTAAATCATTTGTAGTAAGTAGCATGGTTTATGTGCTAAATTAATTTAAAATATAGTTCATTAGTTCAAATTTAGTTTCTATTTTTATGGCATGTAGTTTTTGTTGATTAGATATTCGGTCATGAAAACATTCTTTAAACAAAAAGTAAGCGGATGCTTCAGTTCGCAGCAATGTTTTATACTGGGGCACAGCCCGCCGGATGATTTTATTTTATTCTTAATAATCTCTTTTTTTAACAAAAAAATATACCGAA
>CAIYJV010000146.1 GCA_903926605.1 uncultured Bacteroidota bacterium
GTATTTGTGCGGCTCTCGTATATTTTTAATCCGGGCCACGTCCAGCGTTTTTCTGCATTTGCCAACATGAAAATCGGGTGTGCACTATCAGTTTGTAAATCAGACGTTTACGAATCCACCCCACGCAGCCGCAAACCACCGGCAAGCTCCCCGCCTGCCAGGGAGGGGCCGATGGAACAAAGCGCAGCCTTTGTTCCATCGGGGGTGGTCGCTGTTGTGTAAAACTGATCCGCAAAAGTCAGAGCGAGCCCACAATAGGAATTTGCCGGAATAATTCCCCCAAAATCCACCGATCATTGGTATCAAACCGGGTAATCCCCTCCGGAAGACTACCCAGGCACGGAAAAAATTTCAAAAATTCCACCGATCGTCAGAATCACACCAGGGAGTCCCCTCCGGAAGACTACCCAGGCACGGAAAAAAATCTTAAAAATTCCACCGATCATCAGAATCATACCGGGGAGTCCCCTCAGGTAGGCTACCTGGGTAAGGAAAAAAATCTCAAAAATCCCACCGATCATCGGAATCCCATTTCAGACAAAAAAATCCCCATTCAAACAAAATCAAACAGGATAATAAGTAAACGGAGACCATAGCGGTAAAAAGATGCCAGTCTGCCACTGTTATCGCCATTAAGGCCGCCCACTATATATTACCGCCACTTCGCTTACTTTTGCATCCAAATTAAGGGTATGCAATTCAACCGCAGTGGTTTCGACAATACACAACTTTTACATCTCTATACCGAGTTGCTCCGACCCCGGATGATCGAGGAAAAAATGCTGGTGTTGCTCCGTCAGGGCCGTATCAGCAAATGGTTCAGTGGTATCGGGCAGGAGGCAATAGCTGTTGGTGCCACCATGGCGCTGGATCAGGACGAGTATATCATGCCGCTGCACCGCAACCTGGGCGTATTTACCGCCCGTAAAATGCCCTTTGCCAAATTGTTTATGCAATGGCAGGGCACCAAGGACGGCTACAGCAAAGGCCGTGAGCGTTCGTTTCACTTCGGCTCTGCCGAACACCATGTGTGCGGAATGATATCGCACCTGGGGCCGCAAATGGCTATTGCCGACGGTGTGGCGCTGGCGCACAAACTGCGCAGGGAGCAAAAAGTATCTATGACTTTTTGCGGCGACGGCGGCACCAGCGAGGGCGACTTCCACGAGGCCCTCAATGTGGCAGCGGTATGGGGCTTGCCCGTAATTTTCCTGATCGAGAACAATGGCTATGGTCTCAGTACCCCCATAAGCGAGCAATTTATGTGCGCGCAGTTGGCAGACCGGGCACCCGGATATGGCATGAAGGGCGTGATAATAGATGGCAATAACATACTGGAAGTGTACCAGGCAATCAGTGCGGCCCGCCGCTATTGCATCACCGAGCAGAAACCCATATTCATAGAGTGCATGACCTTCCGTATGCGCGGCCATGAAGAGGCGAGCGGCGTGAAGTATGTGCCCAAGGAGCTTTTTGAAGAATGGGGTAAAAAAGACCCCGTGGTGAACTATGAACAATTTCTGCTCGCAGAGGGTATTTTGAACGAGCAGTCTATTGCTGCCATCCGTGACCGGATACAGCACGAAATAGAGGACGGACTGAACGAGGGCTTTGCCGCAGGCAGGATACATCCCGATACCGACGAAGAGGTACGTGACGTATTTGCTCCCGGCAAAGCGCCGCTCATTGCCCCAGCCACGGGTGCGACTACCGACAAAAAATTCATCAATGCCATCAGCGATGCCATGCGACAGTGCATGGAGCGGCATCCCGAACTGGTGCTCATGGGTCAGGACATAGCCGAATATGGCGGTGCCTTTAAAGTTACAGAGGGCTTTGTGCAGCAATTTGGCCGGGAGCGTGTACGCAATACACCAATTTGCGAAAGCGCCATCGTAGGCGCTGCTCTGGGCCTGTCGTTAAAGGGGTTCAAGGCGATGATGGAAATGCAGTTCGCCGATTTTGTAACGGTAGGCTTTAATCAGATCGTTAACAACCTCGCCAAGATACACTATCGCTGGGGCCAGTCGGCCAATGTGGTGGTGCGTATGCCCACCGGCGGTGGAGTGGGCGCCGGCCCCTTTCACTCGCAGAGCAACGAGGCGTGGTTCACCCATGTTCCGGGCCTGAAGGTGGTTTATCCTTCTACCCCTTATGATGCGAAAGGCCTGCTGATAGCCGCGCTGGAAGACCCCAACCCGGTATTGTTCTTCGAGCACAAGGCCCTGTACCGCAGCGTGAGTGGACCCGTACCCGACGACTACTATACCGTAGAGATCGGCAAGGCGCGCCAGGTGTCACGCGGCAGCGACATCAGTATCATTACCTATGGGCTGGGTGTGCAGTGGGCTGTGGCCTGCGCCGAAAAACACCCCGGCGTATCGTTCGACATTCTGGACCTGCGTTCGCTGGCCCCGCTGGATTATGATGCCATAGCAGATTGCGTGCGCCAGACCGGCAAGGTGCTGGTACTGCATGAAGATACCCTGACCGGAGGATTGGGAGGCGAGATAGCTGCATGGATATCAGAACATTGTTTTGAACATCTGGACGCACCCGTGATGCGTTGCGCCAGTCTGGATACGCCCATACCATTTGCACCCGAGCTGGAGCAGAATTTCATGGCATCGGCACGACTGGAGTCCTGTGTGCAGAAGTTGCTGGGATATTAGTACACCGGAGCCACCCCGGTGGCAGTGCGCAACATTATATAGGCGAAAATCTCACTTTTGTATTACTTTCGTACGAGAAACAGGCTAGGTATGGAATTTCGGTTACACAAATTATTCTTTTTGGTCGGAGGTTTAGCGCTTTTGGGCGCCTGCAAGAATAATGGCGCCAGGAATCATGGCCCTATAGTGCTAGGAGACTCGTCCAAGATAGTAACAGAAAGAGACCCAAAGAAACTCTCTGATCTCGTGACCGATCTGCAGCCCGATATACCACCGGCTGCAAACCCCGACAGTCTGGCAAAGGCTGAGCAGAAAAACCAGCAGACCGCTAAGGATTCAGTGCAGAAAACCGCCAAGACCGCCGCGCCTGCTGAAAGCCAGTCGCTTCCCGACGAAGCCGGTCTGAAAGCAGAGTTCAAAGATCTTACCTTGCTCATACCCGGCGTCACTGCCAAGATTTCGGGTAACTCCAATCTGAAAAACTCCAACAGCGCCGTGTATACCTTGCTCAGTGGTTCGCTGGAAGGTGCTTCAATACATTTAAAGGGCAATGTGACCAAGGTGTCGCAAAAATGCCAGTCGGTTATTATCGTCAAGAACAAATTCGGAAGCCTGCCTCTGGAAAATCTCAGTGAGACTTCTGATTTCGAACCCGTAAAGGGCGGCAAAAATGTGTATGCCATCACCAACATAGACGGCGCATCGCTCGACTATCCGAAGGTGAACAATTCCGCGATACGCAATGCGGTGACCAAGTCGGCCAACAAAAGAAGGCTGAGCCACAAAAAGCTGCAGGAATGGGTGAGCAGCGTATCGGCGGTACGGTCTGCCAATCAGAAACCACTGGTGGTAACACTTCGTTCCGTAATCTGGAAGATAGACGGTAAGGACGAGAAGGGGAAAAATTTCTCCAAACAAGTCAGGATAGATATCCCGCTCTGATGAGTCCTTGTTGCCCGATGGTAAATTATCAATAATACTCGATCGTCCGCTCAGAAATTACAGCGATATTGTCGTTTGCGTAGATCTCTTGTAGCAGCCAGTTACCCTTGCTGTCTGTATTGCTGTACTTGTTGGTATTGCGAGTTTTTTGAGTGCCCGATCCGTCAAATACGGCCTCTTCGGCCACATATCCGGCCATATCATACTTGTAAACTGATTTGCTGTAAAGCGATCCGTCAGGGCCATAATATTCTCTTTCGAATTTCAGTCCGTTCTCATTGTACTTAAACACAATGCGTGCGGTCTTGTTTCCTGCAGCATCA
The DNA here is from genome assembly GCA_903926605.1 of uncultured Bacteroidota bacterium. Classification (GTDB taxonomy): domain Bacteria; phylum Bacteroidota; class Bacteroidia; order Chitinophagales; family Chitinophagaceae; genus CAIYTT01. Next base: position 3,938 of record CAIYJV010000146.1, read on the forward strand.
TATTCATCTTCGCCTGTGCGGTTACCTTTTTCGTCATATGTGAAAACGGTCTTCCAGTCCTGTTGTCCATCGGCCTTATACCCTATGCATTCTACTTCCTTGCCGGATTCGTACATAGACCGGGCAGCCCACTTCACGCTGCCGTCGGCATTCAGTTCTTTCCATTCGGTTTTGTTGCCGTCTTTATCTACCGCATATACTGTCTTAAAATACATTTCACCCCGCGCTGGCTGTCCGTCTTTCTCCTCTACTGGGTAAAAGGTTTCAGAGACCGATTTTACAGGCCCTTTCAGGTGCTCATCGGCAAGGAAATTCTTGTAAGTAGCATGCTTGCAGGCCACAGTACCGCACAGCAACAAGCCACACAGCCAGAAATAAGCGGGTCTCAAACCGAAATAGTTTTTCAAATTAGTTCTGTGGTTTCTCCAGTAGTTTAAAGAACTGATCAAGCTGTGGCAAAATTACGATCCTTGTCCTGCGGTTGGCTGCACGTCCCTCTTCAGTTCCGTTCGACGCCACGGGAACGAATTCGGCTCTGCCTGCGGCGGTCATTCTGTTGGGCGCCAGGTGATATTCGTCCTGCAGTATGCGTATCACGGTCGTGGCACGCTTCACGCTCAGGTCCCAGTTGTCTGTCAGGATACCCTGCTGAAACGGTATGGAGTCGGTATGCCCTTCCACCAGAAATTCTATTTCCGGATGCGCCGCCAGTACTTTGGCTACCTTACCCAGCACTTCGCGTGCCTTGTCGCTCACTTCATACTTGCCGGTTTTGAAAAGCATTTTGTCCGAGATATCCACGTACACCACACCCTTGTCTACCTTTATATCTATGTCCTTGTCGTCCAGGTTGCCAATGGCACCCTTCAGGTTCAGCACCAACGCCATATTGAGCGAATCTTTACGATTCATGGCAGACTGCAGTTGCTTGATATATCTGTCTTTCACACCAATATTATCCAGCGACTTCTTGATGCTTTCGGCCTGCGCACTCGATATCACCGACAGATCTTTCAGTTGGTTGAAAACCTGGTCATTGTTCGTTTTCTGATCCTTCAACCGTTCGGTGAGCATCCGGATAGTGGCTGCATAACTGGATGCCGAATCCTTACAATCGCTGTTTTGCTGCATCAGGTATTTATAGCTGCTGTCCAGATGGTTGTAAGTGTTGTGCAGTACCACCAGTTCGTGGTCTTTTTGTTTCAGCTTCTTGGCAGGCACGCAGGAAGCCAGGAGCGAAACTGCAGCGACGAAGAGTAAGCCCGTATTTGTACGCATAATCATTTATTATTTATCTAAGGAGGCAAAATTAGTCAGTAACACGGGAAGGAGGTAATCTATTTGAAAACTTTAACTATTTAAGATACTTAAGCAGATCAATTCCCGGACCGGGGGTAAGGGGAGCAAATAAGTTTTGACGGTTATATAAAAAAGTTCATGGAGCCGAAGAAAATTCTTATTTTGCAGTCTTGATCTTACAGTTATTTAAAATTTTGTTGGAATATGTATTTTAAGGGTACTAAACGTTTATTCCTGGTGCTTTGTGGTATCGCGTCTTTTTCGGCGCAGGCAAAGGATATTGCCGTAAGCGACAAGGCGAAAGGCTTCACCCGGCCGGTTTGTTTCGTGGAAAACAAGGGGCAGGTGCGAGACCTGAACGGAAATAAGCGCACGGATATAAAGTATAAATTGGCAACGCCCGGTGTGAGTCTTTACCTCGGTGCCAACAACCTGCTTTACCAGTTCAGGCAGAATGATGCCACCGATCCTCAAAACATAAGGGTAAAGGCGATGCAGGTGCAGGTAAGCCTGCTCGGCGCTAATCCCGACCCCGAAATTGTGAGCCTCGAGCCTCAGCCATACCACGAAAATTACTATACAGGCTCCCTGCGGGGCGAAGGATTTACTGCCAACTCCTGCGACAGGGTGGTTTATAAAAATGTATATCCCGGCATAGACTGGGTGGTGTACACGAAGGAAAGCAAGGTAGAATATGATTTCGTAGTGAGTGCCGGTGCCGACGCGTCTGCCATCCGCATCCGGTACAATGGCGTAAAGTCGCTCAGGACCACGCCGGACGGTGGTATTATCGCATCTACCGAAATGGGCGATATTCAGGAACACGCACCTGTGGCATTCGAAAATGCCGGCGGTCGCCGTGTCAGCGCCAGGTTCCATGTAACCAATGATATTGTTTCCTTCGAGACCGGCAACCACAACGGAGCCATGACCATCGACCCCTATTTGTCCTGGAGTACCTACTTTGGCGGCACATCCGATGACGTGGCCACATCTGTGACCAGTTATGGTGGGACGGGCCTTATTTACGCCGCTGGTTATACGTCCAGCACGGCTGGCATCGCTTCCGGCGTTGGCTTGCCCTTCAATACTTTCGGCGGCGTGTTCGATGCCTTTGTGGCCGCATACAGCGCCACCGGCGGTATGTCGTGGGCTACCTATTTCGGCGGTACCGCCGATGACCGTGGCACCGGTATTGCAGCAGATGCCGCCGGCAATCTCTACCTTACCGGCTACAGCAGCAGTACGGGCATTGGCACCGCAGGTACCTACCAGCCCAACTATATTGCAGGCAACGGCATAGACGCGTTCCTGGTCAAATTCAGCAGTGCCGGTACCCGCCAGTGGTCTACTTATTTCGGTGGCCCCGGCGATGATTATGCCAATGGCGTGGCTTGCGATCCCGGTGGCAACATCTATATCGCAGGACAGACCAGCAGTGCTTCGGGCATTTCTTCTGCACTCGTGTTTCAGGGCAATCTCAGCGGCACGACAGACGGTTTCTTTGCCAAGTTCACTACCACCGGTGCGCTGGTGTTCGCTTCTTATTTTGGAGGTTCAGGTCAGGACGGCATCAATGCCATTGCCTGCGACCCAACTGGTAACTTCGTATTTACCGGGCAAACAAACAGTATCAACGTCGTGGCATCAGCCAGCGGAGCCGACATTGCTCTTAGTGGGACCAACGATGCTTTTGTAGAGTCGTTCTCTTCTGCCGGAACCCGTAACTGGGGTACTTACTTCGGTGGTACGGGTACCGAGTCTGGCACGGCGCTCGTTTGCGATGCATCCAACAACATTGCGGTAGCCGGCAATACCACCAGCGGTACCGGTATCGCTTCGGCTAATGCTTACCAGTCAACATTTGGTGGCATACAGGATGGATTTTTGGCGGTGTATACCGCAACCGGGGCGCAAAGCTGGAGTACCTATGTCGGCGGCAACCAGTCCGACTACGCCACCGGTATCGCAGTAGATCCGCTCAACAATTTCGCTGTATGCGGTTATACCCTCAGCAATGTGGGCATAGCCAGCGCAAACGCACTACAGGTTTCCAATGCCGGCTCTTTTGATGGATTTGCCACCAAGTTCGACCCGCTGGGCCGCAACTACTGGAGCAGCTACCTGGGCGGTACCTTCAATGAGAACGCCAACGGAATTACCATAGATGCCTCGGGTCGCATGACGATCGCTGGTAGCACAGGCAGCACTGGCCTTTACGGCGCGGGTGGCATGGCTTCTTCAGCTACCGTGCAGCAACCGGCCAACGCGGGCGGAACCACAGATGGTTTTGTGGCGCAGCTCACTCCAGATACCCTCGTACTTATTCAACAGCCCTTTACAGATACACTGGTTTGTGCCGGTGGTACTTTACTGGTCTCCTATACTTCGAATTCTACACTGGCCACCACACTCAGTGTGCAGATATCCGATGCTGCCGGCGTGTTTCCGTCCTCCACTACCGCAGGCATAATTGGTACTACAGTGAGTACCGTTCTGGCAGGTTCTGTAAGCTGTACCGTTCCTTCCGGTATCAGTGGCACAGGATACCGGATCCGGATACTTTCTTCCACACCTGTGTACACGTCTCCGGACGACTACCTTAATATTCATGTGGTTGCGGCATTGCCCGCACCGGTGCTTGCGGCCACCACACCCATATGTGCCGGCGCTACAGAGAATTTTTCTGTTACCGCGGGTTACAACATCACCAGTTACAACTGGTCTGGTCCTGGCGGATTCACCAGTATTTTGGCCAGTCCTTCAATCGCAGGTATTCTGGTTACAAACGCAGGTGTTTATTCTGTAGACATTACACACAACGGTTGCCCCACGCTCACCACCACTGTAAATGTGGTTGTAAATACGGTTGTTCCGGCTACACCTACCGCCACAGTGGCCAGTCCGGCCTGTAAGAACTACCCCGTTACTATCTCGGCCAATCCCGGCGCAGGTACCGGGCCTTTTTCCTATTCATGGTCAGGCCCGGGCGGTTATACCGCAACTGGTGTCACAACGGTTAGAATAGACACCGCCGGTTCTGCTGCGGGTGTATATACATTGGTAGATACGCTGGGTGGTTGTCCATCCCTGCCTTTGACATTCAACGTGGTACTTGCCGCCAATTCCACGGTAAGCATCACACTCAACATGACCAATCCCGGCGATTCAATGATCTGTTCCGGTGATTCGGCCATCTTCACCACTACCATCGCCAACGGTGGTCCCGACCCTGTGTACCAGTGGTACAAGGGCCTGCCCGATGCACCTATAGTTGGTGCTAACTGGGATATCTGGTCTTCCAACCATTTGGGCAACGGCCAGCATATATATTGTGTGCTCACCAGCGATGCTGTTTGCGCATACCCCTTGCAGGCAACCAGCAATGTCATTACCATGCATGTGGCAGACAGCACGCCGGTCGCCTATATCACCGTAGTGCCAGACAGCAACATCCTGCCCGGCCAGAATGTCACCTTCAATGCCTATGCTTACTATCCGGGAACTATTACTGTATTCCAGTGGTACGTAGACGACACGCTGGTGCCCGGCGCCAATTCACCGGTGTTTACACTCACGGGTGTAACAGCAGAGGCTACCGTAAAACTGCAGGTATTTACACCTTCCAAATGCGCCAATCCCGATACAGCGTTCAGTAACGTCATCGGTCTGCATTTCAATACGGGTGTAGTCAATATTTCAGACGCGTTCAAAAATCTTGAACTTTATCCCAATCCGGCCGGCACTGTGCTGAATGTAGTAGGCGGTTTGTCTGACTATGACGCCAATACGGTAAACTATGAAATTGTGAATACTATTGGTCAGGTAGTCGCCACTGGTGTCATCCCTGTCAGGAACAGCGAGATCAGGCAATCCATTAGCCTCGATGGCCTTACCAGCGGCATATATATGATCCGTCTGGGCAAAGGCGAAAAGAGCAGATTATCCAAATTTGCAGTGGCGCGTTAAGCGTTCGCCACCGGGCACAAAAAAAACAGCGCATCCCCCGGATGCGCTGATTTTTTTGTGTTTTATTGAACACCCCTCACGGAGAGGTGTGTTGATTTATTTTTTGTCCGTGGCTTCTTCAGCGGGAGTTTCTTCAACAGTTTCGGCTTCTTCGGCGTCAAAATGCAACAAGTCGTTCGTCTTGAGCAACTCAAACCATTTCAGCATTTTCTTCATGTCGCTCACATACACACGTTCGTCGTCAAACTCCGGGAATATGGATTTGAAATACCCGCGAATCACGTTGTTGTCAGAGGCCTTTCCATCTACCGGTGGGGTAGTGGTCTCATGTTCCAGCATTTTTACGAACACTGTTTCCAGACGCACGTTTTCGCCGGTGGTATACACCTCAATACTGTCCAGCGGTGTTACGTTGTGCTGGCGGGCAGAAATAAACTTTGTGGTCTTGTCGGCTAACGAACGAACCACCGCGCCATCGCTCTTGGTGGTCAGTAATTGGTACAGGCCACCTATTCCGGTTACTGCTACTATCTCTCTGTAATGCATAATTTGTTTACTTAAAGGGGAGCAAATATATACCAAACCGTCAAAAAAAAGTGCATTGCCGGTCTTCTTGATCACAAGTAAA
>CAIYJV010000147.1 GCA_903926605.1 uncultured Bacteroidota bacterium
ATTAATATTTACAATATTATTTAATCTATTTATTGCATTCATTTGTATTGCCGATGCATTTGTGAATCTAGGGAAAATAGGCGTAAATTGGCCATTATCCATCATAAAGAATCCATACGTTACTGTTTTTACTATATTCCAATTATTGTTTTTGTTTTCGACAACAGATAACTCATAAATCTCGTAAACATTATTTTTCATCGCTGTATTAGGATGATCATGAAAGTATACTTTGTCTTTATAATTAATATTTGGATGGCTCGGAGGGTAATAAAATGGACTACTTTTAAGACGCGTATCGTAGTCAAGATAAGGCTTGTTAGGGGGATTATCACGTATCGGATCATTTGTTGTAATTGATTGAATAAAATTGTAACGATTATTCGGATTTACACCTGAATATTCAACATTGATATCTACCCCTCTCCATAATGTTTCATCAATGTAATTATTTTCAGGGTGGAAATAAACTACACTAAAACCGCCCTCTGAAATAACCGCAGTGCCACTTTTCTGTATTTCAATCGACAAATCTTGGTCTTGTTTATGTGGACTGTCGTAATCCTCACCTGAGCTATTCCCTTCTCCTTCTGAACCGTCCTCGTTTCCTGAATTTCCTATAGCTGAACCCGAAATACCTCCATCGTCTTCAGAGCCTAAATTAGGAATGTCAACCCTCTCACTTAACCAATTATCTCCGCAATCACTTGAATTCCAATACATCCAAATCCCAATTAGAAACATATCTCCTCCGTCTGCTTGTGATCCTCTTTCTGGATCCCCAGCATCGCCCACATCATTCCCACTTGGATCAACAAATGATATAGGATTATTCCCCATGCCAGTATATCCACTTGCAAATTGGTTGCAGGCATCCAAGCTTAAATGCCTTCCCAATTGGGGATCATACTGTCGGGCATTGAAATCATGCAAATACATTTGCCCTGTTTTATCCTGATTCTTTGTTTGGTAAAGATAATAATTTGGAGGGTCGTTTACAATTGGTAAATGCTCAGTCAAGTTAACAGCGAGTCCACCTATTCCCCTGATGGAATGAAAATGCCTGGGGTTGCTACAGTAACAAGCATACAGAAATTTTGGACCGGGGAAAGTGAATTACAACTTCCGCAAACGACAGCGCCATTAATACCGTAATGTTTAAATGTTATTATATTTACATTTAAACGTACTTTTGCATGGCACTTTTTTATCGCGCAATGTCCCGGGCGGAATACCGTGATCCAAGGCAACAAAAAAATTCAACACTGCTGAAAACACACTTGAAGCCAAACAATTTTTTAAGTCTCGTACTGCGGTTATGGAATTTATTAAAAGTGCTCATTCTCAGAACTACCACCCTCCCTATGCCTTCTTATTAATGTTGACTATAAACGACAATAGACTCAAAAAGATAAAAGTCGACAAGATGGATCTGGATGGTTTTGAAGCGATCAGCGTACCTGAGGAACAACTTGATGCATTTAATAATTGTGTTACTTTTGTAAAGGAAGAAAAGTTATGATTGATCACAAAATAGCTTACAATTTTACAGCGACATTATCGCTTTTGCCAACTGAACAGGGTGGCAGAAAAAAACCCGTGTTCAGTCACTACAGGCCTTCCTTTTCCTTTGGATCCAAGCAGCATTTTTCGGGTGAAATTACCTTCGAAGACAATATAGAGCTGCTGCCCGGCGGATCTACCACAGCTACGGTGAAGTTGTTACCATCAAGACACATAAGCGAACACCTAAAACCGGGCACTATGTTTAAGATTTTTGAAGGTGAGAAGGTTGTGGGTATGGGATTTATTAAGTCAATTGACGACGAGCGTTTTGTGGATGCCTAAAGTCAGCACTCGAACTGTCAGGTTTCATGAAGAGTTTGGATGTGGGAATACTCATTCGCAGTAAATAGGTATGCGATTCGCAGTGCGGTTCAACCGGTCTGCCCTAATTCGCGATTATTATGCGGACCGATAGTACTAGTACTCAAAACGAGTTGTCTTTAATTGGGCCTTACTTCGTAAACTTATACCCTATACCCCTGATGGAATGAAAATGCCTGGGGTTGCGGGAATCCTGCTCGAAGTATTTGCGGAAGTTGAGGATGAAATTATCAATGGTGCGGGTGGTTGGGTACACATTGTAGCCCCATACGATCTGCAATATTTGCTCGCGGGAGACCACTTCACCTTCGTGTTCAATAAGTAGTTTGAGGAGGGCGGCTTCTTTTTTGCTCAGTTCCTGCATGGCACCGTCCTTGTCGCGGCACTCGTGCCCGGCAAAATCTATGAGACAACCGTCGAATTCGTAAGTGTCCATACCGGATGCCTGCGGTTCGCGAATACGCTTGTTCTTCACTATCAGTTTGTCTATACGCAGCAATAACTCTTCGAGATTAAATGGCTTGGTAAGGTAGTCGTCACCACCTTTTTTAAGGCCTTCCACCCTATCTTTCCCGGTATTGCGGGCAGAAAGAAATAGAATAGGTACATCGTTGTGCTGCATACGGATGGTCTCGCATACAGTAATGCCGTCCATTTCGGGAAGCATGATATCGAGAATGATGAGATCGAAGTATTCGTTCTTCACCATTTTCAGCACATCAGGGCCATTTTCCACCCCGGTCACTTCATATCCTTCAAGTTCCAGGTTCAGTTTCAGGGTCTCCCTCAGGCTTTCTTCGTCTTCGGCAATGAGTATTGATGAACTGCGCTCCGTATTTGGCATGTTTGGAAATTTCAGGGGATGAAATTAAGTAAGGTTGGCGAAATAAAATGCACGACGCCGTCTAGTCGCTCACATTTTCAATTTCTGATGACCACAAAGGTAGGTAGGGCCTGCTGAATAATCTTGACGCTTTGCCCTTGTCTGTATTTCAACCCGAAAAAACTTTCCAGATGCAAGAATTTTGAGGCGTCACTATCACGATCCTTGCGTCTACTTCCAAATTGGGGAGGAAAGCTCAGATAAAATAGCCCTTGCCCTAAAGGCAGTAGTAGTGAATAGCCTCCCGGCTCCGGGTTTAGGCTACAATTCGCATACCGGTATTCAGATTCGGCTAACGCCCCCTGTTTTTTTCATTTCCAACACGACCTGAAGGTCGTGGCTACTGATAAATCAGGCGTTTCGTCTACTTTTTCAGCAGACCCAAAATTAGCTTTGCAAAGATCTATCTGCAACGGCCCGATCTAAAAAAATCGCGGGATCAGGGATTTTTTGGTCCCTGATCCCGCTATAATCCTTAATGCTATTACCTATGATGTCCGCCGCCACCTGAATGGCTACCACCGCTGCTACGCACTGCACCGCCGCCGCTTCTGCCGCCGCCGCCCTGAACACCGCCTCCGCTGTGCATTCCGCCACCCTGCATTCCGCCGCTGCGCATACCTCCATTGTGCATACCACCACCCTGCATTCCGCCGCCGTTGTGCATAGCCCCACCATTCCCGGGGTGCCCAAAGCCGGAAGAGCCATTCATGCTGTGCTGTATGGCATTGTTGATCCTGCCACCAAAACCGGGTCGGCCGCCACCATTGCCACCACGACCGCCAAATGTATTGTGCTGACCCGACTGCTGATTGCCACGACCGCCAAATGTATTGTGCTGACCAGCCTGCTGATTGCCGCGGCCACCAAATGCCCGGCCTCCGCCTTGCTGATTACCGCGTATATTGTTATTACCACCTGAAAGGTTACGGAACGTATTGTTATTGCCATGCGTAGCCGGTGTAAGACCATGCGCACGCACAGCCATACCGTTGGTATGCGACAACCTCAATCCATTGCTGCCCGAATGTGTGGCCAGTATATTGCCGGCGCCGCGTGGACGGGGCCCATAATGTCCGCCTCCCCTGTATCCATGGCCTTCGTATCCGCCATAATAGCGATTCCAGTAACCTCCATAATAGGGACCCCACCAGCTGCCATACAACGGATAACCCCAGCAACTGTAAAATCCGGGATACCCACACCAGGTGTTCCAACCCCACATAGAAGACCAATAGGGACCGAAACCAAAACTGACGCTCGCACCGCCATACCATGGGTCGTACCCCCAGGTGGGGTCTACCCAGCAACGATTGTACCAGTACGGATTATAAAACATAGAGTAGTACCCCATATTATAAAAAGGCTCATCAAAGCGCTGCATCCGCGTTGTATAAGAATCATCTTCAAAATCCACATATTCATCTCCCGTCGAAGCGAACTGATCGTCATTGGATGCGTACACATCATCGTAGTCATTACGATTCTGCTCTGCCTGACGCCAATCTGTTGTATCGTTCTTCCGGTGGCGGCGCCCACGGTGCCAACCTGAATTACCCTGGTCGCTGCTATTTTGATAAATGTCATCGGTCTGTGCGTTGGCCGCAAATCCCGCACCCAACAATATCAGGCCAATAAGCAATAGACGTTTCATAATTATCCGATTTTTAAGTAAAAACCATAGTGAAATTAGTACTTTTGCCAGAGTCCGCCAATTTGCTCAGGCAATTTTAAGACTACCAAAACTGTGCCAGGTTTATTATGTCAAAGACTTTAACAACGAGGGCCGAAGATTACGCCCAGTGGTATAACGATTTAGTGTTGCGCAGCGGCCTTGCCGACTACTCTGCGGTACGTGGTTGCATGGTTATTAAGCCTCACGGCTATGCGCTGTGGGAGAATATGCGCGATGTGCTGGACCGGATGTTTAAAGATACCGGCCACCAAAACGCCTATTTCCCGTTGTTTGTACCAAAAAGCCTGTTTGAAGCCGAGGAAAAAAATGCCGAGGGCTTTGCAAAGGAGTGCGCTGTAGTGACACACTACCGCCTGAAAACCGACCCCAACAACAAGGGAAAGCTGATTGTGGATCCGGAAGCCAAATTGGAAGAAGAACTGGTGGTTCGCCCCACGAGTGAGGCCATAATATGGAATACGTACAAGGGCTGGATACAGTCTTACCGGGATCTGCCATTGCTGATAAACCAATGGGCCAATGTGGTGCGCTGGGAGATGCGTACGCGTCTTTTCCTGCGGACGGCAGAATTTTTGTGGCAGGAAGGGCATACCGCTCATGCCACCCGCGATGAAGCAATTGAAGAAACCCGCAAAATGCTGGATGTGTATGCCACTTTTGCCGAGGAGTATATGGCGTTGCCTGTGATACGTGGCGTAAAAACCGCCAACGAACGTTTTGCCGGTGCCGAAGATACCTATTGTATAGAGGCTATGATGCAGGACGGAAAAGCGCTACAGGCCGGCACAAGTCACTTCCTGGGGCAGAATTTCGCCAAGGCGTTTGATGTAAAATACCTTGACAAGAACAATAAGCAGGAATATGTATGGGCCACATCCTGGGGGGTATCTACCCGACTCATCGGTGCACTGGTAATGGCCCACAGCGATGATAGCGGCCTTATACTACCACCAAGGTTGGCGCCGCTGCAGGTGGTGATCGTTCCTATATATAAGGGGGACGAATCTAAACCGGGTGTGGATGCCAAGTGTCAGGAGTTGATGCAGTCTATGAAGGCCCTGGGAATCAGGGTTAAAACCGACAATGACGACTCTACCCGTCCAGGATGGAAGTTTGCAGAGTATGAACTTAAAGGCGTGCCCGTGCGCATAGCGCTGGGCGTGCGCGACATAGCCAATAACGTAGCCGAAGTGGCCCGCCGTGACACCAAGGAGAAAATGTCTTTGTCCCTGGATGGTCTGGCCGAAACGGTAAACAAACTGCTCACAGACATTCAAAAGAATATGTTTGAACGGGCGGTACAGTTCCGCGACGAACGTATAACGGAAGTAGATACATGGGAAGATTTCGTACGCATACTGGACGAAAAGCCCGGGTTTATCTCGGCCCATTGGGACGGCACGCCGGAGACTGAAGAAAAGATCAAGGAACTTACGAAGGCTACGATACGCTGCATACCGCTGGATGCCGTTGAAGAAGTGGGACAGTGCATACTTACGGGTGCAAAATCTATGCAGCGCGTACTGTTTGCACGGGCGTATTAATCCTGAATTGAAACACACAATAAAAGAAGCCAACCTGATGGGTTGGCTTCTTTTATTGCTTTGGGGCATTGATTTTAACTTAATCGCCGGTGTCCCACTGACAAAACAAGACACCTGTGCTCGTTTGGGTTGATTTCATCATTAGTACTTCGAATTCCGTTCGGAGAACGGCTTACTTACTTAGACACGGGTTATCCTGCGGAAAATCCGCGCCAGTGGGGAGAAATTACCCACAAACAGGCACAGCCCAAAAGAAAAGCGCCAGTCTACATGCATTGTACTCCGGTTAGAGGCCGGTTCTCTTGTTCAGACATAGATTACCCTACGAAACACTTGGGCCAGTTGGCTACTTAATCGCCATTCTGGAGATTGCCATCCCACACGAAGTAGATGCAGTCTACGCCGAACTGGTTAAGCATTTTTCCCAAAAGCTATTAGGAAAGCTCGATTGACGGGCGCACTCATAAATAATTTTGCTGGTCCCAACTTACATCTAACGTAAAGAATTTTGAATTGGACGATCGAGATGTATTACAGCACGATATACATTTTCAACCCAACATTCAACCTGAAATTTTTGCCCTTGCCGAAGGTTCGGAAACCTCTGTTGATAATTTTCCGGTAAATACACACAATTTTCAATTTTTACGCCGTTAACATCATAAGTATATACAATATCAGACGATTTAGAAAAGAAATTACCGCC
>CAIYJV010000148.1 GCA_903926605.1 uncultured Bacteroidota bacterium
CTGTAAGCCGGATTCTGTACCTGTTGCCAGGTGGTCACCATTTATCTGGGATGCAGCTCGCACTGCACCTCAAGCTGCCAACCCACATACATCGGACGAGCCATCCTCAGGCGCATGTTTATTTGGCATTTCAGTTCGTAAGGTTTACCCCCAACCGCTGTCACCAACGGCTGCCGTAGTCTCTTACACTACTTTTTCACCCTTATCCAGCCAATGGCAGGACGGTTATTTTCTGTGGCACTATCTGTATGAACCCGAAAGGATTCACCCTACCCGTTAGGTAGTACGATGCTCTTTACTGTCCGGACTTTCCTCCCTGTTTTGTTAAAAACAAGGCGGCAACCCGGTTTTGTAGCCCCACAAAATTACGGTTTTTACCTGAACTTAAAACCAATGGTCCAAATCAAACTATTTAACTGATAATTAATCTGCGCCTGTGGTATTGTCGCAGCCGTTCCAGACACAACGCCCGAATAATCTACTGTATAGGGTTGCTCTGCAACCTTGTATTCACTATGAACAAAACCAAGGTCTGTAAAAAAACTGGCGAAATGCCAACCCACGCCCAGACTCATGTCGGTGCGCTGAGAATTTAAGTCTGCTGCCTGATATGCGTTGCCATAATACCCTATCCCTGCACGCAGCATAAACATTTTACTTATCACAAATTCGCCACCCACTCTAAGATTGACTGCACTCTTGTAGGTGTTCTTTATTGCCTGGTTAAATTCGTTCTCCTCCTGCTGAAACGAAACTCCTGCGACATCGTCAAACCCACCAGGGAAACGGTAATGCATGCTACTGTAATCTATGTATTCCATATCTGCCGAAACAAAGCCCCGTGAACCAAACATATAGGTCGCGCTCAAAACGCCCTTCCAGGGGGTAGATAAATGATAGTCGAACTGGCTGCCGATCTGGAAGTCGTTGGTGGTGACATAGTTGGTCCATGCACCCACATTGCTGGCCAGCGATGGCGTATATGTTTCCGAAAGATTATAATAGGTAGGACTGTGTATCGCAACACCAATCCTTAGGCTGTTGGTCAGCTTGTATATTGCCCCAAGCTTCAGGTTAATACCGCTGCCGGTTACCGAGATAGACTTGTTGTAGCTGAATGAGCTAAAAGTGTCTGGATTGTTTGTATTTCCAGGCGCCACCTCTTCTGAATAGGACGAGCTGTAATTGTAGTTAAGCGTAGGTATACCTATCGTAAAACCCAACATCAGTCTATCCTTATAGTTTCCGCCCAATGATAGCAAATACTCATTTATTCCGCCTCTGGTCTGCATGTTCTTTTTCTGGAGTATACCTCCCTGAAATGGAACGACTGAAACAAACTTACCTGCACTGTCCTGACTCAGCAAATAGCCCTGATAACCCAGAAAGCCCAGCGTACCGGGAGTAGATTCATTACCGGGATTCAGGTTTGCATCAGACTCCATTGCCTGCGTGGCCGAACTTGTTGTGTTTTTCCCCTGCCAGGTATAGTTGCGTGTAAAGTCGGCGGTCTTATTCATGCCAAATGCAAACGACACCGATTTCCAGCCCGATTGTTCATATCGCCGTCCACCATGGTTTCGGGTAGCCACGTATCCGAAGTTGTTCACATTGAGTGCCGCACCATTGTCCATCGTAGTTGCACCCGAATATTGAGACGAGGCTCCATTCATTTTTAAAGACGGCGAAAAAGACAACTCCGACCTTCGGTAGATGCCAATCCCCGCCGGATTCACACTGAGTCCGCCAAAGTCGCCACCCACAGACCCCAGCGCATTACCAAAACCTGCCGAACGGGCAGTACCCTGAATGCTACCATTCGAAAACTCCAGGGCGTCTCCAATACTCTGCGCAGTAACGGCAGTAGAAAAAACCAATGTGGACAATAACGCTGCCACTCTTATCTGGTACATGATCGTTGAATTTTACACCTGTTTGACAAAAAAACAATTCGCCTGTTTAACGGACTGGATAAAATAAGCACAAAAATCGTACCCGAATTATATTTGTGAACACAAATTTACTGATCACCTGTACATCTTGTCCACATTCCTAATCAGCCTGGTAATGGCACTTGCCAAACGCCATACAGAGTATGCGATATTGTGTGACTGGTATCTTATACGGCATCGGGCAAAAGCAACATACACTAGCGGAAGCTAATGGATAACTACATATATTTCAGTACAGGACAAAGGCACACAATATTTTGTAGGAAAAAAATCGTATTTTTGATCTTGATATTTTACTGACATTGAGAATGGTTAAGAAAACACTGCTGTTACTGGCGGTATTGTTGATTCATAACTTTTGCCAGGGCCAGGCAAGGGGCGAAAATTATTTCGCCCAAAAATGGCTTTTCGACGTCAATTTTCCTGTCGGCATAGCCAATCAGCAGGCCACGAGTGGCTATACGCCCAATTTCCAGTTTCCGCTCAACTCCAAGTTCGAAAATTTCAAAATC
>CAIYJV010000149.1 GCA_903926605.1 uncultured Bacteroidota bacterium
AAATATTGTTTTTTGTTTCGCTGGGTTTGAGTCTGGTGTACATTTGGTTGCCACATTACTTTTTAACGAACGATGGCCCGGCCCATGTCTACAATTCCAATATTCTGCACGATATGTGGGCGCACAACAAGAACGCCGATTTTTTCCATTTTTTTTATGATCTTGTCGCTCAGCCCAACCCAAACTGGTTAAGCCATGTACTACTTTCCGGGCTAATGTTTCTGGTGAACGGTATCCTCGCAGAAAAGCTGCTGCTGACTATTTATTTATTTCTTTTCATTGGGGGTTATTTGCTGCTGCTCAGAAAACTTTCGGGAGATACTGAATATTGGCCGGTGTTCATTTTTGTTTTTCTGTTCAACCATGCCACCGCATTTGGGTTCTACAATTTTTCGTTGGGGGTGGCGCTTCTTTCCTGGGTTGTGTGGGGCTACCTTCGGTTCCTGGAGCGGGCAGGCGCTGTGCGGCTTTTAGGTTTTGGTTTCCTCCTTTCCTTACTCTTTTTTGCACACCTGCTGTTATTCGTAATTGCGGTATTTACCTGCGCATTGCTGGCGGTTTCATTCGCATGGTCAAACGCAGTTCGTTTACAACGATCTGTTTGGACTTTATTGGGTCTCGATCTTGGTGCCCTGGCATTATTAGTGGCGCCGTTCGTGCCGCTGGCAGGTATGTTTTCAGAACGACAGGGGGGGCTTCAATTGCAGATCGGGCATCATTTCTACAGGCTTGTCGAATTGTTGCAACTCAAGTTTGTTGTCAACCTGTCGGAACATGAAGTGATCCCTGAACTCATTGCGGGCTGCGCGCTGGCCTTCCTCTGCATTACAGCTTTCATTGTGCAGTTAGAGAATAGAAGTCTGAAGCAGTATGATGGTTTGTGGTTTGTGGTCGCAGCGGTATTTTTCGTGTATCTGTGTTTTCCAGATGTGGTGTTTGGTAAGCAGGTAATGCTTAGTTTTCGCATGCAGATCGTACTTGGTTTGCTGCTGGTTTGTCTGGTGGCCGCTCGGCCACCCCGGCAGAATATCGTTTATGCGGCAAATATTGTCGCTGGTCTTTGTTTTATTGCGCTCAGTATAATACGTACCACTGCTATGTGCAAGGTATCAGCAAGCGTGTCTGAACTGCTTTCTTGCTCAGAGTTCATTCAGCCCAAAACTACTTTATTACCCCTCAATTTCGCTCCGGGGCTGGAAATACCGGAGAAAACCTATCCCTTTATACATGCGGCAGATTTGTTGGGGATAAATAAGCCAATAGTGATACTGGATAACTACGAAGCATCGACCGGGTTTTTCCCATTGAGGTGGACGCCTAAAGTCAATCCTTACAATTCTCTGATCGTGGGGCATGGAATAGAAACCGCTCCACCGCAGGCCAACATAATCGCATGGGAGGCAGTCTCTGGCCGCCGGCTGGATTATGTGTTGATGTGGTGTTACGACCCACTTGTCTTGGCCGATGCCGGCTACGGATCATTGGACAGTCAGGTGCATTCCTTATTTACGCTAAAATACAGGTCGGCAGGCGGGCGGGCGCTTTTGTATGAACGGAACAAGTTGCCCTGAAAACTCAGATATGCAGCATTAGCGCGGCTACGGTGAAATAGATGATCAGCCCGGTTACGTCCACTAAGGTGGCTACAAACGGTGCCGATGAAGTGGCTGGGTCTATCTTTAGTTTTTTGAGTAAAATAGGTATCATTGAGCCACTCAACGTTCCCCACATGACGATACCGATTAGCGAAAAAGATACAGTGAGGCCCACTACCATCCAGTGATAAGTACCATGTACGCTATAATCGAACCAGCCCAGTTTTTGCCAGATCGAAATTCGGATAAAGCCGATTATGCCCAAAATAATGCCCAGGGTCAGCCCGGAAAAAATTTCCCGGCGCATCACATACCACCAGTCTCTCGGAGACAGTTCCTTAAGAGCCATCGCACGTATTATCAGCGTCGCAGCCTGCGATCCGCTGTTTCCACCGCTGGACATAATAAGCGGAATGAACATGGCAAGGATGATCGCTTTGTCCAGTTCCACCTGAAAGTTCTGCATCGCGGTAGCAGTCAGCATTTCGCTTAGGAACAACACAATCAGCCAGCCTGCGCGTTTGCGTATCAGGGTAAAAAATCCGGTCTTTACATAGGGCATATCCAGCGATTCCAGACCACCGAACTGTTGCATTTCCTTGGTGTCTTTCTCTTCAGCCTCGTCTATCACATCATCAATGGTCACTACGCCCAGTAGTATATTGTTACTATTGGTCACGGGGAGCGCTACACGGTCGTACTCTTTAAACTTGTGGATCGCGCTTTCTATGCTGTCCTGTATGTCC
This sequence comes from uncultured Bacteroidota bacterium, assembly GCA_903926605.1. GTDB lineage: Bacteria > Bacteroidota > Bacteroidia > Chitinophagales > Chitinophagaceae > CAIYTT01. The sequence goes on from CAIYJV010000149.1 coordinate 2,342, forward strand.
AGCTTCACATAAAAGCCGTCCATGATCTCTGAAATTGTCTTAGACTGCTCGTTCAGTACCAATCTGCGTATCGGTATATCATCCACCAGTTTACCCTGATTGTCTACTACGAATATCACATTGGCCGCCGGGGTGTCTGTGTAAAACCTGCGTAAATGCTCAACGGCCTGTCCTATGGTCCATTCTTTACGAACTGTGGTAAAATTCGTGTTCAACAGCCTGGCAACACTCTGTTCGGGATAGCCCAGAAGGTCGTAGGTGGCAAGGCGGTTTTTGTCGCTCAGCAGGTTCAGGTATTCGGTCACCGCTATACCATCCAGGGCATCGAAAAACGAGATCCGGTCGTTGGACTCCAACGTATTGAGAATGGTGGATACTCTGGCCGGCGCCAACTCTTCTGCAACACCCTGTTGCATCAAATGGTCCAGATGTGGAAATATTTTTATTTGTATGCCTTCGGGCAATGCCAGAAAGGTGTGTATGGCGTAGTCCTTCGGCAAAGTCTCCAGTAGCTTGGCGACTTCGGTCGGATAGTCATCATCCTTGCTGTGATGCAGTAACTCGCTGAGGTCGCCCTCCAGAATTTTCTCCCTTAAGTCCTGAACCAGCATCATTCATGGTCTTTTGCAGATTAGTTAACGGATAGACAGCCAATATTCCTTCGCCGGGCGGCTGCCATTTTTGGGCATTGCGTGCGCAAAATTAGCGGTTATTTCGGGAAAAGGGTAACAATTCACATTAATTTCACCTTGCCCATGCGAGGCTGCGAAAATACCCTGATATAAAGGTATTTCGGCGTAATATGCAGCATAAACACATTGCCGGGACAATTGAAAATCGAACAGCTAAAAATATTCCTCGACCAGAAAGCGCAGTGGTATGAACAGCCCCGTTTCATAGAGGGTGACCCCATTTCTGTGCCACACCGGTTCAGTCGTATGCAGGATATAGAGATAGCCGGTTTTTTTGCCGCTACTCTGGCCTGGGGCAACAGGACCACCATCATACGAAGTGCAACCCGGATCATGCAACTGATGGATAATTCACCCTATGATTTCATTAAAAACCATAAGGACGAGGATCTTCTGCCATTTACCCGGTTTGTTCACCGTACGTTCAACGCCACCGACCTGCTCTACTTTATCGCCTTTCTTCAATACCATTATTCCCGGTCAGACTCGCTCGAAGATGCTTTTGTTGCTCCTCAGGCCATGCCGACCAAGGACGTGGGCGATGCGCTGAAACATTTTTACAATTATTTCTTTTCGATAGAACACCCTGACCGCACCCGCAAACACGTGGCCACACCTGCACGACATTCTGCCTGCAAGCGCCTCAATATGTTTCTGCGCTGGATGGTTCGAAGCAACGCTGGCGGCGTGGATTTCGGGCTTTGGCAAAAAATAACCGCTTCGCAGTTGGTTTGTCCGTTGGATGTACACGTGGCCAGAGTTGCCGCCAGACTGAATCTTATTGATTCTGACCGTGCCGACTGGAAGACTGCACTACAGCTCACAGCCTTCTTGCAGGAGTTGAATCCTTCTGATCCAGTCCGCTACGATTTTGCACTTTTTGGCCTTGGTGCTGAAGAAAAAATATGAGCGGCGTTGATTTTATTTTATTCGATAAATT
>CAIYJV010000150.1 GCA_903926605.1 uncultured Bacteroidota bacterium
AGGGAAAGAAAAAATAAATTCGGGCCTTAATAGATAATGGAACAAAGCAAGATGGTTCTACTTATGGTGCCAAAACATAAAACACATTCAAACTGGACGAATTGATTCGTCCAGTTTGAAGATGCCTACCAGATTCAATCCGCTCCACCCATCTCACTATCCGGTTGAAATTGAAAAATACTTACCTGAGGCTATCAATAATTTTTCGCAAGATTTTCGTGTCAATAATATCGAATGCCGACTTGTCATAAATAGTAAGAAGATAAATTTCTTTTTCTTCTGTAACTAAAAACGTTATGACCCGCGCACCACCACTTTTACCTTAATGCTTACTCTTGACCGCGACGCGTATTTTAAAAGTATCGTTTCCCAATGGCGTACCTAAATCCGGATTCAACGCCAGTTTCGTACCCAATTCCGCTAGTTCCTGTTTTAGAGAAGGATATTTCTTAATCAGCCGCTTTGCATCCTTCTTAAATTTATCGGAAGGAATAACGCTAAAGTTCATTGAGAAATTCGTTGAGCGTTTGTTTGGCTGTTTTCTTAGCCCTTAACTTTTTTACTTGGCCAAATGCTTCAGCTAAGTCAGACTTTATCTGCAATTCCTGTTCATATTTTTCAAGCTTAGTGAGTATTTTCACCCATTCAGCAACAGGTAACTGCATCGACTGCGTATTCCCGTTAATGTCGTTGACGTATTGAATCGCAATTTTCATTTAACAAATTTACAAAATTATTTCTTTTACTACTTGCTCGATTCAATCCGCCCCGTCCGTCGCCGTTTGCAGCGGGGAGCCCAGACTGGAGTCTATATACAACTGATCGAATCTTGAAATGACCTCTCTTCGTCTTACCCATCACCAAGTGTACCGCGTGAAACCATAGCACCAAATATCGCCATTCTCATCCAGGCAGTTTTTTTTCATAAATCATTGATGGTAATTGCAAGTGGGGCGATTGAAACGGCTAAAGACGAAGCGTGATACTTTGACCAGTTTACAACGGTCGACAGGTCCGTCCCCCCAAAAAAACTATTGTTTCATCCTACAATTCACATTGCAAAATGAAACAATAGTCTTGATAAATATTCCTTGTGGACCAAACAGACTATGCGTGCACAGCCTTGTACTTGCCCTTGCTCTTTCTGATATTGCAGGCCACTACCTTGTATTCCGGGCACAGGGCCTCAGAATCGGTAACGTTGGAGGTGATGTTGTTCATCATCACTTCAGGGAAGTGGAAGGTGCTGCTCAGGACACCCGGTTTCACGTCTGTAGTGATTCTGGCCTTTACATCTACCTTTCCCCTCGCCGACTCTACACATACCATATCGCCCTCTTCGATTCCATGCTTCTCCGCATCTGCCGGATTGATCATCAGATAATCATCCCGGAGTATCTTCACATTATTGGTCCTGCGTGTCATGGCACCGCAATTGTAGTGCTCCAGTTCGCGGTTGGTGGTGATGATATAGGGGAACTCCTTGCCGTGCTGCACGATCTCGTCGCTTTCGCGCCAGTCGGTGTACACGAACTTCCCCTTGCCCCTTGTGAAGCTACTGGTATGCAGGATCTCTGTACCAACACCATCCTTGGCCACCGGCCACTGCTTGCCATTCTTACCCAATTCGTCCCATTTCACGCCCTCGAAGAAGGGGACGATACGGGATACCTCGTCTAGCACCCATTCCGGATCGTATACCGCTGGCTGGGGATACCCCATTTTGTTCATTATATCCAGAATTATCTGGCCATCGGCTTTCGTGCCTTCAATAGGCTCCACCACTTTGTTCACCCGCTGAATGCGGCGCTCACCATTAGTAAACGTACCGCTCTTTTCAAGGAAAGACGCTGCGGGCAGCACCACATCGGCCAGCTTGGCGGTCTCTGTCATAAACAGCTCCTGTACCACAAATAAATCCAGTTTGGACAGGGCCGACACCACATGATGGGTGTTGGGGTCTGTCTGTGCTATGTCTTCGCCTATTACCCACATGGCCCTGAGCCTGCCGTCCAGCGCGGCTTCGAACATCTGCGGAATCTTGTAGCCTATATGCTGAGGCACCTTGGCATTATAAAACAATTCGTATTTCTTATTGACCTCCGGATTGGTCACATCCAGATAACCTGCACCCTGATGGGGCTGCGCGCCCATATCTGCCGCACCCTGCACATTGTTCTGGCCCCTGAGCGGGTTCACGCCCACACCACGGCGGCCGATGTTGCCGGTGATCATGGCCAGATCGGTGATCTGCATAATGGCAAATGTGCCCTGACTGTGCTCGGTAACACCAAGACCATGGAAAGACATGGCATTGGGGGCGGTGGCATAGGCTATGGCAGCCTTGCGCACCAGCTCACGGTCCACACCCGATATTTCCTCCATGGCAGCCATATCGAGGTTCATAAGGTGGTTCCTGAATTCCTCGTAACCCTCTGTCCGGGTCTCGATAAAGTTCTTGTCCTCCAGTCCTTCTTTAATTATGTAATGCAACATCATGTTCAGCACAGCCACATTGGTGCCGGGCCTGAGTTGCAAATGATACGTAGCATAACGGGCCATTTCCGTGCGGCGCGGATCTATTACGATGCTGGGCTTGCCGCTAATGGCAAATTGCTTCAGCTTGGCGCCGGTGACCGGATGCCCATCCGTAGGGTTGGCACCAATGACCATGATACAATCGGTAGACTTCAGGTCTACAATTGAATTGGTGGCGGCACCTGTACCAAATGTGCGCTGCATACCCAGTGCTGTAGGCGAATGGCATACCCTCGCGCAACAGTCTATATTGTTGGTCCCGATCACGGCCCTGATGAATTTCTGCATCAGATAATTTTCTTCATTGGTAGCACGTGCAGAGCTGATTCCGGCTACAAAATCGGGCCCGGACGTTTCCTTAATTTCCGTGAGCTTGACGGCGATATATTCGTATGCTTCATCCCATGTCGCCTTTTCAAATACACCATTTCTTTTAATAAGTGGCGTATTAAGTCGTTCTGGGTGATTGTAGAACGAAAATGCAAACCTCCCCTTCAGGCACGTATGCCCGTTGTTCACATTAGCATCATAGGGAGCCTGTATAGACTTTACCTTGCCACCCTTCACTGCCACGTCGAGGTTGCAACCCACACCGCAATAGGTGCAAACGGTCCGTACCTTTTCGTCTACTTGTATGCTCTTTGACTCAAAAATATCTGATATCGCTGAGGTGGGGCAAGCCTGCGCACAGGCGCCACAACTCACGCAATCCGACTGCTCGAACGTCTGCTCCAGCCCTTTTACGATATGGCTGTCAAAACCACGACCCGCCATACTCAGTACAAACTGCCCCTGTACCTCATCGCATGCCCTTACACAACGAAAGCAGTTGATGCATTTGGAAAAGTCTGAGGTCATATAAGCATGACTCTTGTCCTTCGTGCGGTCGAGGTGATTTTTGCCTGCTGGATAACGCACATCGCGAACCCCTACCCTTGCGGCTACAGATTGCAGTTCGCAATTGTTGTTCACTTCGCAGGTCAGACAATCCAGCGGATGATCTGTGAGCACCAACTCCACAATATTTTTGCGCAGTTTCTGTATCCGGTCCGATTCCGGGTAAATGTATGATCCCGGCATCACCGGCGTATGGCAGGAAGCCATAGCCTTTGCGGGGCCGCCCTTTGCAAGCGCCACATCTACGCTGCAAACCCGGCAAGACCCAAACGGATCCAGATTGGGTGCATCGCATAAAGTGGGCACAGCGTTTTTGCCAAAATTGCGTCTCAGTAGCGAAATAATGGTTTCACCTTCTTTTATCTCGTAGGGCTTATCGTCCACATAGGCTATTTTTACAGCCTGTTGCAGCTTATCACCCGATGAAGAACCAGACCCGGTTTTGTTATCCACAAAATATTGCTTGCTCATTATCTGCTATTGATTGATGAAGTATTGACCTAGTTCGTTTTCAAAATATTTCAGCGAATTCTTGATAGGCAAAGGAAGGCCGCCGCCCAGGGCGCAAAGCGATCCGATTTCCATAGTCGTAAGCAGGTCGGTAAACAACTCACGGTCTATCTTGTAATCTGACGAGGTTGCTTTGTGCACCAGCTCGTAGCCTCGGGTAGAACCCAACCGGCAGGGAAAACACTTGCCGCAGCTTTCATGTGCTGTAAAATGAAAAAGGTGCTCGATGTATTTAATGATCGGAAAATCAGCCGGCAGACATACCACAGATGCATGTCCCAACAAAAATCCGTTTTGTCCAAAGCTTTCAAAATCAATAGACAGATCCGGGATTTTTGACAATGGAACCAGTCCGCCCAGTGGCCCGCCTATGTGCATGGCCTTTACAGGGGTCCGGAATCCACCACCCAGTTCCTCAATTACCACCGATAACGGAGTACCCATATCTACCTCATAAATACCCGGCGTTTTGAAAAAGCCGTCCAACGATACCAATTTGGTGCCGGTAGACTTTCCCTTGCCGATAGCAGCGAAGGCCGCACCTCCGTTCAGCATGATCCAGGGTATACAGGCGAGTGTCTCCACATTGTTCACCACAGTGGGCTTGTTAAACAAACCATGCTGCGTGGGATACGGTGGCCGTACCCTAACCTCGGGCCGCTGCCCTTCAATCGAAGACAACAAAGCTGTTTCTTCACCACATATATAAGCGCCCTGCGCCCTTATGATCTTAAAATCAAAATCAAAGCCTGTACCGCCAATATTCTTGCCCAATAAACCAGCATCATAAAGCAGGTCTATGGCTTTCTGCGTAATGGCGATGGCTTCAGGGTATTCTGCCCTGATGTACACCACACCTGCGTTGGCACCTGTGATGTAGCCGGCTATCATCATTCCGTGCAATACAAGATGGGGTTGTTGTTCAAGCAGATAACGGTCGCTGTACGCACCCGGATCGCCTTCGTCCGCATTACACACAATGTATTTTTGCGCGCCGGCCGTGTTTTTACAAGACTCCAGCTTGAACGCTATAGGGAAACCTGCGCCTCCCCTGCCCCGTAGTCCAGACACTTTTAGCTCGTTCAGTAACTCATCTGGTGTTTTCTTCAGCAATCCGGTCAATCCACTGTAAAACTTGTCAATACCGGGAAACGGTCCCGTAAGCACTGCGGTACCTCTGGTAGCCACACGGTAGTTGTCGGCAACCACAGAACCGTCTTTTTTTATGGATTCAATCTGTTCTATGGCCGCACCCGAATAGTTTTTACCGCCTGTACTGAATGCAGCATTTTCATGACAACGACCCAGACAACACATTTCGCCAATCTCATTGGCATCAAAATGCTTTTCGAGCTTTTCTTTTAGCCCGTCCTGACTACCTGCGGTAAGGCAGGCACTACCATTGCATACATATACTTTCTTCCCCTGATTTTCAGGCCGCAGGAAATCATAAAATGAAACGGTTCCATACACATTAGCCTTACCCATTAGAAAATCGCCCGAAATTCGTGCCACATCCTCTATGCTCACGGTACCGGATGCCGAAGCGACATTGCCCAATTCCTCAAACAAATTTCCGCTCAGTCCTTTTCTACCCGAAAGCTCGCCTAAATTTTTTGACATAAAAGTTTGATTTGTTACACCAACCGGCGTAACTGTGATATAGCTTACAAAAATACTACCTAAGCAAAGTTATGGTTTCTGAATAAACAAAAAAAAGAATATGGAGGCACAAAAGTCCCTACGAAGCTTATTTCCCTTCTACTTCCGCACCTGCACGACCGGTTGCTACCAACTCTTCCCAATATTCAGCACCCCTGCGGGTATGCGGAATAACAATGGTACCGCCCACGATGTTTGCGACCGCGAATATCTCATAGATCTCATCTGTAGTGATCCCCAGTTCGTAACACTTACCAAGATGATATCGGATGCAATCGTCGCAACGCAATACCATGCTGGCCACCAGTCCCAGCATTTCCTTTGTTTTGGTACTGAGCGCACCTTCCATATAGGTGTTGGTATCCAGGTTGAACAGGCGGTTAATGACCTTGTTGTTCTTGCCAAGGATCACCTCATTCATTTTGGCCCTGTACTCGTTAAATTCCTGTATTTGACTCATTTTTTTGAAGTTTAAAATTTAAAAACTCACCCTCGCAAAGCATATCTGCTTTTTCCGGATGCAAGGCACCACAAGTACACGCCCCCCCACTTGCTTGCCCGCACGGGGTATCCAGTCCGGGCTATCGTTGCCTTCAGGAACGAATGAGTGCTGATTCAATCTGCCATCTGCATATATCGTGGACAATTGTATGCGGGAATGGTTGTTGTTAAAATCGTTGTACATGAAAGCCAGCGTGCCACCTGAATTTAAAAAGGAGTAGGACGAAAAAAGGCCGCCATCTTCCTGCGAAGTCTGTTCTTTGGGAATGAATGATGCCCATTGCCGCTCGCCTGCCGCATTATAGGACAGCGCCATAATATCATTGTAGTGATATTCTTTTACCACGCTGGACGAATACGGATTATAGTATGAATAGAAACCCATAGGCGGATTATAGGTACTGTGCGTTGCGACATAGTGAATTTCAGACACCATTACGAAACCGCCATCGTTTTTAATGATGATTTGTTTCACCAGATAATTATCAAAGGCCTTTTCCGGACGGCGGGCGCCTGACGCGGTCCGAAGATCGGCGTCAAAGGGTAGGAAACGGTTGTTGGTAAGTTTGCGGCTGGCGTTGTCGTAGCGCGAAAAAATGAGCCCGGTAAAACTGCCGTTTTTCTTGTCTGCATAAAAGCCACCGAAATACACGCAGTTGTTAATATTGTCTATTTTAAGGTAGCCACCGGCGGCATATTTATCGTTGAGCGGCAATTCTACGGGTTCGAACCGGCTATCCGACGGGCGAAGCTTCAGAAACCAATACTGATCGGCATATTTTTCAACTCCGTTCACGCAGTATGCCGGAAAATATACGGTGCTGTCGTTGCCCATGCAGGCTTCGCCCTGCTGTAATGGGTTATCGGCTTTAAAAGTAGCATGAGCATGTTTTACGATGGTCAGATTGTCATCCAGCCATTTCCCGTCCACTTCAAACGATTCCCCCTTCACGTCTGTACTGTAAATAAAGAGTAGCTTTTTATTGTCGGATACTACCGACGAGTAGTAGGTCCGGGTCGCTCCGAATAGGCCGGTTTTGGTGTTGCCCAGCGTAACGGGCTTGGTTCTCATGCGCCCCTTTTCATCGAGCAATACGGCATATTGCACCACTTTATTGCTCTCCAATGCTTGGTAAAGCACTATTATTTTGTCAGCATAGGAAACAAATTTTGTCTGGTATATTTTTTCCGGAAAAAAGTCCAATACTACCGTGGCTATCCTGTTCATCGAATCGTCACAGGCGTCGAGGTAATAACCACTCTCGTCACAGCGATAGGTATATAGTAGCCCTCCGGTAATACCTACTACAGAATAATCTCCATTCCGGTAGTCAAATTTGTCGTAAGTGGAGTAATGAACGTTTTGCGCTCCCGAGAATAAGGGTATCGCTAACAAAATCAAAAAAACGAAACCAGCAAGTCTACCAGCCATCATTCAAAATTAATGGAAACAAACAGTCAAAAATCAGGGCGTAACCTAAATTTTTTGCAAAATAGGTTTTGCTTTCTTATTGACACTCATTATGGGCTGCGGTTTGCAGGAAAACTTGACTTTATCGCCCGCAGACTAAAAAATCACCGGAAGATTATGGTCTTTGTGGTATTGTATAATGGGTTTGTATGGCCCGTACTTATGCTGATGTTCGCTGAATGTATCTACATAAGGGCCCTTGTCGTAATCAATAGCTTTAAACGCCTCGTTGGGATAATCGGGATGCGATGCATCTTTCTTCACCGGCCTGGGGTTGAGGGCATCGCTGTTCACAAATGAAGCAATATCTATACATTGCTCGTCGGTGAGCAGCGGTTTTTGCCAAGAAGTTTTTTTATCAGGCATATTTGCTTTTATAAACCTGGCCAGTTTCAATACCCGCGACGGACTGGAACCTTTTTGGTAGGCAAATGGCCCCCAAAGCGGCGGGAACAAGTAGCAAACAGAATCGGGTCGCATCTTTCCCTCCCCATTTGCTCCATGACACTCCACGCAATATTTCTTAAAAAGCACGGCACCCTGTTGCGGGTCTGCTGCGCGGTCTGGGTATTCCAGTTCGGGCATCTCATCACCCTTTACGTGCTGACCTACCGGTACATTACCGCTTAGCCATTTCATATAGCATATCATAGCGACAATTTCCTTGCTATCTAATGGCAGTGGCGTTCCGTTATGAGGGCGTTCCACGCAATTGTTGATGCGCTGCGCCAGATCAAGTACCTTGTTTTCCCGTCCGCGGTACTGTGGATATCGGGCATGAGTACTGAAAAAATTAAATCCGAAAGCCCGCGTACCTGCGTCCAGATGACAATTGGTACAATTCATTTTATTACCCAGATAATGCCCTTTTGTGCCATCCGGGCCTATATAATATGATGTATTGAGTAAAAGGTCCCGGCCATAACGCACCATTTCGCCGAAGGCATCATGGGGGATAGTTGACGTATCTGGGGTTACCCACACCTTATTTTTTGCAGCTACCGAATCTGCTACAGGAAGTGTACTCTGTATCTTTTGGTTACAGGAAAATGCAATAAAACCTAATGCCAGTCCAACGATTAATAAACTATTTTTGCGCTTCATAACAAATTACTTCTTCATGAGTAAGTATCTAATACCGGGAATTTTGATCTTGCTATTGCCCTTCAGATTGTTATACGCACAGGATTTACCGAAAGAAAACAGCACACTCAACTACAGAATAGTAGGATTCTCGGCCGCAAATTTAACGACAAATGCAAACAATATCATCGAGGTTGCTCAGGGTTCAATTTACAATACCGATTCTTTTAACAATAAGATAATATTGACACAGCCAATGACCGGCAACACTTGTATAATCGAGCTACCCGCATTTGGCAAAAATTATACCTGGCGTTGCAGGAACAGCGAAGCCCGCATCAAACATAAAAACGCCCCTGCGTTACACCATTTTTCTACAGGTATGATTCCCGCAGTGGACACATCGCTAACCAGGCTCCGGATCCTGCAGCCTGCAGAAAAATACACAGATGGTTTTGTCTTTCTCGATGGACATCGTGCACTATACAATATGAAGGGCGAACCTGTTTGGTACCTACCCGACATAGACGGTTTCATAACAGAAAAATCTGCCCTACGCGACCTTAAACTCACCAACCGCGGTACTGTATCCTTTCTTTATGAAGAAAAAGGAGCCTACGAAGTGAACTATAACGGGGAAATACTCTGGAAAGCACCCAACGACGGCACGGTGAGTGGACAGGTAAAAGAATATTATCACCACGAGGTCACGCGGCTGGCAAACGGTCATTTTATGATTCTGGGGTGCGAATATGAGCTATACATGGGCCGCTTCCCGGTACATCCCGATACGCTGGACTTCGTGTTCAACGATCAG
>CAIYJV010000151.1 GCA_903926605.1 uncultured Bacteroidota bacterium
TCAGCCAGGTACATTTCCGTGAGGCGATGTTTGCGGATAATGAGACTTGCTTCTTTTTTACCCTTTTCCGTAAGTTTTATAGGTTTATAACTTTCATAATGAACCAGTTTTTTTTCGGCCAGTTTCTTGATCATGCTGGTTATGGTCGGCATTTTCAGTTCCAGCCTTTTCGATAGCTCATTTACGTTCACTTCACCCGATTCGTTGGCGATGTTGAACAAGGCTTTAAGGTAGTTTTCCTCGGTAAGCGACATCATGATGCCAAAAATACTCATTGTTTATTTTCTTTTTCTAAAAATAATATTTTCAGAATAAATTTGTTAGATAACTCTAACTTATTAGTTTTGCAATTATAATAGAAATAATGAGGTTGTTAGTAAAGTTTGGGGTACTGCTGTTTTCGGCAGGATTATACCCTGGGTATGATGCACAGTGCAGAACTATTTCGGGCACCATAACCGGCCGCGGCAGGGGCCTTGAATTCGCAGTGGTAACTGTGGCAGGAACAGAAATCGGGTCCACGGCTTCTAAAAATGGCAGGTTCATGATAGACGTTGGAGACAGGAACACTGTTGATCTGGTGTTTTACATGATTGGCTTTACTACAAAGGTTCAAAAAGTGCATCCTTTGGCAGAAAACACAGTGCTGCATGTGGAACTGGCGGCAGAAGAGGGTGCACTGGGTGAAGTAGTGGTGTCCGGGGTTTCCAAAGCTACCCTGATCAAAGAAAACCCTCAGGCGGTTGAAACGGTTTCAAAAAAGCAGATAGAAGAATCGGCAGGTGACAATGTCATCGATGCCATCGCCCATGTAACTGCCGGTTGTCAGTCGGTGAAAACAGGGCCAAACATATCAAAGCCGTTCATAAATGGTCTGGGTTACAACCGGGTACTGACCCTGTACGATGGTATGCGGGTAGAGACGCAACAATGGGGTGATGAACATGGTGTTCCACTGGACGACTATCTGGTAGAGCGGGCCGAAGTGATAGAGGGACCGGCAAGTCTGATGTTTGGCTCAGACGCGATTGCAGGCGTGCTTAGTTTGTTTGCAGCAATGCCGGCAGACTCCCTCTTTGGGCTGCATACCAGGGTGTTGTCCGAATACCAATCCAATAATGGTTTAATCGGCAACTCTGTTCGGTTGTCGCACGGCGGCAAAAAAATATCATGGTTGCTGAGTGGCTCGGAGCGGATTGCCAAAAACTACTCCGATCCTGTAGATGGAAGGGTATATAATACGGGTTTTGCCATGTGGTGTGGCTCGGGACATCTGGGTTATCGTGGGAAGAATGGGTACTCCAGATTGAATTTAAGTTTGTATGATAACCGCCAGTCAATTCCGGACGGCAGCCGGGATTCCCTTACCCGGGAGTTCACTTACCAGATCTATGAGTCTCCCGGCGTAAATGCATTACTGCCAAAAGCCGACGATATAAAAAACAGGCCCAAAGCGTCTGATGCAATGCTGAATTCCTATGCTCCGGGTTCACTCGGGCAACGGATTCAGGACCTGAGACTGTATCTGGACAATGCGTACCGTATGCGGCAATGGGATTTTAAATTCTTTTTGGGCTTCGAACAAAATGTGCGCAGGGAGTACAACCATCCGGCTGACCCCTTGCTCCCGGGCGAGTATATTGTGCTCAAAACACTAGACTACGGTCTTGGCCTTAACCTTCCCACTATTAAGGGTGTTGATATTTCTGCCGGCGTCAATGGTATGGTGCAACACAACAGGAATCATCAGGCCACAGACTTCCCGATACCCGATTACAATGTGTTTGATCTGGGTAGTTATGTGTTCGGAAAATGGAGATCCGGGAAATGGACGGTGTCTGGCGGATTGCGCTATGATGTGCGTTCAGAGACCGGATTTCCGATGTGGGTAGGGGCCGATCCGCAATCCGGATTTTTCAGCCGGGTTGACGCGGATTACCAGGGTGCGGCACAACAAAAGTTTTCTGGTTTCAATTTGCACTTTCTGGGCACAACAGGGAGTTGCGGATTTACTTACAGGATTAATGATAACCTGAGTGTAAAGGCAAACGTAGCCAAAGGTTACCGTGCCCCCAATATCACCGAGATCGCGGCAAACGGATTGGATCCGGGCGCCCATATTGTATATATAGGAAATCTTGGTTTTTCACCGGAATTCAGCTTGCAGGAAGACGCAGGTTTCACCGGTTCCTGGCCCGGTATCTCATTTGGGTGTAGTTTCTTTAACAACAACATCAATAATTACATTTATGAAGATCAGGCGGTTGACAAGAATGGCAATCCTTTGGTGGTCATCGCAGGAAACAAGACCTTTCAATTTCAACAGACAAATGCCTGGTTGTATGGTGCAAACGTGGTATTGAGCATACATCCATCAATCCATACAAAGTGGAGGTGGGACCATGTTTTGTCCTCCGTTTATTCCTTCAACCTCAATCCGCGGTATGCACACGCTGGTACTATGGGGGAGTATTTGCCTTTTACGCCTCCACCACGGTGGATCAGCAAAATACAGTACCGCCTCGTCGGCAATACCAAGGGGATAGGTTCCGTAAGTTTCGCTGCCGAAAGCGAGTACAATTTCGCCCAGAACCGCTATATGGCCTTGTTCAATACCGAGGCGGCGACTCCGGCTTTCCTGTTGTTCGGTCTTTCAGTTCATGCAGATATCCGGTATCAAAAGAAAGGGACTTTTCAGATGCAACTACAAGTGAACAACCTTATGAACACCGCGTATCAGAATCACCTCAGCCGACTACAATATTTCGAATACTATACAAACGCTCCAGACGGACGCAAAGGGATATACAATATGGGCAGGAATTTTTGTATAAAGTTGATATTTCCTTTTTAGACAAAATTGACCACAAAATATATTTCTGCTTACTTGCAAGTTTGGGCTGCAATAGACTCAATTTTAAGTTTGGTTGAGATGCCACTAAATCAAGGCCGGGATCTATTTCTGAAACCTTTTCATTTTATTGGTGGATGCCGACTCAATGCAAATACGGAATGGCTGGTAGAATTGGTTGACAACCACCGACACCATTTTGCTTTTGGAAATTTAAACAATGCCCGGAGTATCGTTGCGAAATAGTAAAAACGAAGTGTGATCAGGTATCCTGAAAACCTATAACAGATACGGGTCAATAACAGTCAACCCATTTATCATCTTGAAATCACTCACATTGCGCGTGATGAGCGTTAAATTATTAACCATTGCTGTTGCGGCAATGATTGCGTCAGGCAGCGGTGTTCTGTTTTGTTGCCTTATCTCGATAGTACATTTTGCTATTGTCAAACTAATATGGTCGTAGATTATAGCGATCTTAAGAAATTGTTCTTATTGCAAGCGCTCTTTTTCGGTGATTTTTGCACTTCCGAACAATTCAATTTTTGTGATCA
>CAIYJV010000152.1 GCA_903926605.1 uncultured Bacteroidota bacterium
TCCAGTTAGGTCGTTAATTTCCGCAAGCGTGGCGGGGCCGTGATCACCACTGTAACCGGGAATACCATTTCCTGCAATTGTTGAAACTATACCGGTACTGACACTAATTTTCCGAATTCTGGCATTTGTTACGTCATCCACAAAAACATTTCCGCTATCGTCTGTAGCAACATCGTCAATACAAAACGTCGCATCGGTAGCTTGAATCCCGTCTGAAAAAGTATCACAGTATCCAGCTCCGGCAAATGTGGTAATTACGCCGCCAGTATCTATTTTCCGAAAAACGCCGTTATGTAGATCAGCAAGGTAATAGTTCCCAAATTTATCGAGACAAATACCCGTAACAACATCAATTTGAGCATCTGTTGCTTGTCCAAAATTTCCAGAATAGCCTGCCGACCCATTACCTGCGATAGTGGTAATTATTTGGGAATTGCATCTTAATGCCCAAAAGAAAAAAATGAAAAAAAATGTGATTGGCTTCATTGAAAAAATTCAACAGAAAACAAAATATCTAACTTCTGAATTTACTATTTTATTACTTCGTCAGTTTATCATTGATAAACTCGTTCAGCGTCTTTCCCTGAGTGTACCTTGTTATTTTCTAGCAACAAGTCAGCAGGTCGCCTAAAAGCAATTGAACACTTCTTTTAGACATAAATAATTTCGGCTTTTATGTGCTCCAAATATCCGGGCTTGATCCCTTTTAACGAAACGAGATCTACGTTCCTACCTAATAATGCCTCGAGGTCTGCGGCAAGATCTACGAATTCAATGCCAATAGGCACACTAAAATCCACCACAATATCTATATCGCTGTTATTGGTGAAATCGTCCCTGACGACAGAACCGAACAGACCTATTGTCCGAACATGATATTTGGACATGAGGTCCGGCTTTACAAGCTCCAGTTTCTCTCTTATGGACGACAATGCTACCATAGGCTAAAGATAAGCTTAATATTTAAGGTTTATAAAAATCGCAGCTTTGTTATTGGGCACCTGTGTTCCAGACAACAAGCAGTTCGAAGCCGGTACTCAAAGATACAGCACCAAAAGAAATAGCAGCCAAATTCAACCACCCAAAACTTCAATTTGAATCATCTTTAACGTCGTGCCTTTCTATTTTACCGTATCAATGAACGGGTCTATAAAACGTTTGTCGTAAATAAATTCCTTATCGGTAAGTGTGAGCAGAAATGCGTAGAGTGCATCCTTCTGGTCTTTACTGAGCACACCGATACGGCGCATTTCAGGTGAAGCTCTGGTGTCAAATTGGTTGGGGTCGGCATAGTGGTCGAGCACGCTGCGGAGGTTGCGGATCCTGCCGTCGTGCATATAGGGATAAGTGCGCTCCACGTTGCGCAGGCCCGGCACCTTGAACATATAATTGTCGGACATGGTACCGGTTATGCGTCCACGACCTGAATCATTGAGGGCCGTGTCGGGTCTTATACCATTGTTGCGGTAGGCGTTGTTGGTGAACAAGGGCTCGGTGTGGCAGGTGGCACACTTCTGCCGAAAAAATGCAAGCCCGTTTTTTTCGATCGCAGAAAATGTGTCGGCGCCGCGTATATACTTGTCATACCGGGAATTGCAGGATATCATGAGACCCGTGAATTGGGCAAGTGCCTTCAGCATACGTTCGGTGTTGATGACCGTATCGTGCCAGGCAGCCTGAAAATCTTTTCGGTAATGCTCATTTTGCCGAAGCTTGAGCAGAATATGAGACAATGTTTCTCCCATTTCCAGCGGATTGGTGAGTGGGCTCAATGGCTGCATTTCTATGTGGTTCACACCACCATCCCACATAAAAGCGGGGTTCCATGCCAGATTCTGAAGGGGTGGTACGTTGCGCGTACCGATAAGGCCGTTTATACCGTGGCTAAGCGCATGATCTATATGCCCAAATGCGAACAACCGCTGGTGGCACGATGCGCAACTTATGGTACTGTCGCGCGAAAGAATGGGATCGTAAAAAAGTTTGCGGCCAAGGATAAAAACCTCGGGAGAAGGGTGGTTTGACGAAAAGTCGTAAACCGGCTTGGGAAAGCCATCCGGCACTTTAAATGCCACATCTTCTGCGGTGATGACAAAGTATTTGTTCGACCCCGCAAAGGATGCGAGCACGAGCACCAGGGCCAACAGCATTATGGAGCGTGCAGTCTTCATTTTTCAGTAGAAACAGACCACATAGTGGCATAATTGTCGGCGATGGTGGTAGCGTTGTGAAAATCGGTAACCGACGACAGTTGCGCAAAATCTATTCGCTCTTTTCCACTAAGAACTGCAGCCACATCGGCATTGAGGTGGACATGAGCGGTACCTCCTTCGACGACCGGCAGCGATTTTTTGAAACGGAGCGCAATATGACGGATGCAGTTGTGAGGCTCACGGTAACCGCCGATATGGTATTCCAGCAAATGGCCGCTGGATCGCGAGGCCGGTGCCCTACCCTCGAGCTTGAGGAAAATATATCCTGTATTCCAGGCCCAGAACATGGCGTTTAGCGGGTCGAGCGCCCCGTCCTGAGCCCCGCTGCAATTGTCTGCACTGTCTACACCCGTAAAAAAAGAAATGCCGGTGTAGTCGCCGATTGGAACGTGCTCCAATACTATTGTTTTACTAGCCGGTTCAGACTCATTGACAAGGTAGTAGGCTTCCGATCTTACTTCGCTCCCGTTCTTTTCCCGCAAGGCGATTTTGCCAATATAGTATTTGAACATGGATACGGTATAAGGCTGGGCCAGGGCATTGGTATAGCTGCCCGAATCCAGACTCAGCACTTGCGGTCCCACACGGTTGGTGATATCTATGACCAACCTGCCGCCAGCCACCACCGTATGACTCAGCAACATGGCAACCACAAGGGTTGCCATGGCAAAAATACTATGAGTAGGTCGGTTCAATTACTTCACTTTTTGAATTTTGTCTGTAATGCGGACACCGTTTCCTTCAAAAATCAGGATATATGTACCGGTTGCCAGGTCGGCCATGTTGATGGCATAGGGTACGCTGGGTTGCAGATCGGCGCGTGTGATCACTTTGCGGCCCGATGCGTCAAAAATGTCCAGCGTTACATTGTTCATATTGGCAGCGTCCATATAAAGGTACAAATGATCTTCAACGGGATTGGGTGCCACTATATATTTAATGGTCTGGTTGTTGGTTTCCTGAATACCGGTGGGTGGTGTGGTATAAGTGGTATCAGGTCCAACCGGTGTAACATGGGTGTTGGTAGAACCCACTACACCATAATAACTGGGGCCCAGCACAAAAGGATAGACAGGATTGAGGCTTGCGTCAATGGTCACGAAGTAGGCATAGGTGCCGGCCGGGTATTCGGGCGTGTAGCAAAAACGACCATTGTGCGCATCGAGGTCTCCGGCTCCGGAAGTAAATACAAAATCATCTACACAATCGCCCAACGGATAGGTAGCCACAGGATGTGGTCCACCGGAACGGGTGGTATCGGTAGTAAGCACATAACTGCTCACCATTCTTTTTATCGGCCCGGATGCGCTGGTGGCGCTGGCATAACCGTATGCGCCATAAATAGGAAAACCGTCGAACGCATAACCGATGATGGGCGAATGATGGGTGCTATCAGCATCATTGTACAGGCATTTGGGATTGACGTGGTGGTGGTAGTCGCCGGTTTGCTGGGGATGACCAAGACAGGAGTCGAAGCTAATGCCCTCGAAAATGAGCGCGTTGCGGTTCCATGCTGTTCCGGGGCCCATTGCCCATGCGCTGGTAGTGCTGCTCCAGTGGAAACCATCTTCCGGATTAAAGATCGAGACCCCGTTTGACCATAGGCCTATTGAACCGAGACCCGTCTGGGTGGGTGTACCGGTGTTCTGTGCCGGGTGCCGGGGAAACTCGCACACGAAATTCTGCGGGGAGGGTACGTTGGGGTTTGTAGGCCAGGGACCTATGGAATATTCCGGGATACAGTTGGTACTCACATACACATAGCTGGCCGAATATTGTACCAGTTGTACGTTTGAAATGTAGCCGCCGTAGCCGGTAACGGTTGTGTTTTGCAACCAGGAGGTGATATTGGGTCCGGTCTGGGCGTTACCCATCAGGGTCATACCGGCCAGAGCAACAATCGTCATCATTGTTTTCTTCATAGCACTAAATTTTGGAGGTGATAACAAATATAGACGCTGAGGAGGAGAAAACCCTTCGCAAGATGTAAAACTAATTTGTTGGCTGAACTGGATTTTTTGCTTTTGAAGTGGTCAAGTGTATATGAACATGGAAGGCCGGGCGACATTTTCTACAATCCAGAGATTTGCACTTATACTACGGAAGTCGGAGTCTACGGTAAAAACAAACGACCTTTCGTGCATAAATGCAGAGAAAATGTACATTTCGATATGCATTTTCTCGTTTTATCGAAATGTTGGCAGGCGATGACAGGTGCAACCGAAAGGGGGGCTTTAAAATGAATGATTTATTAATAAAATTAATACATATAACACCACACTACCCCTCGTGCAAAATACCGGAACTAACCAATATCCTGCGATTTCTGAAAAATTCGCATTACTTTGCGCCGTATTTTATAAACAGTATTTTTACATCTTATCAGGCATAAATAATATGAACTTCCAACTTACTGAAGAACAGAAAGCGGTGCAGATGGCTGCTCGTGATTTCGCGAGGACCGAATTGCTTCCGGGCGTCATAGAACGCGACGAAAAAATGAAATTCCCCACCGAGCAGATCAAGAAGCTGGGCGAACTGGGTTTTATGGGCATGATGGTGAACCCCAAGTACGGCGGATCTGGTATGGACACCGTATCTTATGTACTGGCTATGGAGGAAATATCCAAGATAGACGCTTCAGTATCGGTTTGTATGAGCGTGAACAACTCCCTGGTATGCTGGGGTCTGGAAGAATATGGCAATGAAGACCAGAAAATGAAGTACCTGGTGCCAATGGCCAGCGGTCAGAAAATAGGCGCCTTCCTGCTGAGTGAACCAGAAGCAGGATCGGATGCGACTTCTCAGCGCACCACTGCGGAAGATAAGGGCGACCACTATCTCGTGAACGGCACCAAAAACTGGATCACCAATGGTAGTTCTGCATCTTATTATATTGTGATCGTACAGACCTATCCTGAAAAAGGGCATAAGGGCATTAATGCGCTGATCATAGAAAAAGACTCACCCGGCGTAACCGTGGGCGCAAAGGAAAATAAGCTGGGTATTCGCGGCAGCGATACGCACAGCATCATGTTCCAGGACGTGAAAGTGCCCAAGGCTAACCGCATTGGCGAAGACGGCTTCGGATTTAAGTTTGCCATGAAAGTGCTCACCGGCGGGCGTATCGGTATCGCATCGCAGGCACTGGGTATTGCCAGCGGCGCATACGAACTGGCACTCAAATATTCTAAGGAGCGTAAAGCATTTGGCACAGAAATATCCAACCATCAGGCTATTGCGTTTAAGCTGGCTGATATGGCTACCGAGATTGAAGCGGCCCGTTTGCTTTGTCTGAAAGCGGCATGGACCAAGGATCAGCACGAAGACTATACGCTGCCTGCATCAATGGCCAAACTGTTTGCTTCCGATATTGCACAGCGCGTAACCAACGAAGCTGTACAGATACACGGCGGATATGGCTATGTAAAAGAATTCCACGTAGAGCGTTTACTGCGCGACGCCAAGATCACACAGATCTATGAAGGCACCAGCGAGGTGCAGCGTATCGTGATCAGCCGTACCATTTTGAAAGACTAATTGCACTTTTCATAATTTACAAAAAGGGGTCGAAATATTTCGACCCCTTTTTGCTTTTGGCCCCGGCGTTCGCTTTCGGATGAAGCCTCTTGTATTTCATTTTTCCCCACAACCTGAACGTCATAGCAACTGGTAAATTGAGTCCACTTTAAGATTTTTATACAGACACTCTGTTTTTCCTCCAGTCCAAAAGGTCGTGACCTACAAATTGAGCCTTCCACATGCATTTTAAACCGAGACTTATACCAATTAGACATTAAAAATGTGCATTGTAGTTGTTTACATAATATTCAAAGGCTGTTATTGATATTATTGTTTCATTTTTGAGCTCGATGATTAGTTCTGATAATCGAGAAGAGAGGTCATCGAGTGTTTTGAAAA
>CAIYJV010000153.1 GCA_903926605.1 uncultured Bacteroidota bacterium
ATTTTGTAATTTTGATTTTTGACGATATAAAGTTGAAGACAACTCAAGCTTGGGATGTTATATTCTGGACCCCAAGAATTACATTATTTACATTACTTCCACCTGTAGGGTTGGATTGGTGGGCAGGGTTGTTTTTATTGCTCCGATATAGTTGAGGTGTATTTTGCTTCGGTTCAGAGACTCCATTTTTATAAGTTTCTCAACCGCCAATCTGGCCATAAGATAGCTTATAGTAGACTCTGCACCCTGGTTAAGGTTGATGTTATGTTCTTCCAGCCCGTCATAGCAGCCTCCGGTACATGGGTTGTATATAATTTGTTGCAGATGGTTGGCTCCGAGAAACCAATTTATAGCCTGCGTTATTTTGGATTTGTAGAATTCGTCTCTGAAGTCCGCATAGAATTTTTCCAGGGCTGAAATAGTATAGGCAACGTCTATAGGCTGTTCTCCGCCTTTTTTTACGTGCATGAATTCGCTGGCTTTGTGAAGCCATTGTTTGTTGGAAATAACTCTAAAAGTATTGTCTTGAAATAGTTTTGTAAGCAGGAAATCAAATGTCGTTTTTGCTATATTTCTATACTTTGTGTTGCCAGTAGCCCTGAAGGCACACAGCATGGCTTCCGGTAGTATCGCGTTGGCGTATGTGAGGTACGACTCAAACCATTGCCAGTTGTTATCTGATTCATGCAGATACATCTGCATCAGTCGCTCTGCAAGGCTTGTTAAAAGCAATATTTCTGACGACCGGTTTTTGGTTTGGTTACGGTAATATATACCCTTGATAATAAACCCCATGGCTCTGGAGGAGTGAATACTGGCTACATGTTGTAGCGCCCCTTCGTATATTGATTCAGCTTTTGCAACTATGCTGTCGGGCAGCAGAAATCCCAGAGATAATAGATAACCAAGCGCCCAAATTGCACGACCGTTGGCATCCTGAAGGTTTGAGTCGTAATTCTGTTCTGTAAACGATTCGTGTTTATCTACATAGTTTAGGAAACTTCCGTCGCTTTGCTGGCAGAACCCTATGAAGTTTAAATACAGGGAGATGTAGTTCAGGTCCTGATCGCACATCGAAAGTTCGAAATGCTGGCACATTACAATTAGTGCTCTAGCATTGTCATCAAGGGTGTATCCGGACTCCAGATCGGGCTGGTTTATTTGTGCAAACTGTACCATGCCATATCCAATGGTCATTTTTTTAAGATGTGTCAACTTGATAGGTGGTAATATATATTGTAGGAGTATGTTGCTGCTGATCTGTTCGAATAAATGGGCGTGGGCAATGGCCGCGTTCTCCCAGGCGGTTGGCGCCATTCGCTGCAGACCGGTTCGGATGATGTTTTGCCTGAAATTTTTATCGCTCAGCACTTTGTTCACAGCTTCGGACAATTGCTTTGAGTTTTCAAAATCAACGATCATTCCGCCATTGTCTTTAAGTACTTCGGTAGCATGGGGTATGGGTGTGGAAATGACCGGGCATCCGCAGCTAATGGCATACGAAAATGTGCCACTCACGGCCTGATTCGGGTCTTTTGACGTAAATAGGTAAACATCAGTTAACTGCAGGTATTCAAGCAATTCGGGCAACGGAAGAAAACTGTTCAAAAATTTTACGTGCTCGCTTAGGTTTAACTCCGTGACTTCGTTTTCCAGCATCGTCCTGTAGCGCTCGCCTTCGTGTTTCACCACACCGGGATGCGTTTTTCCAATGATCAGAAATAAAACGTTTTTGTTTTTGGCTATTATTTCAGGAAGCGCTTCCAAGGTTGTCTCGATGTTTTTTCCGGAGCTAAGCAGGCCAAATGTGGATAGTACCGTCTTGCCATCCAATCCATATTTATGTTTCAGACTGGCTTTATTGCTATGAGACACCAGATGTGTTCCATGCGGTATAATTGAGATTTTTGCGGTGGGTACACGATAATCCCGTTCCAGTATGTGGGCGGAGGAATGGGTCATTACAATGATATTGTCTGCTTCGTCAGCTATTTGGGTTACACTGCTTAGCCGCTGTTCATCGGGGTGGGGGAGCACGGTATGAAAAGCCAGAATTTTTTTCTTCTTAACAGATTTTAGAAAACCGATGAAATTTTGCTCCGTATGTACATAAAACCCGAATTCATGTTGTATCAGCACAATTTTTATTTCATCATTGGTATTTATTACATTCGCTAGTTTGATATAGTCGTTCGGTTGGTCGGTGTTCAGTACATACCTTATTTCGTTCGAATAGATATGTTTCTCATTGTTGTTTTCTACCGCACAGATTCGGATCTGCATCGACTCACCGAATTTACTTTTCAAGGCTTTTACCAGATCATTTGAATAAGTAGCTATCCCGCATTCCCGTGGGGGATAGGAAGTGACGATCAATATTTCTGACTTTTTTTTGGGTGAATGTTTAGGGAAGTCCGCTGTCAACATTATACCTGTTCCGTTATCGTCTATAAAGGTGTTTGTTGTATCAGGTTCTAAAAAGAAAGAGTTTTTCATATATATCTGGCATTTACTTTTAATTCTGCAAGTAGTTCATTCAGACTCACCGATGCGCATGCTATATTTTCGTCTGCAGCCCCGTAATAGATATAGAGGCGGTCATCGTTCAGAATCGCGCCGGTGGGGAAACATACGTTGTTCACATAACCTATTTTTTCCCAGGACTCGTCTGGACTAAATAGCGGGTAGGGCAGACGGGCAATTTCTTTTCGGGGGTTGTCAATTTCGAATAGTGCTGCACAGGCATTATACACGTAGCCGGTCAGTGAGTCGTGAACTCCGTGGTATATCATTAACCAGCCATCTTCAGTTTCTATAGGAGGACAGCCGCCGCCTATATAGCTCACTTCATGCTCGTACATAGGTGCCAGCATGATATTGTTTTCCAGATTCATTATGTATTGTCGCCAGAAGTCTTCTGTCAGTTCGTCCAGTTGCTGCACATCAGCGATCTGTATATCTGGTCTGATCCGGTGTATGAAATGCAGTCTGTTGTTGATTCTCCTGGGAAAAAAAATTACATTTTTGTCCCATATAAAGAGCTTTTTCCCGTCCTTGTCGTCGGTACCCCAGGGCTGGTTGTACCGTATATATTTTTCGTTTACCTCCGACTTGCATTCCGCAAGGTGTTTGAATTGTTCGAAAGTGACTTGTGGCACTATAACGCCCATTTTTTCAAAACTCACAAGGTCTTTAGATGTGGCCAGCGCTCCCATCGCATTTACGCCGTCATATGCGGTGTAAGTGAGGTAGAACAGATCGTCTATTTTTACAATTCTCGGGTCTTCCACACCCTGTGTCTCATATTCTTCAGAAGGCGTTATTACGGGCGTTATTTTTCGTTCCTCTATGGTAAGGGGCCCTTTTAACCTGCAATATCCGATGCTGGAATAATTTCCCTTACTCACGGCCCTATAAAAAAGATGGATGAATTCATCGTCTTTTATTACAGCCGGATTCAGCACGCCTTCGTTTTCAAACCCAAGTGCGGTTTTACTTAATAATACTCCCTCTTTTTTGACTGATACCATGGTAGATTTTATATATACTGTTAGGATACCTGCAACATCATTTTAAGCGCCCTGTTTCTTATTGGCCGCGATCATGGCCCATTCTATAACCTGCAGGCACATGGCATACGTAAGCGTTTCATGTGCTGGTGCGGCTGTAACGATGTCTGCTATTTTTCTCTTGTCGGTTTCTGAACCTGAATTGATCGGCAATGCGATTGGAAAAGTTTTTTCCGCCGTATCTACGATTTTTGTGATCTCATAGCCGGGCTGCAGTGTAAAAGGCTCGCCAGTACTTTTTTCAACGGCTTTTACCAATTTGTAAAGTCTGTTTATCAGCAGTGCCGACAACACTTGTTTGTGTTTTGGACCTTCGTTATCAACCTGGTCGGTAACCCATTCCCGGTCCTTTGCTTCTGCAACCATCAGGTTCACCAATGC
>CAIYJV010000154.1 GCA_903926605.1 uncultured Bacteroidota bacterium
CGCACCTGACCTAATTTTTTAAAATAGTTTAGATATGTGGTTTAATAGAAGAACAGTCAAGGCAATTGCCGTATTTCTGATACTGCTTCAGGGATCAGAACTGTGTCTACCGTTTGTCGGTTATGCGCTAACGACCGGCCCTTCACAACCCGAAATGCAGAGTTTCGAGCCTGTGGGAACAACCGATATGGTGGATATGTTCAGCGGAGACTTTGTCTACAACATTCCTCTTCTGGATGTAGAAGGCTATCCCGTAAACATTTCTTATCACGGTGGCGTAACGATGGAGCAGGAATCTAGCTGGGTGGGACTGGGATGGAACATCAATCCCGGAGAGATCAACCGCACGGTCAGAGGAGTTCCAGATGATTTTAACGGGGATACGGTGTTCAAGGATTTTCATATTAAGGACGAGAACAATCTGCGTGTGGGTGTAGGAAGTGGTGGAGAATTAGGCGGCGTAGGCGACCCATTACTGAGCGCAACCTTTAACTGGGGCCTGAATATCAATGTAAGCAATTACAAAGGCGTAAGTGCGGATTTAAACGTCGGTACGGGCATTACGCTGATGAAGTGCGTTTCTGCGGGCGTAAATGTAGGTGTAGGATCACAGACAGGTTCCTCCATAGACCTCAGCCAGAGTTTTAATATGGCCTCCTCGATGATGGTCGGCAGTGACCAGGCAAGCGGGTTCGGAGGCATTGGTATGAGCCGAAGCAGCGGGTATTCCACAAGAATGGGTTTAAAGGATCAAAGTCTTTCCTTTTCCGTTAATCCCAGTTCGGGAGCCAATACAGTTGGAATGGATTTGACGTCCACAGTTCCGATTGGAACAAAAAACTATGTGCCGGTCATTACCAACAGCAGTACCATGAACTCAATCTTCGGAAGATTGAAACTCGGATTCGAGCTTTTCTCCATTTTCCCTTATGGTAATATCAATGGTATGTTGAGCACGGTGCACTTCAATAACGATGCATCCCGAAGTGCTTACGGCTATATGTATTTACAGAATGCGAATCTGGACAACAGTTCCATTCTGGATTTTACCCGAGACAAAGACGGGATGTTCAACAAAAGCATGCAGTTCCTGCCTCCGCCCAATATGACGTATGATATTTACTCCATTTCGGGGCAGGGAACTGGCGGCACGTTCCGGCCTTTCCGAAACGATTTTGGGAGCGTGTATGACCCTCTTACTTTCAGCTCTGCGTCTAGTGAAAGCGGCCAACTTGAGTTGGGGGCCGGTAACTTATTTGAGGCAGGTTTAGACTATACCAATTCCGGTACAGATATTACATCCGGGCCGTGGCTGGCCTATCAGCGGTCGGGCACACCATCCAAAGGATTTACGGGCACCGCACCGGGTAGCGTTTACGAAAACGTGTATTTCAAACAGGCGGGAGAACTCACGGAAGTTGATTCAAACTACTTTAATGATATCGGGCAAAGTGCGCCCATTACACCAGATCAGGCAATGTCACTGCCTCAGGTAAAAAGTAATTCCTCGACAAAACGAGATCCTCGTTCCAACCTGATCTATACCCGTACCGCCGAAAATGCTAACATCTCCGGAATCGGATTTGATCCCAATATCAGGAGTTACAGCGGTGATTTTGCCCACCCTTTGCAAGATACCGGGCAAATTATCCGTCGGGTCGGGAATGGAAATTTTGAGCGAAAAAAGATGCAGATTTCCGTGATCACACAATTGCAAAAGGACGGACGAAAATTCGTGTATGGTATTCCGGCAATGAATAATATTCAAAGGGAAATGACTTTCAGCATTGATCCGACGCAGCCAGTCAATCACGTCAATCTTGCGGACGGCATTGTTCATTTTACTGAGGATGACGCGAGCAATCACAATACAAAAGGAAGGGACAATTATTTCAGTAGCACTGTTACACCGTCCTATGCGCACAGCTTTTTACTGACTTCCGTATTGTCATCGGATTACGTGGACGTAACGGGTGACGGAATTACAGATGATGATCTGGGTTCTTACACCAAATTTAAATATACTCGGGAGGACAAGGATTTTCGGTGGGTTGCCCCATATTCACCCCATTTTGACAGCGCGCAGTACAATCCCGGTTTCTGGAGCGATAAGCAGGATGATAAGGCTAATGTGGTTTGCGGCTCCCGTGAGCAATGGATGCTGCATGCAATTGAAACCAAGAATTTTATTGCCGAATACTATACGTCGCCACGTCAGGACGGAAACGGTATAACTGCTCAGATTCTAAATGGCGGATTGTCGGATTTGTTTAGCAGTCCTAAAACGTCTGCATCCCATTCCTACGAATTGGATTCAATTAAATTGTACAACAAGCACGACCGTTTTATAAATGGAGCTAATGCGATACCCATAAAAACGGCCTTTTTTGTGTATGACTATTCGCTATGCTCCGCAGTTCCCAATAATCTTTCAGGCGGCGGGAAGCTGACATTGAAGAAAATCTTTTTCAGGTATGGGAATTCGCAAAAAAGCATGATCAGCCCCTATCAATTCGACTATAGTCTGATCAACCCCAATTATAGCACGAGTTCAAAGGACCGCTGGGGAAATTACAAGCCGAATAATCCAGCCTTTACCAACTATGAGTATCCGTATGTCGATCAAAACGATCCCAACGAAAATGAATATGCTTCGGCATGGTCACTGAACAGTATTAAGCTGCCGTCAGGTGGTGTCATTAAAGCAACATACGAGTCTGACGATTATGCATTCGTTCAGGACAAGCCGGCGGATGAAATGTTCATAGTTCAGGGAATAGGAAATAGTCCCGAATACATTAATTCAAATCTGTTGTATCAGGATAAAAACAATCCGAACCTGTATGTCTATTTTAACAGGAGAGCGTCGAGTGAATTGTCTACCCAAAGTTTTTCGCAAAATTATATTGGGCACCAAACTATCCTGGGTTTTAATTTCAACACAAGACTCACCGGGGCGAACAATACCTTTGAGCAAATAAAGGGTTATGGAAAAATTCAGGAAGTTGGCCCCTGTAGTGATAGCACTCACGGCTACATAAAATTTCAGCCCGTCAATTCCAAGGGAGGGGGAAGCCTGAGTCCGGTAACCTATACAGCAATAAACGTTGGCCGCTATAACCTTCCGCAGGTAATTTTTCCCGGCTCAAATCCCGACGAAACCGATTGGAATAATATCCTTGCCGGAATTGGAGAGTCTTTTTCAGAACTGGTAAACGTTGGCAAAAATCCTGTAACCCATATGGTTGAACAGAG
>CAIYJV010000155.1 GCA_903926605.1 uncultured Bacteroidota bacterium
ATCGCCAGCAACGGGTTATAAACCCTGCGGCTATCCTTCCTTCAGCTGTGCGCTACGCGCCCCGGCTTATCACCTATTTTTCTCACTGCATAAACGCCATTTTATGAGACAGGAAATCACATCCTTCGTACTCTTTTGCATAAGTTTTGGGTTCCTACTACTTATCATCATTTGCACCGCATACGAAATGTAAAATAACGACCAAAGTGTATTGTACACACTTAAAAACACGCGCTATGAAAAAGGAAATCGTCACGCTAATTCTGTTCCTATTGGGCCTTGCTGGGATTACATTCATATTGTTGATCGTACTGGACATAGTACAGGTATGACCAACAATGGGTATTACAACCACTTTTCATACAGCAACCGGCTGACAAAATAGCCCTTGCTATCCAGAAACTGCCGCATCCCTGTGTTGCGCACCAACGTGAACCGAATGATACGCTTCACGCCCTGGCTCACGTAGTGATGCTCTATATGCTCGTTCAGCAGGTGGTATACACCCTGTCGGCGGCACTCTGGCACCACGTACCCATCCGACACATAGAGCTGTTTGCCCGTGTATACTTCTATCCGGCTTTCATCCTGATCTTCCAGATAGCCGAATATGAAACCCACCGGCATATCGCTCCTATATGCCATCAGGAACACCCCCCCCTGCTCCTGCTGCATGGTTACCAGATGATGCATATAGTCTGATTCTATATCCTTCCAGGATGCAGTTTTATCAAACAACGTATATTCATGCTCATGCAGTGCCTGCATCATCCGGCTTATAACCTCATAATGTTCCGTAATGCTAACCTCCCTGACTACTGTACCCTCTTTGTGCATAACCGACTATATTAGAAAAAACATACACTGTAAAGTTAAGCATTAGGTAGTAACACCACACATAAACCTCCCGGCACCACATGCCCTTCATTTTGTGCCTGATACTTATTACTTTTGGCATGCAAACAACACAGAGAAATAAATTCGTTCTGTATGTGAGCGCGATTCGATGACCGATATCCAACTTTTTATTCCATGTTTTGTTGACCAGCTTTATCCCCAAACGGGTATGAATATGGTGAAAGTGCTTGAAAAAGCGGGTTGCAACGTTTCTTACAACACCCGGCAAACCTGTTGCGGCCAGCCGGCCTTTAACGCAGGATACCGAACGGAAGCTAAGTCGGTTGGCGAAAAATTCCTACACGACTTCAGCGACAACAAATACATTGTTGGTCCCAGCGGTTCGTGCACCGGATATGTGCGCAACTATTACGAAAAGCTCTTTAACAATACATCCGAACATAATCTGAGCAAGCAGATCCGCGGCAATATTTTTGAATTCACCGAATTCCTTACCCAAATACTGGGGCAGGAAGATTTTGGAGCTGTTTTTCACGGACGGGCTACCTACCACGACTCCTGCGGCGCCTTGCGCGAATGCGGTATAAAAGACGGCCCCAGAAAATTACTATCCAGAGTTCAGGGGTTGGAACTGGTGGAAATGGAAGAATGCGAAACCTGTTGCGGCTTTGGCGGCACATTCGCTGTTAAGTTCGACGCGATATCTATTGGTATGGCGCAAACCAAAGTAAAAAGCGCGCTGGAAACCGGAGCCCGTTATATAATCTCAACCGACGTTTCGTGTATGATGCACATGCAGGGTTATATAAACGAAAACAACCTTCCGATAGAGACTATTCATATCGCCGACATTCTGGCCAGCGGATGGTAGAACCTGCCAAAACGGTGTCACTGCCTTGTTAAAAAATGTAAAGCCACCCAGTGCAGAATTAAAGATTCTGTACATTGCAAATTGATTTCACAAACCGCATAAACAATAGATAAAAATAAATGGCAGACCTGCTGAATCAATACA
>CAIYJV010000156.1 GCA_903926605.1 uncultured Bacteroidota bacterium
GATTTTCTTTGTCGTTCGAGACACAATATCCAATCGCAGCTTTGTCGTCGTATTCCGGATAGGGAGACGGCCAGTCTTTATTACTACCATCTATGGTCACTTTAGACTCCTGCCAGGTACCAGGCAGTCGCCGTATGTGGTTTTTGCGTGTTCCCGCACAGGAACAAAGGATGCACACAGATATCATCCAAACCAAGACGGTTTTTGCATTTTTCATTTGTTGGTATATCGTGATCAAAGAGTGTCGTTTCTCAAATAGGGTTTCTGGTATTTTTAAACCGCTCGATTTAGATTAGTTCTATTAACGATGGTTTAATGCTATTATTATGTTTGTTCCCAAACCAACTCGAATTTCCACCAAAAATAAAGCAATTCCTGTGCTGCGATTTATTATTTTTGCGTTCCAAAACCTCCAATCACCATGTTACAAGTCGGCGTAAACGGCAAGAAAAATTTTGAAGTAAATGTTGATGATAGTCAATACTCGATTGACGGCCGGGACGTGGTTTTTGACTTGCATGAGCAACCAAACGGATTGATAAGTGTGTTGGTGAACGGCAAAAGTTATACAGCTATTCTGGAAAGCATTGACCGGAAAAGCAAGGAAGTTCAGCTGAGTATAGACGGACATTCGTATAAGGTAGCAGTTAAGGAGCCCATAGATCAGTTACTGAGCAATATGGGTATGGACATAAAGGCTCGTAGTAAGGCAGAAACAGTAAAAGCGCCCATGCCCGGTATGGTGTTGAAAATTCTGGTTGCGCCTGGTCAGGCAGTGAAAAAAGGAGATGGT
Source organism: uncultured Bacteroidota bacterium (assembly GCA_903926605.1). GTDB lineage: Bacteria > Bacteroidota > Bacteroidia > Chitinophagales > Chitinophagaceae > CAIYTT01. The sequence continues at coordinate 794 of CAIYJV010000156.1, forward strand.
TTACTGATTTTGGAAGCAATGAAAATGGAGAACGTCCTCAAAGCATCTGAAGACGGTACCGTAAAGGCCATAAAGGTAGCGGAGCGTACCGCAGTAGAAAAAGGAGCTATCCTTATTGAAATGGGTCAATAAATTTTTAGGTATGGGTAAGTCAGGCAGACTATGTGTAGCAGTGGCTGCTTTGGTATTACTGGCACCGGTCTGTTCTGTTTTTGCGCAAAAGCACGCCTATATTAGTATTCAGGGAGATAAATCTATGCCGTTTTATGTAAAACTGAACGGTATAATGACTTCCCGTTATTTCAAGAATCATATAGTTATATCTAAACTGGACAAGGGTAGTTATGATCTGGAAATACTTTTCGAAAAGAGTGAGTTGCCCCCGCTTTATTTTCGCATAGACGTGCCTGAAGGCGGTCATAGGGGCTTCCTGCTATGCCGTAATAATAATGCTTATACGCTCTATGACCTGGAGTCTAAAGCCTGGCTGGAACCCGGTAAAAAGTGAATTTTCCGTTACTTTTTCATATACATTACCTCCTTCACCACACGCACGGTTTGTGCCACATCGGGCAGAAACTGGGCCACAAGATTTGGGGCATAATGCATATTGGCATCGGCGGTACAAATGCGGCGAATGGGCGCGTCCAGGTAATCGAAAACTTCTTTTTGTATCCGATAGGTAATTTCAGACGCAACGCTACCAAATGGCCATTGTTCTTCAATAATGACCAGTCGGTTTGTTTTCCTCACCGATGCGGCAATTGTCTGCCAGTCGAGCGGTCTTATAGTCCTTAGGTCTATCACTTCTGCCTGAATATTCTCCTTGGACAGTTCGTCTGCGGCGTTCAGCGCCACCTTCATCATTTTGTTGTAAGAGACCAGCGTAACATCTGCACCTTCCCGTTTTACTTCGGCTTTCCCAATAGGGATCAGGTATTCTTCTTCCGGTACTTCGCCTGTATCTCCATAAGAGGTTTCACCTTCCATAAAAACAACCGGATCGTTTTCGCGTATGGCTGATTTCATAAGCCCTTTCGCGTCGTAGGGATTGACGGTTGAAATAACTTTAAGGCCAGGAACGTTGGCGTACCAGTTTTCGAAAGCCTGCGAGTGCTGGGCACCCAACTGACCTGCGGAACCATTTGGCCCACGGAACACGATAGGGCAGTTGAACTGACCGCCGCTCATGGATAAAATTTTGGCGGCATGGTTCACGATCTGGTCTATTGCCAGTTCGGCGAAATTCCAGGTCATGAACTCTACGATCGGGCGGGTATTGTTCATAGCTGCACCAACGGCAATAGCTGCAAAACCCAACTCCGCAATCGGCGTATCTATTACTCTGCGCGGACCAAATTCGGCAAGCATCCCCTGGCTCACTTTGTAGGCGCCATTATACTGAGCTACTTCTTCTCCCATTAAAAACACGCTCTGATCGCGGCGCATTTCCTCTTCCATGGCTTCCCGTAAAGCCTGACGTAACGGTATAGTACGCATACTTATAAAAACTTAATATGTTTATTTGTGGGCTGTAAAGATAGGCATAAAGTCTATTCAGCCATTTTTTGAAATGTTATCTTACTTGAATCGTTGTTGGCCCATATTTGCAACTTCAGCACAGAATCTGTGAGCTGCAACACGTGCATTCGTTTAACAGCCCTGTCCCCGCCTTCCGACCGGTCTTCCAACAACAAACCTCCTTCGTCGTCAAAGGTCCAATGGACGGTGTCGGTATTGGTATGGTCGTCGAATGTGATATATGCTTGCTTGTCTGCAGTAAAACGGAATATCGTCCGGGTCACCCGGTTATTTTGCACCAGCAGCGCACTGTCGTGTTGCAACTGTAGTGCATGGCGCACACTATCCATGTTGGATGTGCCGTACAGTTCATAGTTGCGGTCCGGGTCGTTGTACTTGCCCAGAGTGTCTATAACCCTTTGGCTTTTAATGAAAAAGCTGTCAATGTTCACATTTTCAAGCTTAGTACC
>CAIYJV010000157.1 GCA_903926605.1 uncultured Bacteroidota bacterium
AATTAACTGATAAAATATTATGTTTTATTTGGGGGTGCTAATTTTGGAGCTTATTCATTGGTTATATAAGCCTTGGTACGTAAATCACATATTTCTCAGCAAAGGAAGGTTCGGGAAAAATATCTTGGACGTCCCATGCCTGTACAATGCGTTTGAGACCAGATTCGGCGATCTCTTTGGTGAGGTCGCCGCCTTTCAGGCAGATGAGTCCGTTGGGAAGTTCATCGCTTTTCTGACCGATACGGATCGCCGGACGAATCCATTTCCAGAGTTCGGCAAGTGGTGCAACTGCGCGGGAAACCGCATAGTCGAACTTACGGTCTTTTAATTCCTCTACTCTGCCATGAATAGCGGTGACATTGGTGAGCCCGATTGCATTTGCCACTTCCTGAACCACCTTTATTTTTTTACCTATGCTATCTACCAGAACAAACTCCACTTCGGGGAAGAAAATAGCCAGCGGTATACCTGGGAATCCGCCACCGGTACCAATATCCACGACCTGAGTACCCTTGTCGAAATTGCACAGCACCGCAATAGCCAGCGAATGTAGCACATGGCGCTCGTAGAGCGAATCTATATCTTTACGCGAAATAACATTTATCTGCTGGTTCCATTCTTTATAAAGCGCCTCCAGTTTCTGAAACCGTTCCAGCTGCACCTGCGTGAAGTCGTTGAAGTATTTGAGAATTATTTCCAAGTGGTCTTGTTTTTAAAAAATACGTACGGAGAAAGTGCAAAGTTATAGAGCATCCACGCAAAATCTGCGAATGGGAAAAATTTGATAAGACTGCGCGCTCCAACCCTGGCTGCGGCATTGAACCAGCAAGACCAATGCAGCATGCAACGAAAATACATCAGGGCTAGTGCCCAGGCATACCATTGCGTACCCAAAAGGACCAAAAAACCGAGCCAGACCGCAGCATGAGACCCGCTGTAGACTCCTAATAAAAATCTTGGAATGGGTTTGTAGTATTTTCCTGTAGAAAGATGACGTTGTTTCTGCGCCCGGTAAGACTTCCAGTCCCGGACAGGGCTGGACATAGTAAATGCCCCTGGATGAGATACAATGGTCATGTTATTACCATTGGCTGCTTCACGAACCAGCAGATCGTCGTCACCGGAAGGTAGTCTGCTCCAGATCCGGGATCGGCTGGCATCCAGAAAAACCGCTTTCGTACAGGCCATATTGCGCCCTACCGCCATATAGGGAATTCCGGCTACACAATAGGTAGCGTATTGCAAAAAGGTGTGCATGGTCTCCCATCCTATAAAGGTGTTAAGCATTCCGGGTTGCTGGATGTAGCCTGAATATCCAGCAACAATGTCCTTTCCCCTAAACATCGGATCTGCCATAAAAACAAGCCAGTTAGGACCGGCAGGAGCGCAGTCTGCATCTGTGAATACCAGGAATTCTGACGTGGATGCCGCTACTCCCGCAGCCAAAGCTGCTTTTTTCCCGGATGGCAGTTGATCATTTGTTTGATTTATTACTTTCAAATGGGGATATTCTGATTGTAGCATACGCAGCACTGCACTTGTATCATCGGTGGAATGGTCATTAACTACTATTACTTCGTATTCTTTGAATTCTTGCTTCAGAACCAACGGAAGGTTTTCCTTTAGGTTTGTGGCTTCATTGCGGGCGCAAATAATCACGCTTACACACTGTTGAAGACGAATGGCAACACAAGGCCCCGCCGGCCGGAGTTTGAATATCCGCCGGAATAGAAAAACCGCATAGCCGCAATTGATGGCCGTGCAGCCTACAAATATCCAGAATACGATGTTCGCCAGCATTTTGCCTGTGTGAAAGTAAAGAAACGGGGCCAAATGGCTGCCATGCAAAGAAAAAGGGCTGTTGCACATGTGTGTAACAGCCCTGTAAATGTGTATGCTAACTGGTTACCAGAGAAATAAGGGTATCAGCCAAAAGGGTGATACATAGAAGGGACTGGCATAGTAAGGCTGGTAGTATTCTACGGTTTCGTATTCTTCCACCACTTCTTCGGTATAGCCGCCATTGCTGCCATTATTGTTCTGCGTTTCGTCTTCCTTCCTGCGTTTGTTTTCTTCTTCCAGCAGCTTCATGGTGAGCGCCGTACCCTGAGTAATGATGTCTTCTATTACGTCCTGAGTACCCAATTGCTCTGGCTTGAGGGCCGATGTACAAATGGATTCTATCTCATTCCAAACGGCATCACTGAGCAGATCCATCTGCCAGCCTCCGGAAGAAGTATCGAACCGGTGCTCGTTTAGGAAAGACATGAATACTATTTCAGCCGGGTCCATTTTTTTGAAGATCGCCACGGCTATGCGCAGGTCTTCAAAACGCTGGTCCGACTTGTACGCGTCCCATTGCTCGTCCGTATCGAAATCAAAAAACTTGGCGAAAGCGAATTCCCCCTTGGTAAGGTCTACAAATGAGTAGATGTCATACAGTTTCAGGTACTCCTGAAAACGTTTGCCAAAAGTGCTATAGGCTTCGGTACCCTTTGCGGTGGGCACATAATACATACCCTTGGCTTCCAGATAACCCTTTGCCATCATTTCCACAAATAGCGGCTCCAGCATTTTGTCGTCACCCTCCGCTACCGTCTTGAACTGGCGGTTTCCTGCTATCATTTCGTCTAGCAGAATGAGCGCTTTAAAAGACTTCCTGTTATTTTCGTTGATGTACATAGAAACTATATTTTAGGCGGTTTTTGCCGCTGCTCTCTTAGCTTTAATGGCTTCCAGTGCATCGTTTGAGCTTGAGCTACCGAGAACTTTGTTGATCTCCTGCTCTGTAGACATGGTTGAGTCCTGTATAGATGCGTGCGCATCGGCCAGGAACTGTGTAGCCGTGGTTTTAGCTTCCATACGGTCCAGAGTAGCCATCAGGCCGTCTGTGTCAATGTTGGACATAGCCTTATTGATTGCCAGTGACGCGTCTGCCACCTGTGTGTTGGATTTAATGAGTTCTGCACGGTGTTTGGCTTCGGTTATGGCATCGCGCAGAGCCTTGATCTTAATGTCCATTTGGGCTATGGCAGCTTCCTGTTTGTCCGCATCGGCACCATATTTTGTCGCAGCGTTCTGGTGGTCCTGGCAAGTTTTGGCAGACTGTGCAGCCAGTTCATTACCCTTGGCTTCCTCTATTTTTTTCTGTTCTACACCATCCAGAAGCTGGTTTGTTTTGGCCTCCCATTCGGTGGCCAGGTCGCGTTCTTTCTTTTCATTTGCGCGAGTCTGCAGGGCAGTAGCCTTGATCTGTGCCGCAGCATTGAGGGCTTCAGAAAGGTTTTCGTTCAGTTCGCGGATGATCTGGTCGGCCATTTTCACCTGGTCTTCCATCTTGTCTACCACTGCGTTTGCGTTTGAAGCGCCGATACGGAATAATCTTTGTAAGAGACTCATATTCAGTTGTTTTTTTAATTTTTGATTTTATGATGATTGTTTAAATCGCTTGTAATTACCTTCTCCTGCCGCCGAAAGACCTGCGACCGCCGCCGCTGCCAAAAGATGAGGGGCGTGAAGGTGCGGAATAATGAGATGGAGCCGGTGAAGAAGAACGGCTGGCGCTGTTGCCAAATCCACCCGAACCCACAGGACGGGACGCATCGCGCTGACCGAAAGATCGCTGAGACCTGGAGGGCTCGCTTACACTGGATCTGCTCCCCATACTGGAACCGCCGCCTCCCCTGGAGGGTGCCACATATTGCGAACGGGTAGGCTGGTATACGGTACGTACCACCGTGCGCCTGGATGAATAATAAGAAGGGTACCTGCCATAACCATAATATGGATGGTAGAAAGGGTGGGGTGCCAGCAAATAGCTCAGGAACAAGATCTCGCCAAACGAAATAGAAGGGCGATAGTAGGTATTGTACGAACCGCAATAGGCCGGATCGCCTTGTATTTGCATACTGGCGGTTTGTGCCTGCTGGTTGGGCGTGATAGTAAGCGTGGCCACGGTTACCGCCGGGTTTACGCTGGCGTCACTGATGACGATCTGATTCTGACCAGGTTCGGTAACGGTGAGGAAGTCTACTTTGCCGTCCTTGTCAAGGTCCAGATTGTTGATGTTGGTAGCGGGATCGTTCACCTTCTCTTCCAGTACCTTAGGGTCTGTACTTTTCTGAACGATCTCGGAGAGTTTGTTCACATCAAAGGCAGCATTGTCTTTGTCTGCCGAGATGTTCACATTGTTAGACATCGGGGAAACAGTAACATGGTTTTGTTCCTGAGGGTAACGGGAGTTGTTGTTACCACAACTGGTGATCCCTATCAGTAAGGCTGAAAAAAGGACCGCGTGTATACGCTTCATAAAATGAAGATTTAAAGAATTGAAGATACAAAGTTATAAAGGAATATTTTCCCCGAATGGTTAAACATTCTATAATATTCCATTTATAAACCGGTTGAGCAGGAAATGATTCCTTTTCAGATATTCCGTTCCCTGTTAGAAACTGGAAGTGATTGTAGCTTTGAATCCGCTGAAAGCGGGCTCGAACCTGCATACACCGCCACTACAGTTGATCCCTGCCACCTGCTTTACATAGGCAATAGAAAACCTGTTTGCGCCCTTGGTATAGGCAGAATAAATGCTATAGTAGTGATTTGCCTTTGCGGTCCATTTGCCGGAAGCATCGGGGCTGTAGTTGGGGTTATCGGCGCCTTTGTTGGGTGAAATATTATACATGTCTGATGCGGAGATAGAGAATTTGGGGGCGAAGTTGTATTCCAGCAGGGCAAACATCCAGGAGCCATAGTATTGCTTGGTACTGTTGTAGGACACTTCCAGACGGAGCGAGTTGTGGTCGTTCACCTTATAGGTTAGCTCGCCAAAGGGTGTCAGACCAAAAACCATAAGCTGCTTGTTTCCACTGCCGGTGTCTGCTGCCTTTACCTGATACACGGTCTGGTTGTATTCTACATATTGCACACCCGCCATAAAGCGCCATTTGTCTGAACTCTGGTTACTGACGTCGGCATATCCTTCACGGAACAATTTTACGTTGTCCAGGGTATTGATGTTGGTGTAGGTGAGGTTTATGTTGGTCACATCGCTTGGCGACAATATCAGGTTGGCGGTAGTGGCCATTTCAGAAAGGTTCTGTGAGGCTGGCGTATAGAGCGACATCAGGCGCTCCGGGCGCAATACAGCTACCACTGGCTGCCAGTTGAGCATGCCGCTGTTGGGCAGTCCGTATTCGTTTGGAGACGTAAGCAGAATATAGTTTTCGGTGCGCTTGCCGGTGAGACTAAGGGCTATGCCTTTCTGGCCATAGTTGAGCGATGTGTACACGATATTACCGGGCTTGTTCACCAGAGCCGGGCCGGCGAGGTCTACATTTGCAATTGCTTCGCTGGTTTTATAAGCACCTTCCAGATACCAGGAAAAATTCTTGTAGGTCAGTGTGTTGTATCCGGTGAATGCATAGACATTGTATTGGGGCTCAAACCGTGCATTGGTATCCTGGCTTTGTACGTTGGCTGCGATCTTGTTCATGGATGTCTGGTCCAGCGTACGGTTCAGGACACCTATACCGGGCACTAAGTGTACGGCGCCCACATTATAATCTCCCTCGGCATTGAATCCCTTCATGATGGGAGCGTATTTGTCGAACAGGTTTTTTTGCTGGCCTGTAAAGCCTTTCAGCATTATGTGTTCGTCCAGTTTGTATTTCAGTTCTATACCCACCAGTGCATTGTCTATCAGCAGCCCACGGTCTTCGTAGGTACGGAACAGGATGCCACTGCCGATCTGGTCGTAAATATAACCGACTGAAATATTGAGGTCTTTAACTTGTTTGGTCACGTTCCAGGCGCCTATGCCAAAGTTGGTCATGGCCTGAGAGGGGTTGTAGAGATTGGAGTTATTGAACTCATCTGCGCGAACAAAGAAGTTGAAACCGCTTACGCTGTAGCGCAAGGATAACCAGCCGTCACTGCCACTCAGGTAGTTGTTATATAGCGAATTAGAGGGAGTGATATTTTTATCGCTCTGGAAAAAATTCTGGTTCATCATCAGGTCGCCGGAAAAGGTGCCCTGGGCCATAC
>CAIYJV010000158.1 GCA_903926605.1 uncultured Bacteroidota bacterium
TGTGGGGTGCATGAATCCCCAGTCGTATTTGTAGTTCACTCTTATCTGCTCTACCAGCAATCGCTCCAGTCCTGCAAACAGCAGATATATGCCAAAGACCTTCAGTGTGCCGGCCAGCCGGGGGCGCAACCACCAGATAATGCCAAACAATGCTATGCAGGCTATGGCTTCGTACACGGGTGTAGGAAACACGCTGATGGGCAGGGCGGTACAATAGTCGCCCACGCAGCCTGTAATAGCCCGGCCTTCGCCGTTCACATTGTGCGGATAGGTCATGGCAAACAGCCAGTCGGGCAGCCACGATGGTGCCTTGAAAAACGTGTGTGCATTGCCCTGCAGGAATGGCTGTATGGCCAACTGGTCGGCTGCATCGGCAAGGCGTGGCCGGCCATCGGCTGCGGCTACGTATGCGGTGTTGTAAATACCCCAGTCGCCATCTCCGGCAAGCTGGCACCCGATCCTGCCCACGCCATAAGCCAGCATGATGCCGGGTGCGGCCGCATCGCACAAATGGGGGAACGGAATATTATGCCTGCGGGCGAAGAAATAAAAACTGATGGTGGCCAGAATTAGTCCGCCCAGAAAGGTGAGGCCGCTGGACGAGGTGAGGTTTTGGATAGGGTGTTGCACAAAATCGCTCCACGACTCGAAAGCATTGAATATTTTGGCTCCGGCCAGTCCACCTACGGCGGCAACCATCACGATCTCCAGGATCAGGTCGTGCGGGTATATAATGACCTTCTTTATGCGGGGCTCCGGTAGTTCCTGTTTCTTGCCTTCACGGTACTTGCTATAGCCCATTAGGGCTGCCACCACAATGCCCACCAGCAGATTGCCGTCGGCAGAGAGGAGATAGCCCATTGGGTCTGGAGATACCTGTTGCACATGACCAAATATGCCTCCGGCTTTAAAGCCCAGTACAAAGCCAGTAAGGGCGGCTATAATGAGCTCTGTAGCGGTGTATGGTCTGCCTTCTTCTATCTCGCGTATTTCGGGCAGCAACAGTCCTTGTTTTTCTTTGCGGCGCAACTCGCGGGCGGTAGCCCATGCCGCCGCCAGAAAGGCCATAGCCACCATGAGCCCAAACGTTTTGAAGAGGCCCAGCCATGCTGGCATTTGGATGCCGGTGAGGCCCTGGAGCAGATACCTAATATCGGGATACATCGTGTAAAATTAGCAGGATTTGTGTTTGCCGCAAGGTGTGAAACTAATTTGTGAGGATAGGGCTTAAAACAAAAAAACTATTTGAGTGCGACGTCAAATAGTTTTTTGAAATATGGTGCGATCTTAGAATTATTGCTGACCTTTTGGAAGACGGCCGGCGCATGCGTAATATTTATGCCAGTATTCGTCGTTCAGGTTGCTGATCACGATACCCTGTGAGCGGGAAGCGTGTACAAAGAAGTCGTTGATGAGGTAGATGCCCACGTGCGATATTCTGCGTCCGTGAATGTGGAAGAATACCAGGTCTCCCTCTTCTGCTTCGGCTATGTTATGAAGTCTTGCGCAGTTGTTGAATTGCTCCATTGCGGTGCGGAACAGATCCACGCCAAAAACTTCACTGTACAAACGCTGTACGAAAGCAGAACAATCTATACCGGCCTTTGAGTTGCCGCCTATGCGATAATTAACGCCATACCAGTCATCGATAAAATGATAAAGGCTGTAATTGGTGATCTGCCTGGTAAGTACGCCCAGCATGCCGGCATATTTTTCGGATACCGTATTTGAAATAGATGGATCGATGCGTGGGTTGTGCCTCAGATTATCGTTGGTATTGTCTATGGTAATATTATTAAGGTCGTTGTTCCGCATGCGCGAAGACCCTTTACCTGTATTGTAACCATAACTGTTATCAATACCATTGTCCATTACGTCGCTCTTGTCCTGGCCGCCTAACAATATACCCTCAATAAATCTTGGCTTCTTTGGTGCAGATTTGCTAACCGCATATTCACTGTTATGACAACTAACAAGAAATAGAGCACTTAGTAAGAGTGCGCCGCCGTATGTGTATACTTTTCTCATTTTTGACATTTTCTTGAATCGGGTGCAAAAGTAAGCAGGAATGAAATGGCAAACAAGTATTAGTTAATTAAATCGCTGTTAATTATTGTTATTTTTAAATAGTGAATGTGTAGATGTGTATTCCGTTAATGGAATTGCAAATGTAGCAAGAAAACCGGGGATGCAGTGGATCAGGCGGTAAAGCGGAGGTATATAGCTGACTGTAGCGAAATTGGCGTTATTTTTACCGCTCCATAGCTGATGCGATATTGTCTGGTCATATTATTTGTCTGCTGCAGTCTCTCCCTGACTGCAAGGAGGCAAAATACGCAGCGTGCTACCCGGTATTATCACGAGGCCCTGAAGCTTTACTCTGAAAAACACAAGGAAGACGCCATATACCAGCTGCGCCAGGCGATATACGCCGATTCCGCATGGGCGGACCCGTATGCCATGCTGGGGCAGTGGCTGTTTGACGAGCACCGGTTTTCTGAGGCCGCACTGGTATTCAGCGATGCATCGTTGTATTGCAGGCATGGGGGGCCACGGTTCGCTAAAGCGCTGGTGAAGAGTCTGCTTTACAATGCGCAACCCGCCAAAGCGGTAATAATCATCAATGCATATACAACAGCCCGGGATTCTCTGGACTGGGAGCCCTATAGACAACAGGCCTACTTTATTCAGAAAGCCATCATAAACCAGCTGCCGGTAATGCCGGTAAGTATTGGCGACAAGATAAATACACCAGATCCGGAGCTTTTCCCGTCGGTGACGCGGGATACCAGTACGCTTTATTTTACAAGGAGGGTCAACAACAACAATGAAGACCTGTTTAAAGCAGTGATGGAGGACACCTGCGTGGAATGGAAGGGAGTAGAGAATCTGGGAGACCTGCTCAATTCGCCAAACGAAGAGTCGGCGCAGTTTATTTCTGCCGACGGGCATTATTTGTTTTTTACCAGGAGTGACAACCGGTCGGAGAACGGCTGGTCGAACGGTGGCTGCGATCTTTATATGGCTTACAGAGTACGCCCCGAAGACGACTGGACCATACCGCAAGCGTTCGGAGCCACCATTAATACACCTTATTACGAGGGTATGCCCAGCTTGTCGCCCGATAACAGAGAACTATTTTTCGTGAGCGACCGCCCCGGCGGCTATGGAGGGCTGGATATATGGATTTCAAGATTTGAAGAAGGTACCTGGCAATTGCCGGTAAATGCCGGACCCGGAATAAACACCGCGGGCAACGAGGTGTCGCCCTACATCAGTACCGACAGCCGCACGCTGTATTTTTCAAGCGATGGTTGGCCGGGTATGGGGGGCAAGGATCTCTTCAGGAGCAGTAAAGTCACCGATACTATTTGGAGCAAGGCGGAAAATCTGGGCTTCCCCATCAATACGGTATGCGACGAAATGAGTGAGTGCCTGTCGGCCGATGGCAAGAAACTGTATTTCGCATCAGACAGAAAGGGGCCGGCGGGCAACTATGATATTTTTATCACCAACCTCCCGCCCGCGTTGCGTCCGGTGCCGGTAAAATACCTGGAGGGCTTTGTGTACGATAGTCTGACCACTGACCGCCTTAACTATGCACAGATATTCGTGCTCGGCGCCCGAAGCGGTGATACGCTGTTCCAGTTTCAGAGCAACAGGGGGGATGGTAGCTATATGGTAACATTGCCGGCAGGCGCAATCTATGTAATGCGCACCGCCCGAATGGGCTATACCGACGTGGACGACACCTTTGTGCTGGACGAGAAAAACCTGGACAAGACCGTAGAGAAAAACATTGTAATGCTGCCTTTTGACTACAAAGAAATAAAACCCATAAACGATAGCCTGATAGCGACGATACACTTTGACCCGAACAAAATAGATTTGTCTGCCGACGAAAAGCGCATTCTCAAAGATGCTATTGCGCCGTGGATGGATGAAAAGGGTATTATGTTTTTCGTGAGCGCCTATACAGATAATACCGGCACCCCACTGATAAACGAAGAATTATCGTACAAAAGGGCAGGGCTGATAACCAGGGAACTGGTGCGGCTGGGTGTAGAGGAGTTAACCATACTCTCTAAAGGCTATGGCGAATCTAAAATGATAGCGCCCAATGATACGGAGGAAGGCCGCCGCAAAAACCGGCGTGTGGAGGTGATGATAAAAAGATAACACCATACCCGGCGCTACCAAAACCCACCCCGATTTAGTACTTTTGCACCACGATAAAAAGTAATTCAATGTCATATATCCTAAAGAACAAAGTAAGACTGGTCACGGCGGCATCCCTGTTTGACGGACATGATGCGTCTATCAACATCATGCGCAGGATCATGCAGGCGAGTGGGGCAGAGGTGATCCACCTGGGCCATGACAGAGGTGTACAGGAAGTGGTGGACTGCGCTATACAGGAAGATGCCAATGCCATAGCCATGACATCCTACCAGGGCGGACACGTGGAGTACTTTAAATATATGTACGATCTGCTGCAACAAGCCGGTTGCGGACACATAAAGATATTTGGCGGCGGCGGCGGCGTGATACTGCCAACCGAAATAAAAGAACTGGAAGATTATGGCATTACCCGTATATACTCGCCCGATGACGGCAGAAGTATGGGTTTGCAGGGAATGATAGATGATCTGCTGGAGCGCAGCGATTATCCCACGGGTGCCAAGCTGAACGGAGAAGTGGGTCACCTTGCCGAAAAAGATGTGAAATCTATAGCACGCCTGATCTCGGCCGCAGAGAATTTTCATGACCTGCACGAGACGCAGGCCGCAATGAACAAGATCGCAACCCAGGCAGCTAAGATCAAAACCCCCGTATTGGGTATCACCGGCACCGGCGGCGGCGGCAAAAGCTCGCTGGTGGATGAAATAGTGCGCAGGTTCCTGCTCGACTTCAAAGACAAACATATTGGCATTATATCCGTAGACCCATCCAAACGTAAGACAGGAGGCGCACTGCTGGGAGACCGTATACGCATGAATGCGATACGCAACCCTCGCGTGTATATGCGGTCAATGGCCACCCGTCAAAGCAATCTGGCTGTGAGCAAGCACATTCACGACGCGGTGAACGTACTTAAGGTTGCCGGATATGATATGATCATTCTGGAAACCTCGGGAATAGGGCAGAGCGATACCCAGATCGTGGAACATTGCGATCTGAGTATGTATGTCATGACTCCCGAATATGGTGCAGCCACACAACTGGAAAAGATCGACATGCTGGATTTTGCCGACATCGTGGTAATTAATAAGTTTGACAAACGTGGAGCAATGGATGCCCTGCGTGATGTGAAGAAACAATACCTGCGCAACAACAAACTGTTCGACAAACAAGCCGATGATATGCCGGTATATGGCACAATCGCATCGCAGTTCAACGACCCGGGCACCAATACCATGTATAAGGCACTGATGGATCTGGTATGTGCGAAGACCGGTGCAGCTCTGAAATCGAGCTATATGGTGACCGACGAGATGAGTGAGAAAATATACATCATCCCGCCGTCCAGGAACAGGTATCTGAGCGAAATAAGCGAAAACAACCGTCACTACGACAAATGGGTACGGGAGCAAAGCGATGTGGCACAAAAGCTTTTTTCGATCAATAAGACCATAGAGACGCTGGTGGGCATGGATATTGAGGATAAGGACAGACTGATAAAATCTTTGCGTGAAGCCTATGTCCGCACAGAGATGGATCTGGACCCCAAAAACAATCATCTGTTGCTGCACTGGGAGGAAAAGAAAGCGCAGTACACCGGTGACTACTATACCTTTAAAGTAAGGAATAAAGAGCTGAAGATAAAGACCTTTACAGAGTCATTATCGCATACCAAGGTGCCTAAAGTGGCGGTTCCCCGTTTTGAAGCATGGGGCGAAATCCTGATGTGGGCGTTGTCTGAGAACTTCCCCGGCGAATTTCCGTATGCTGCGGGCTTGTATCCTTTTAAACGCGAAGGCGAAGACCCCACCAGGATGTTTGCCGGTGAAGGCGGTCCGGAGCGTACCAACAAGCGTTTTCATTATGTGTCTTTGGGAATGCCGGCCAAACGTTTGAGCACTGCATTTGACAGTGTGACGCTTTACGGACAGGATCCCGATATCAGGCCTGATATTTATGGCAAGGTGGGCAATTCCGGCGTGAGCATATCGTCGCTGGATGATGCCAAAAAACTATATAGTGGCTTTAATCTGGCCGACGCAAAGACGTCTGTTTCCATGACTATTAACGGACCCGCGCCTACCATGACCGCGTTCTTTATGAATGCGGCTATAGACCAGCAGTGCGAGCTTTATATAAAAGCAAATGGACTGGAAGACGAAGTAAATGCGAAGATTGACGCAATATATAAGGACAAAGGCGTTCCACGTCCGTACTATAACGCAGATGCCGCTATGGGCAGGGCCTGGGCGAAGGGGCAAACCCCGTTGCCCGAGGGCAATGATGGCCTGGGTCTGATGCTGCTGGGAGTGACCGGCGACATGGTGCTGCCAGCAGATGTGTATGCCCGGATCAAAGAGGAAACCTTGTGCAGTGTGCGTGGTACCGTTCAGGCTGACATTCTGAAAGAAGATCAGGCACAGAACACTTGTATATTCTCTACCGAGTTCTCGCTTCGGCTCATGGGCGACGTACAGCAGTATTTTATAGACAACAAAGTGCGCAATTTCTATTCGGTTTCCATTAGTGGCTATCACATAGCCGAGGCTGGAGCCAATCCTATTTCCCAGCTTGCGTTCACACTCTCCAACGGATTTACGTTTGTAGAGTATTACCTGAGCCGCGGGATGCATATAGATGATTTTGCGCCCAATTTATCTTTCTTCTTCAGTAACGGAATAGACCCTGAGTACAGTGTTATTGGTCGTGTGGCCCGCCGGATATGGGCTAAGGCCATGCGCAATAAATATGGGGGTAATGAGCGGTCTCAGATGCTGAAATACCATATTCAGACTTCAGGGCGTTCGCTGCATGCGCAGGAGATTGATTTCAACGACATTCGTACCACGTTGCAGGCATTATATGCCATCTACGACAACTGCAACTCTCTGCATACTAATGCTTATGATGAAGCCATAACCACACCTACCGAGGGTAGTGTGCGCAGGGCAATGGCCATACAGTTGATCATCAACAAAGAACTGGGCCTGGCGAAAAATGAGAATCCGCTACAGGGTTCGTTCATCATCGAGGAACTGACTGATCTGGTAGAGGGAGCAGTACTTGCCGAATTTGACCGAATCACCGAGCGGGGTGGTGTGCTGGGCGCTATGGAGACCATGTACCAGCGCAGTAAGATACAGGAAGAGAGCCTTTACTACGAGACCCTGAAACATACAGGGGAATACCCTATTATCGGTGTAAATACCTTCCTCAGTTCGCAGGGTTCACCCACCATCATTCCGTCCGAAGTCATACGTTCTACGACTGAAGAGAAAGAGTTTCAGGTAAGTATGGTGCAGAATCTCTGGAAGCGGAACGCAGACATAAGTGCCGACGCATTGCACAGGTTGCAGCAGAAAGCTATTCTGAATCAGAACCTGTTTGAGGAACTGATCGACACGGTGAAGTATTGCTCGCTCGGGCAAATTTCGAGGGCATTGTTTGAAGTAGGCGGACAGTACAGGCGAAATATGTAACAACTGGAATTGTAAAGCTTTAATGCTTCGGGATATGAAGAAAAAAATTCCGTGGTTGCTCATCTATTTCCGGTTGGCACTCACTGTTCCAGCGGTGTTATTGGGGTATTTTCATATTACGGGTGGGGTCTATGTTGTGTTAATGGCTGCTGCCGCCTTGTCTGATGTTTATGACGGTGTACTTGCGCGCAAATACGGTGTGGAGACAGCCTGGCTCCGGCAATGGGACAGCGCTGCTGACACTATTTTTTTTGCCGGTGTGGTAGTGGGTATGTTCTTGGCTTTCCCGGACCTTGTGCGTCCCTATTTTTGGGGCATTGTTGCCATTCCAGCCCTGGAGGTTATTCGATATTGTTTTGATTTTTTAAAATTTGGGAGGGGTGCTGCCTACCATGCCATAAGCGCAAAAGTATTTGGAGCGCTGGCACTAACGGCCTGTATCTCGATAATGGGTTTCTCGTGTTCTGAACCATTTTTGAAGTTCGCCGTCATTGCCGGTCTGATTTCTGAAGTGGAAGGTCTGGCAATGTCCATAATGTTAAAGAAGTGGACGTATAACGTAAAACACATCGGTGTTGTTTTCAGGTCGCTTAATTGATTTATTTCAGGGTTTGAATGTGGAAAGTCTTCCAAATTTGTTGTATTCCAACGGGTTGAACATGGCATGGAATTGTAAGTATTTTTTTGCCAAATCATAA
>CAIYJV010000159.1 GCA_903926605.1 uncultured Bacteroidota bacterium
CGGTAGTAGTCATGCTCTATGTTGTGCACCCTGATCGCTTTAAACCGGTCTTTCAGGTCGGGGTGGTCAAGGAAAAATGTGGTATGTATCCCTTCGAACAATATTGGCGCATCGGTTTTGCAAAGGTTGGTCAGCAAGTCTGGGTTGTTGCGGGACGAGACTATATACGGCTTTGCAATAGAGATACCTTGCAGGCCGGTTCGCCGCGGGTAGTAAGTTACAGTCTTGCAATACGATTGCAGGATATCCTGATGGGTACGGCCATACTCAAAACAATGCAAGTGAATGTTGGCGCCGGCTTTGTGCAGACTCTTAATCTTGTAAAAAATATCTATCGCGCCACCGTAGTCCGCCGGATAGGGCACGTCAAAAGAAACGATATGTAGTTCATTACGCTTCAAGGTCCTTGTATACGGAAAGTAGTGTAATAGTTTCCTGCTGCCAGTTGTACACTTCGCGTGCTTTTGCGCAGTTGTCGCGCAGCTTTTGGTAGTATTCGGTGTCGTTCAGCAACCGGTTCAGGCATTGCGCAATATTATCGGGTGTGGGATGCTCTACCAGACAGGCAATTTCAAAATTGCTATTTATCGCCTCATATTCCGGGTATTTTATACACAGTTGAGGAACACAGGCGTGCATATAATCGAAAAAACGGTTTGCGAGTGAAAGTCGGTTACTCAGGCTGGTTTCTTCAAAAAGAGTGATGCCTGCCCAGGCTTCATTGGTATATCCGGGAAGTTCCGAAGGGGGTACATATCCCTTGAAAATAATTTTGTCAGACAGGCCATGTTCTTCTGTCAGCTTTCGAGCTTCGTCGTAGAAATTACCCTCGCCACAGACTATTAGCCGGGCATCAACAAGTTTCATGGCTGGTATCAATTGTTCAAAACACCTGCCTACATTCACGGCCCCCTGATAGAGTATATATCGTTCGCTATTGGGTTGAGCTGCCAGCGGCTTCAGTACGGTGGCGTTGCGTACCACTTTGTAATTTACGCCATACCTTTTATGGAATTCCGCGGCATAACATTCGCCGATCGTATAACCCACCGGAAACTTCGGTACGCAGTAGTTGCCGATCGCTGTCCACATTTTATGTATAAATGGCCTTGAGATAGATTCTTTCAGGTCGGTAAAAATCTCGTGTGCGTCGTAGACCCGTTTTTTTTTGCGCAAAGCCGATGCGAAATAAACGGGTAAAATAGTGTCCAGATCTATTGCGCACATTACATCGGCCTTCGTGAACAACATATAAAAGAAAAGCCGGAACCAGTAATGCACATACATGATCTTTCCCCGTTCGGCAATAATAGGCAAGCGAATCTGCTTGAAGGACCTCATAATGAGGGGTTTGCTGGCCTGTCGTTTGAAGCCAACCAGAGTCACATCATAACCCGCAGTTACCAGGGTGCTGCAAATCCGTATCATGCGCTGGTCATAATTCAGATCGTTGGTTACCGTGCACACTATTTTGAGGGGATGCTTCATATTAAATGTTGACCAAGGTACGTCTTTTGCGGATAAGGCTAAAGAGGCCGGAGAAGCAGGAAAGCAAAAAAGTAGCTGATTTATAGTGTTTTGTAATTTAAATTAATATAATATTAATTATACCACAAAAAACTTAATATAGACAAACAAAGAAGCCCTTGGTTCTTTTCAGAAACCAAGGGCTAATTTAATGCAATTTACTTAACAAAAATAAAACCGTTCCCGCGAGCAAAAGATGTCCCTCTTCCGTCGCAGACCATCCAAAGACCAATATCGTGTCTACCGGCATAATGAAGTTCTGGGTAATTTTCATGCCCCAAAATATTATCACTAATAGAAACAATACCGCGAAGACCTAAGTCTTCAAGATCATCATCCGAGAATTTATCTCTAATAAGACATAATGCTTCGGTGTTCGGTTTCCATAAACCGTATGAGCCCGCTTTAGAGAAGATATAGGCATTGGAAATATTATCCAATAGTTTTCCTCTAAGAATTACTACATTATAAGTAACTCCGGTTGTGGGTCTAAGGTTTTTTATACCAAGTAAATCCTTGACCCAATTTCCCATGTTAAATCCTTTTTTCTTTAAGCGTTCAATCCATTCTGGACCAGTTGTCCCATCAGAAGTTACGGAAAAATAAATTAATCCATCTTTTTCTGATAAATTTCCTTCTGTCGATTCCAATCTTAAATCCATAATTTTAAATATTAAGTGTGAATAATTAAGTGATCTCAACTCCCATAAAGAAGCAAAGATCACCTAACTATCCACAAATTTCAAGGAACTAATCTAGAAGTATATTATACCACATTATATTATAAATTGCAAGTAAATTTGCCTTACAAAATAAGCCCTATTTGCTATAATCTATACATGGCAGATGAAATCATACCAAAAGAAGAAGTAATAGTAGAAGATCCAATTGAGTCTGTTCCTGAGCCTATGCAAGCTCCAGAATCCCAAACGGATCAAATACCAGTATCTGAGCCGTTACCTACTCCAACCGAAATAGAAGTTGAGCCGATAGTTGAAACTATTTCTACAGAAATAAAACCCGTAGAACCAGAAATTCAATCTGAACCAACACTAGAATTAATTCCTGAAATTGTAAAAGAAGAAGTTAAATCAGAAATCCCTGAACCAATTGAAACAGAATCCAAACTACCTGAACAAATTCAAGAAGTTAAATCTGAACCAGTTTCCAAACCTCAAACAATTCCAGAAGCTAAACCCGAACCAAAATCAATCCCCGAAATAATTCCAGTTGTGGCAGTTATTCCAAAATCCAAATCTCTTGCCAGCGAACTTCTAGTTAAAGCAAGAAACATGATTCAATTCAAAAAAAGAAAGAAATTAGATAAAGTAATGACTTTGTTTTTAAAAAAGCAGAAAATCACAAACGATGAAGTTGAAAAGTTTATGCATGTATCAGATGCAACAGCTACAAGATATCTTTCACAACTCGAGAAAGAAGGAAAAATAAAACAAACTGGGAAAACAGGAAAGTCTGCATTCTATTCTAAAATCTAGGGAGTGAGTTCGTGCACGCACGGGAGGGATAGCTCCGTGTGTAATCACACGAAGCTGGGGCAAGCACGAGTATTTTGGAGCCTCGGGCATTACCGCTATGGCGTCCAGTGGATAAAGGGATGAGCTCCGTAGTTGTATTGAAATACATAATCAATAGCGAAGCACACAATAAAAGTAATATTGCAAAGAGTGGAGAGAGGATGGCGAGGACTAGAACACGAGTTCCTAAAAGTCACAGGTAATCCTGTGACAAATTCTTAGAACTCGTGTAAGTCCGACCCGGGGAGAGGAAACTTCC
>CAIYJV010000160.1 GCA_903926605.1 uncultured Bacteroidota bacterium
GTAAATAAATCGGTTGGTCGGTAATCAGATTATCCAAAATCAGGCTTTTTTGGCGAAACTATACAAAGTGACTATTTGTGTAATCTGTGGTGATCCGACACCTTTTGTTTATTCTGCTTTTACAAATTTAAGGGTGCGGGTGTCGGATTGTCCACGCAATGATACAAAATAAAGGCCGGTAGGCAAGGAATGTACGTCTATGGTGTTCTGTCCTGCGTGCAGGGATAGGATGGACTGAATCTGCCCTAACCCGTTAGACACGGTAGCCTCAGTGTACATTCCGGATGGGGCGTCTATGTTCAGCAAACCTGTCGCGGGATTGGGGTAAATGGAAATGTTTGGTTTGGGTGCAATTTCCTGAACCGCATTTACCCAGCATCCCGTCACATTGGTCACAGAATTGGTCCAGCAAACAGGATTATAGTCGAAATAAACGCCTGCCTGGTTGGTGATGACGGTGCCGTCCGGCAGGTTGGGCTTCAGATTCACGCTAAAAGCCACACCACCACTGCACAGTGAACAGCGCCCGGTGTCGGGCAAGTTGATTCCGGGAAAATCGAATTTTACCACATTGTGTCCTCCCAGGACCAAACGTGTAGTGAGCATAGAGTCCGTCGCCGCTATTATTTTCATACTCATAGGGTCCACAAAGTCGGGTAGGGTATCGAGCACATAAATATTGAAAGCGGTATCGTTGCCTACGTTGTTAAAGTTAATCGTGTATTGCAGCGGTACGGTGGCAGTATCTGATGGCAGACAGTAGGATGGGGAAACAGATAGTTCGTTGGGGTCGTAGGATGATGTGACGGTGTCAATAACACATTCGGTGTTATTCGACGGGTTGCTGTCGCCAGCAGTAGGTGAAATGGTAACACAGGTATGTACAGTGTCACCTGCCCATAAGTGACCAGTGATAGGACTATTTTCTACCCTCCAATATATCTTTTGTTCCGAAGTGGCTCCAAGGCTGCTCATATACCAAGTTAATGTATTTCCAGAAACAATATCTGGTAGTGGGTCTGCTTCGTAGGTATATGTATATTTTGGACTGTAGGTGACAGTAACTACAGCATCTTGATTGCTGCATTGTGAGTTATTGACAAAAATATTTTTGCCCATGTGTTGCCCCCTGGTAAATAATGTTTCTTCATGCACGCCCAGATCAAATTCTGTTGAAGCAATACAATGAACTCCAATATATTTTTTATTAGGTGTCGTTCCTGTCGTTACGGACAAAATTGTATCGTAAAAGACATTCGTTCCTGTGCAAAAGAGGAGTGCTGTATCCAACGAGGTAAATCCATAAATAGTACCTGCTGAACCAAATGTTCTATAATTTAGACCGCTAGTTGTTGTCAAGGTGTCTATCGTTATTCCGTTAGAATCAATTCTAAACTGGAATGGTGAACTAACGAGATGTTCTCCGGTGTCTCTGATGCAATTTTGATTAGTATCATGATAAAAATAAAAAGCGGTCGAATTGCATTGTTGCACTTCTAATGAGTTGTGATTACTCGAAATAAGATGATTACTATTATACAAAAGATTCTTTACCGTATAATTGCCGGGAAAAGCATAGTGATGGGTAGTGAGCAAATGGGATCCTGTTGAATCATGAATTGCCAGAGTTGAATCATAACTACCGTCGCCGTATTGGGTTTTAACATAATGTTCAGGCGACCACCCATGTATCGCTTGAGAAAATGTTGGGTCGGTGCATGCCCACTGTGTCATAGTGCTGTTAAAACTGTATGGAAAACCAACGAAGACGCCCGGAGATGCGCCAGTAAGGCCACCGCTCAAACTGCAGGACTGCAAATCCCTGTAATAAAATGCACCATTGTGGATTACTGTACACGGAATAGCAGTAGTAGGATAACTAGACAGTGGAATATTGTACCACGAATTACTGTCGGGTGATAATTGCCATTGGTTTGTAAGTCCGGGTTGCGGTACGTATCCCGCTACGTTTAACGTTAGCGTACAACCATCGCAAAATGTAGTACTTGCAGTTGCCGCACCGGGAGTCGGCATCCCGGAGCAGCAGGGAGCATAAGTAAGTTTTTTCCCAGCCGAGTATCCCGACAAGCCACTTACGGAACAAGTCACGATGTCGCGAAAATAAGTAGTCGTGGTAATTCCCGGATTATTGTAGGTTTGGTCTGTGGCGCCGGCAATGTTGGTCCAGGTGGTACTGTCAGGTGATGACTGCCATTGAAACGAATTGCCCCACGTAGAGTAGGTGCTTGCGTTGGTCAGCGTAGTGGTCAACGAACTGCACGCAAGCGAGTTGCTAGCCGTAATATATCCGCCACCGGGTGTACCGGAGCAGGGTGGTAAGTAACTGATTTTTAAATGTGGCTGAATACCTGTTCCATAATATCCTGAAATCCGGAATTCATTACTTCCTCCGCCGGTCAAACAGATAGAAACCTTGCCACCGGTATTGGCAGCGATAAACGACGTAAACGGTGCCGCCGTTGACCCCATGCAGATAGAGTCATGGCCTGTGTCGCCATAACCGCCCACCGCGGTGCCTGTGTCGCTGAACAGTAGCGTGCCGCTGGTGAGATCGGCAAAAAGGGTGGCCGGATCGGTAACCAACGACAGGTCCCCGCCGTATCCATAAGTATTGCAATTGCCGGATGTGCCGGCGATCAGGCCATCCGTATAGAATACAAGCGAAACCGAATTAATGACCGATCCCGCAGGAATACCGCTCAGGTCGAATACTGCATAGCCACCCTTTGTCGTGCCCGTACAACGGATAGTATCATCATAACGGGTAATACCGTCGGTCCAGCCAGATTGGTAGGAGCCTGGTGCACCCGTACAGTAAATAAATGTTTGTGCGAACGAAAGTGCAGAGACTAAAATCAGTTGACAGGTCAGTAATATGGATTTCATGGGAAAAGGTTTTAACTATTTGGTAAGACAGTTGCTGGCGTCGAAAGAGTTTGGTTTTGAGTATAAATATCTGTTGATTTTTGATTTGTCTTAATCTTGTAAATTTGCGATTGTAATGATGGGCAGGTACACTGGGATATTTATTTTGGTTTGGGTTTCAATTCTGTTCACTCAGAATGTGAAAGCGCAGGAGATTCATATTAAAGACTCAATAAGAACATACAACAACAAGCGAATCCGGATAAACTATATTGGCGACATAGCCTTGGGTGCATGGGGAATGACCAATATGGTCTATGGGGGTGTGGGCAGCGCTACACATAATTTTACAGATGCCTACCCATACCAGGTTGCCACCGCTTTTGGGGTACTGAACACCGGGATATCAGTGATTCGTTATGCGGGCCTGATCAGGCAGTTGAAACACCGGGATTCATACAATGCAACCATGTCTTACTACAAAAGCGACCGGAATTTCTTTATCGGGTCGCTGGTCGCTGACATTGCCATAACGGGTGGGGGATTGGCGCTGCTGGGGTCAGCCAAGTCGGGTTCCGCAGATTTTTTCCAGAATCCGGGTACAGCACGGGCTGTTTGTATTCAAGGCTTGTTTCGCCTGGTGTTTGACAATGCAATGTGGGCTGCCCATTACCACAATAACTCCAGGTGGTACCAGATAGTATCTGATATGCAGTTTATTGGGACGGGCGTGAGTTTTAGGTATTCTATTGGTGGGCGTTCAAAAGTTGGCTTTTAATAACATAACCATGCACAAACAAAAACTGCAACCGTTTCGGGTTGCAGTTTTTCAGTTTTCAGGGGGAAAGGTAACTATCTTGCTATGTTCACGGCCCTCAGCTCACGGATAACGGTGATCTTGATCTGGCCGGGATATTGCATTTCTTTCTGGATCTTGTCGGCAATCTCGAAACTCAGTTTCTGGCTGTCGGCATCGGTTATTTTTTCTGCCTCTACCATCACGCGCAGTTCACGACCTGCCTGTATAGCATATGCTTTTTCCACGCCGGGATAAGCCATGGCCAGGTTTTCCAGGTCTTTGATACGCTGCAGATAGCTTTGCATCATTTCGCGCCTTGCACCGGGTCTTGCACCGCTTATAGCATCGCAAGCCTGGATAATGGGGGAGATGATATAGAGCATTTCCATTTCATCATGGTGTGCGCCAATGGCGTTAACTATTGAGGCATGTTCACCCGCTTTTTCGGCCAGTTTGGCACCAAGGAGTGCGTGGCTCAGTTCTGTTTCTTCATCAGGAACTTTACCAATATCGTGCAGCAGACCAGCGCGTTTGGCCAGTTTTACCATTTTCTGTCCCAGTCCCAGTTCGGCAGCCATGATACCACAGAGGTTGGCTGTTTCTTTACTGTGCATCAACAGGTTCTGACCATAGGATGAACGGAAACGCATCTTGCCCACCAAACGAACCAGATCTTTGTGCAAACCATGTACGCCAAGCTCAATTATAGTGCGCTCGCCGATCTCCATGATCTGCTCTTCCAGCTGTTTGCGGGTTTTTTCCACCACTTCTTCAATACGTGCCGGGTGGATACGTCCATCCTGAACCAAACGTTGCAGCGACAAACGGGCTATTTCTCGGCGTAGTGGGTCGAAGCAGGAAAGTACGATCGCCTCCGGGGTGTCGTCTATGATCAGGTCCACACCGGTGGCTGCTTCCAGCGCACGTATGTTACGGCCCTCACGACCAATGATCTGGCCCTTGATCTCGTCCGATTCGAGGTTAAATACTGTAATAGCATTCTCGATCGTCTGCTCTGCAGCAGTACGCTGAATAGTTTGAATGATGATCTTTTTGGCTTCCTTGGTAGCGTTGATCTTCGCTTCTTCCATGATGTCTTTTACATGAGACATGGCACGGGTGCGTGCTTCCTCTTTCACCACCTCCATCAATTCGGTCTTAGCCTGCTCTGCAGAAAGACCAGCCACTTTTTCGAGCCTTTTTATGTGCTCTTCATGATGTTTGTCAAGTTCGGCTTTCTTAATGTTAAATGCTTCAATCTGCCGTTCCAGTCCTTCTTTCTGATGTTCCAGATCCTGTGCCTGACGCTGTGTTGATGCTGTTTTGTCGTTAAGTGCCTGTTGTTGTTGTTTCAGTTTGTTTTCGCCTTCAGAAAGTTTCTGTGTGCGCTGTACTACTTCTTTGTCGTGCTGTGCTTTAAGTTGTAAAAAGTGTTCTTTTGCCTCGAGTATTTTCTTTTCTTTCAGTGTTTCTGCCAGTGTTTTGGCATCTTCGATGGTCTTTTTTGCGAGTACTTCCGCTTCTTCAACTTCCTTCCGGGTATTTTTGGCAAAGATCAGCTTGCCAGAGAATATACCTATTATGACCGCTACTATCGCGACAATAGCGGCTATTACCGTAGAATCCATGTTCGTAAATTGCTTTTATATGGTTAAAATTCATTTTGTCACCCTAAATATTATGAAAAATATATTTAATGGGTTTTATTTTAGTTTGCTAAGGTAAGAAAACATTTTGGTATGGCGGGGGAATGGCATCAAACAAATAAATTTGTAATGTTAAAAACTTTTTTGTTGGGCGTAACCTCCTGTTTTTATCTTTACCCAGCCTTAAAGTCTGGTTTTTATGCTGCTTGCCTTAGCACAAGTTATTGTTCCCGTGATGCCCTTGAGGGCAGAGCCCTTGCACCAAAGCGAGCAGGTTTCTCAATTGCTTTTTGGTGAAAAGGCAGACGTACTGGAGATAAACGGGAAGGACTGGGCCAAGGTGATCTGTACTTATGACGAATATCCCGGATGGTGCAAGGTGTCGCAGTTGAAACTGGTGGGCAAGAAAGAATTCAGGAAACCTGCAAAATATATGGTAGCTTCAGATTCATCCCGGCTCATCTGCGAAACCGGCGAAATGTGGTTGCCACTGGGCAGTGAACTATCCGGATTAAAGGCTGGTAAAATTGATACCGGGTCGGCAATTGGCGCCTTTAAAGGCAAAAAGATCGTCACCGCAGATTGTGTGCCTACAGCCGAAACACTAAAGGAAGCCGCTATTCAGTTCTTATATGCACCTTACCAGTGGGGTGGCAGAAGCAGGGCGGGCATAGATTGTTCCGGTTTTACGCAGATGGTATATAAACTGAACAATGTAAAACTAAAGCGCGATGCATCGCAACAGGCCACACAGGGAAAACTGGTAGACTTTTTGCAGGCAGCCCAAACGGGCGACCTTGCATTTTTTGATGATAAAGAAGGTAAGATCATTCACGTCGGCATGCTACTCGATAATCAGACCATTATACATGCCTCCGACTCAGCGGGTGGGGTAGCCATAGACCGCATAGATCAGGGTGGTATTATCAGCATTGCAAAGAAAAAGCGGACACACAATTTGAGGGTGGTGAAAAGGATTTTCTAATTTGGGTAGCCAATTTTGGTTGTGCCTATCTATAAATTCCAACAGATGTTTCGCGCACTTCATTCATGAATTGAGCGCTTGAAATAATCATTTGTCGGCTATCCGTATTCACTGAGTTCAACCCAAATCTTTGTTAAAGACGGTAGCAATATACATCGAGGTGGAAACTGGATTTTACTGGTTTGCCGTTTAATTTGGCAGGTATCCATTTTGGCATATTTTTTACCACTTTTATCGATTCTTCGTCGCAGCCACTTCCTACGCTCCTTGTGACAACCACACGGTCTGCTTCGCCAGTTTCGTTCACCACGAAGTCGACGCCTACCACACCCTGTACACCTTTGTTTTTGGCTGTTTCAGGATATTTTAAATGTTTTACTAAGTATTTCTCTATGTCGTAGCCACACTTCGGTAATTGATCAGGGGTACTAAAAACTCTTTTTGATTCTGCTTCTGCTTTCGTTGAATATTCGAAGTAAAATGGCACTACAATTTGCACTGCGGTTGCGATCGTGTCGCCAGTATATTTGCCGGGGTTCCATTTTGGTAACATTTTCACCGCTCGCAATGCCTCTTCATTACAACCGTATCCCAAGGATTTTATTACCATACAATCCTGAATGGAGCCGTCCTTATTGACAGTCGCTTCAACAATAACGTCTCCCTGTATGTTTTTTTCTTTAGCTTTTTGAGGGAATTGGATATGGTCTTGCAGGAAACTCAGATAGTCGTAGCCCGCGTACGGCATGGAATCGGGAGGGTCGAAATTTGATGAAAAGATGTAATAATCTGGTTTGGTGTATTTTTTGTTCTTGTTATTAAAGTTGTGGAACATAAGTTGCCCCGATTCTGACTTGCTTAAAGAAAAATTTGGGCCACCCGTTTGGAAACGGTTAATCATATCGTCTGCAATGCCCCAACCGTCAACGGCAAAATTAATCGCTACTACAAATCGGGTCCTTACAGGTTTGTCGTTGACTTTTCCAGGCTTCCAAGACGGCATGTTTTTTATATGCCGCATGGCTTCGGCATTCAACGCTCCGCAGACGCCCCGTTTAATATGGCATTCATCAATAGAACCATCTTCATTGACTACAAAACCTATTACCACCTTTCCTGCCAATTTATGTTCAATTGCCTCGGTTGGCATTTTTAAAGTTTTTGCAAGGTATTCGTTGAAGTTATATTCCGGTTCAGGCATCACATCTGCTGAGTCGAGTATTTCTCCATGTTCTTCAAGTTTAAAAGACACTGGAAGTGTAAACCAGACTTTTACCGGTATCCCGTTTTGTTTACCGGGGCTCCAAGGAGGCATTGCATTTATCACTCTTTTGGCTTCCTCGTCGCAACCGCTGCCAATGCCTTTAACCGCTGTGCAATTACCAATACTTCCGTCTTCTTTCACTATGAATTTTACAACTACACGCCCTTCTGTATTTTGTTGAATTGCACTTTCCGGGTACCGTAAACTATCTGAGAGATATTTTGCCAAATCATAGCCAGGGTAGGGCATTTGCTCGCAATAACTAAGAACCGCCGGGGTCTCGCTTTTTAGCTTTTTGTCATTTTGAGCGAAAACTGTGGTAAACACAAATGACAGAAAGAACAGGGTCATTAAGTTCTTCATGTACACAAAGATAATGAACCACGTATTTTATCCAAATGTCCGTTCGATACTGAAATCGTAATAGCAAATCCGATTACTGCCTGTGTTTCCACAAAGTATGCAATAGCAGGAATGCCACATACAGCAGCACGAAACCGAGAATGCTTAAAGTGATCAATGCTCTTCGGTTAAAGATCTTCCGGTCCTGAATGTAGAAGTTGGCAAATTTCCCGGATATACTTATTGGGATATCAGTGGCCCGCAGATCGTCCACCAGGTTGCGCATGGTGACACCGCTCATGCCCAATGGAAACAGGGTGTCGGAATCCTGCGTGCAAATAAGGAACGCATAGTTCCGACGTTCGGCGCGGAAATGGATTTTTTGAATATCCCGCAGCGGCAAATCTAAAGAAGGTGTAAACGGATTGGCCCGGTGAAAACGAATGAATCCATTCCTTAAGGTAACCCTCACGTACCGATCTCTGGAGTAACTTAAAATGCGGTACACCAAAAAAAATAGGGTTACCAGCATTGCCTGTATCAAAATAGAATTGGGCGAAAGGAACAGTGCCATGCCGGTTTTTCGGGAATGTTGCAGCCTCATGGCAGACTTGAACAGTATTCCCGTTATCAGTAGAATCTCGATCACATAGCAACAGAGAACCACTGTCAGGCTTTTTGTTCCGTAGCTTTTTCGGACCATGCAGAAGGCGTTAAGAATTGAAATGAGGTGGCTACTCAATCAAAGTTAACAAAAAAAAGGACGGGCACCCGGCCCGTCCTTAATGGTTATTAAAGTTTATTGCTTACCAAAGGTGTACGCGCAAGCTATCTGCGAGGTACATCTTGTCGCCGTTTTTAATGCCCCATGCTTCATAGAATTCAGGTACGTTGGGGAATGGTCCGTTCACGCGATTCTTGGCAGGTGCATGTACGTCTGTCTTAAGTTGATTGGCCAGACGTTCGGGGCGGGTCTGGAGTAACCAGCCGAGTGTGTAACCGAGGAAGAAGCGCTGTAGCGGAGTTTGTCCGTGAATTTTGTCTCCTTTTTTGTACACTTCCGTCTGTTTGAAAGCGTCGAGGCCAATAAGTATACCGCCCAGGTCGGCCAGGTTTTCACCCAGTGTTGCTTTGCCGTTGATGTGGATGGTATCTATTGGTACCATTTTATTAAACTGGTTTACCAGCAGCTGTGCGCGTTTTACAAATTGTACAGAATCTGCAGGTGACCACCAACCCTTCAGGTTGCCATGTTCGTCGTACTGGCGGCCCTCGTCGTCGAAGCCGTGGGTAATTTCGTGGCCTATGGTAGATGCAGCCGTATAGCCATAAACCAGTGCATCGTCCAGCTCCTCGTCTTTATAGCCGGGCACCGCCATTTGTGCAGCAGGCAGTACGATCTCGTTGTTAGACGGGTTGTAGTATGCGTTGTAGGTCTGAGGGGTCATATCCCATTCTTCGCGGTCTACGGGTTTGCCCAACTTATTAAGCTGGTAGTTGTTCCACCATGCATTCGACCGCATCATATTGAGCGCGTACGGGCCGCGGTCTATTTTCAGTGAAGAGAAATCCTTCCATTTGTCGGGGTAACCCACTTTTTTGCGGATAGACATCAGTTTGTGTATGGCTTTCTGTTTGGTACTGTCCGTCATCCAGTCCAGTTTTTCCATACGGGCTTTATAGGCATTGCGCACATTTTCCACTATGGATTCATAGCGTTTTTTGGCTTCCGGTTTAAAATATTCTTTTACGAAAAGCTGTCCCAGTGCGTCGCCAATGGCGCCTTCTTCGGCGTCAAGTGCCCTGCGCCAGCGGGGATGTTGCTCCTGTGCACCGCTCAGGGTGCGACCGTAGAAATCAAAATTGGTTTCGGTATATGCCTTACTCAGATAGCCTGCGAAAGACCGTACCAGATGAAACGTCATATAATCTTTAAGAACCTGGATGTCGGTAGCACTCAGCACCTGGTCGAGGTGCTTATAATATTCCGGTTGTCCTACGATCACACTGTCCACATGCTTCACACCTATCTGGTCCATCACTGTTTTCAGGTCCATGTGTGGGGTCATAACAGACAATTGGGAGATCGCCATCTTGTGGTAGTTCGACTCCGGATCGCGCAGTTCTTCCAGTTTCTTATGCTTTTCAGCCAGAGAAGTCTCAAACTTCACGATGCCTGCGGCTTTCTTTTTCGCGGTCGTTGAATCTGCGCCCATGAGCATGAACATAGCTGCAATATAGTTCGGGTAGGCAGCGCGAACCTTTACGGTGCGGGCGTCGTTGTCGAAATAATAATTGCGTATAGGCATACCCAGACCACCCTGACTCAGGTAATAGGCCTCCACATTGCTGGCTTTAAGATCCTGAGCAACGCCCTCGTCGAAGAATACGCCTACGCCATAGGTGTGCATGTGCGCAGCCTGTGTCATAACGTCCTTGATATTCTTCATGTCGGCTATCATCTTCATTTCGCCAGCCAGGGGTTCAATACCTGCTTTTTCTATAGCAGCGGTATCCATTGCGCTGTACCAGAAGTCGCCTATCTGCTGGCTTGTGCCGGTCTTGTCTCCTTTCTTCAGGGCATCTTCATTTATGCTGCGCAGCTTTTGGTACAGTTCTTTCTGTACCAGATTCCCGATACCCCAGCGGGCCTCGTCCGAAGGGATAGTGGTTTTTTTCATCCAGCCGCCATTGGCATAGTCGAAAAAGTCGTCGATAGGTTTTACGGTTGAATCCAGATTTGCGACCAGAATATCTTGTTTGCTTTCCTGGCGCATACCCTGGTGGCAGCAGGACGATAAACAGCCCACAGCCACAATCCCGGTAAATATTTTCTTATACATAACACAATTTTAGGCTGTAAAAGTAAAATGTTTTTTCAGTTAAGCCGAAAAAGATATAGTTGTTTCCGGAGCCAATGTGAGATGGGCTGCCAATGGGTGTATTGAAAGAAAGTGTGTGGGTATGGTTCAATTCCCGGTTCATACTTCTTAAATTTGTGCATTAATACAGATGTTATGTACAAGAAGATTTCGCTGGCTATAGCAGCCGGAGCCTGTTGTTTGAGTATTGCAGCCTTTAAAAAAGTAAATCCGCATCCCGAGGCACCAAAGCCAATGAGCCCGGTAAAGCTGACTGCCGTAAAACCATCTTCTCCTGAATTTCCGGGGGCGGCGATAAGCATGAAGAATGTGACCGCGGTGGCTGTGGGCAAGGATTCGGCCAGGGTATCGTTCGAATTTGCACTGAAAAACTACGAGCTTAAGTCGCAAACCAGTGATAAGGACAATAAGTTGTGCAATAACTCCGATAAGGGTCAGCATATTCATTTTATACTAGACAATCAGCCCTACAAGGCGTTGTATGAGTCGAAAAATGATGTGGTGCTCGCTAACGGTACCGAACATTATTTAATGGCCTTCCTGTCGCGTTCCTATCACGAATCGTTGAAGAGCAAGGATGCGGCCATTGTGTATCATTTTAAAATAGATAAGTCCGGGAAACTGAAGAAACTGAAAGATCCTAAAACGCCCATGATATTTTACAGCAGGCCCAAGGGCGATTATTTAGGTGCAGACACCGTGAATGTGCTGCTGGACTATTATGTGTGGAATTGCAATCTTGCCGCAGACGGGTATAAGGTGAAGTCGGTGATTATGCGTCCCATGTCTGATCCGGCGGTGGATACGTTGAGCAAATGGGAGCCAAAGTTCATTAATAATCTTTCGGGTAATTGTAGGATAATGTTGCAATTGCTGGATAAGAAGGGTAGGAAAGTGGATGGTCCGAATACAGAAGTTACCCGCGATGTTCGTATGTTGGCAGTTGACCCGATGAAAAAATAGTGCTTGCGCCGGGCAAGCCTCGATTGCCGAAAGCTATTGTGTGGCAAATGATCATTGTTGTATGGTCGGCAGCCGGGCACTCAGACCCATGATCAGTGTTTTCAGTTCCTGCAGGCCGGTTTCGGCTTGAGGTAGCGTGCCGGTCTGGTGTTTATAATACTTCCATACTTCCAGAATGTCTCCTCCGGCTACGGTATAGGGAGCGTAGTTTGGGTTTAATGATTTGAGCAAGACCTCGGTATCGCTGAGAACGGTGACCATTTTAAACACAAAATCCTGATCTCCCTTCAGGATAACGATGCATGGCGTGTCTGGTTTCAGGCTTTTCCAGTCTTGTACATATTGCGCTATGACATCGCTGTTTTCGGGTATGGGCAGCATAGAGTCTCCGGATGTGGGGAACATGCGGAAGGTGCCCGATCTGGGCAGGTTAGGCAAACTGAATTTGGGCAGGGACGCTATAAATTCCGGATCGTTGTAGCCCGTTCTGTAGCCTGCCTTGGCTTTTACCGGTACGTATTCTGTGTTTTCCTTATTGTTTTTGTCCACTGTTATAGATAGTACCCTGATCTTGCTACCCGTCATGTAGACATCATTGCCGGCCAGTAGCTCTTTAAGTTTCAATTCGCCCAGTTTGGTCAGGTCTACTTTCAGCAGACTGTCGATGCTTACTTTGAAATATTCAGAAAAACCAACCATGTCTGCGGCAGATGGGTTAATGGTTTTTCCCGACTCGAGGGCCTGTAGTTTATTCCTTGACAGGTTTAGCTGAAGGGATAATTCTTCCTGACTCATTCTTTTCCTTTCCCTGAGATATCTGATGTTGCTGTGGAAAAAAATTTTTGTGTTTGTCATTTTGTGTTGTTATTATTGGAAACAAGCTTTTGTTTCTATTAGCAACAAAATTACAAACTTTTCCTCATGAACCAACACTCGGAAAAAATAAGTATGATCCGGCAACTGCAAGGCGAAGTACTGAGTCTGCAGGGCCATAAAAGGGCTGCGGGCAGCGATCGCCTGCGTACAGGACTGGGGCCACTGGAGGCGTCCTTTCCGGATAGAGTATTTCCTACGGGGGCGGTACATGAGTTGCTGAGTTTTGCGGCAGAAGACGCGGTGGCCACCAATGGGTTTATTGCGGGCATACTGGGCAGCCTCATGGGGCAGCGGGGGGCGTGTATGTGGATCAGCGCCCGGCGCACCGTGTTCCCGCCCGCGCTCAAGGTATTTGGCATAGAACCGGACAGGATATTTTTTGTAGACCTGAACAGGCAGAAAGACATATTGTGGGCCGTGGAAGAGTCGTTGCAATGCGATGCACTGACGGCCGTAGTGGGCGAACTGAGCGAGCTGAGTTTTACCGAGTCGCGACGATTGCAGCTGGCGGTGGAAAAGAGCAAGGTTACGGGTTTTATACACCGGTACAGCCCTAAAAGCAGGAATACCGTGGCCTGTGTGACCCGATGGGAGGTGAGGCCGGTGGCAAGTGTGCTGGAGGCCGGTATGCCGGGGGTGGGCTACCCCCGCTGGCAGGTGCAACTGGTCAAGGTGCGGAATGGCAAGCCCGGCAGTTGGGAGCTGGAGTGGTCGGCGGGCAGTTTCCGGCACATCAGCAGACGATCATTTGCTATTTCTGAATTTGAAACACGAAAGGCGGGCTAGCTATGTCTAAGCGATTTGTAGCCATATGGTTTCGTCATCTTACGACAGACAGGATGATTCGCCGCCGCCCCGACCTCGGGGATGTGCCGTTTGTGCTGGCTGCGTCGGAGCGTGGGCGCATGATGGTAAAGGCTGCCAGCGCACCTGCCAATGCCAGGGGTATATGCGCAGGAATGGTGGTGGCAGATTGCCGGGCCATCCTGCCAACGTTGCAGGTGCTTGACGAGGAGCCGGGTATGGAAGAAAAGCTGTTGACGGCTCTGGCAGAGTGGTGCCTGCGTTATACCCCCATAGCCGCGGTAGACCTTCCCGATGGGTTGATACTGGATGCGAGCGGATGTCCGCATTTGTGGGGTGGGGAACGAGCGTATCTTAAAGATATTATTGCCCGGCTCAGGGGGTATGGGTATGATGTAAGGGCGGCCATGGCCGGTACGATAGGGGCGGCATGGGCCGTCTCTCGTTTTGGCAAGATATCACCCATTATAGATTCGGGGGGACAGGCAGAAGCCCTGTTGCCCTTGCCACCAGCAGCCCTGCGGCTGGATCAGGCCATACTGGATCGGCTCACGAAACTGGGACTATACCAGATACGCAGTTTTATGAATATGCCCCGTGCGGCCTTGCGCCGGCGGTTTGGGCAGGGGTTGCTCTCCCGGCTGGATCAGGCTTTGGGCCAGGAGGCAGAGGAGATACAGTCTGTACGGCCCGTAGAGGCTTATCAGGAGCGATTACCGTGCATGGAGCCCATTCGTACCGCACCCGGTATTGAGATAGCCCTGAAACAGCTGCTGGAGCGCCTCTGTATGCGGCTGGAGACAGAAGGGAAAGGGCTGCGGGCCTGTGTGCTGAAATGCTACCGGGTAGATGGCGAACTGCAACAGATAGATATAGGTACCAGCCGGGCATCGCGTAGCGTGGGGCATTTGTTTAAGTTGTTTGAGCTTAAGATACAGACTATAAGGCCCAACCTGGGTATAGAGCTGTTTCTGCTGGAGGCCCCGGTGGTAGAAGATATGCCCGTAGCCCAGGACGCCTTGTGGGCTGTATGCGACAGCAACGAGGCCGTAATAGCAGAGTTGCTGGACAGGCTTGGGGGCAGGGTAGGCATGGCCTGTATTCACCGGTATCTGGCAGACGAGCATTACTGGCCTGAGCGCTCGGTAAGGGCGGCGGTCTCGTTGCAGGAAAAGCCGGCTACGGAGTGGCGCAGTGATCTGCCACGTCCGCTGCATTTGCTGCCATGCCCCGAGCTGATACAGGTTACCGTGCCCATACCAGACTATCCGCCCATGCAGTTTCACTACAAGGGCAGGCTGCACCAGGTGAAGAAGGCCGACGGCCCGGAGCGGATAGAGCAGGAGTGGTGGCTGCAGATGGGGTTGCAGCGCGACTACTACCGGGTAGAAGATGAGCAGGGCGCGCGGTATTGGCTGTTCAGAGAGGGGCATTATGGCAGTGGGGAACCACAATGGTTTATACATGGATTTTTTGCGTAAAAAAGTTTGAAGCAATGAGCTATACGGAATTACAGGTGACTACCAATTTTAGTTTTTTAAGAGGCGGCTCGCATCCCGAGGAGATGGTGGAGCAGGCAGCTGCATTGGGCTATACAGAAATAGCCGTTACCGATTATAACAGTCTGGCGGGTATAGTACGGGCGCACAAGGCCGCGAAGACACACGGTATACGCCTGATACCGGGTTGCAGGCTGGAACTGCTGGATGGCCCGCCACTTCTGGCATATCCCACTACAAAAGAGGCCTACGCAGGTCTTTCTGCACTGCTTTCTGAAGGTAATATGCGGGCGGAGAAAGGTGATTGTCATTTGTACAAGGCAGATGTGTACCGGTATGCAGCCGGAATTAAATTTATCGCGGTGCCACCGGATAGCCTGAACCCGGAACTGGAGTTTGAGCCTGATTTTCTGCACGCGCTGGAAGAATATAAACAGTACCTGGGCAGTGAATTGTACCTGGCCGCGATCCGGTCTTATCAGGCTTATGACAGTAAGAAGTTTTTCAGGCTTGCGCAGCTATCGGGCCGGTTCGGAATACCTCTGGTGGCGACCAATGATGTGCATTATCATAACCGGGAACGACGGGAACTACAGGATATACTGACCTGCATACGGGAGAAATGCACTATTTATAACGCAGGTTTCAGGCTATACCAGAATGCCGAAAGATACCTGAAACCCGTACAGGAGATGTATCGCCTTTTCAGGCAGTATCCGGAGGCGATAAGCTGTACGCAGGAGATAGCCGATGCATGCCGGTTTTCGCTGGATAGTCTGCAATATGTGTATCCCGAGGAGATCACATCGGACGGGCGCACGCCGCAGGAAGAATTGATACACCTGACTTGGGAAGGCGCACGAGCGCACTTCGGGCAGGATATCCCGCAGGGCATAAAGGATAGCATAGCCTATGAACTGGAATTTATAGAGCGTAAAAACTATGCGGCATATTTTCTCACGGTTTATGACTTTGTGCGGTTTGCCCGGAGCCGCAAGATCCTGTGTCAGGGGCGGGGGTCGGCGGCCAATTCGGTGGTTTGCTATTGTTTGGGTATTACATCGGTAGACCCATCCAAATTCAGGTTGCTGTTCGCCCGGTTTATGTCCGACGCGCGCGATGAGCCGCCGGATATAGATGTGGACTTTGAACACGAAAGACGGGAGGAGGTGATACAATATATCTATGCTAAGTACGGACGCGACCGTGCGGCTATCGTAGCCACCGTTACCCAGTTGCACTTTAAAGGGGCGGTGCGGGATGTGGGTAAGGCCATGGGGCTGTCTGTGGACGTGATCAACCGGCTTTCCAAGTCATCGTGGGAGTTTACCAGCGAGTGGTTTGAAGGGAAGCGGGTAACGGAAGACGGCTTTGATGCAAGCGACGCGCACCTGATGAAGGTGCTGACACTGACGCAGGAATATGTAGGTTTCCCCCGGCAGTTGGGGCAGCATACGGGCGGTTTCGTGATCACGAGGGGCAAATTGTCCGATCTGTGTCCCGTATTGAATGCACGTATGGAAAACCGGACCTGTATAGAATGGAACAAGGACGATATTGAAGCACTGGGTTTTCTGAAGGTAGACGTGCTGGCTCTGGGTATGCTCACCTGCATACGCAAAGCTTTTGACCTTGCCGGGACCCATTACGGACTGGACCTGACACTGGCCAATATTCCGCAAGACGACCCTGCGGTGTACGATATGGTTTGCCATGCAGATACGGTGGGCGTATTCCAGATAGAGAGCAGGGCGCAGATGTCCATGCTACCCCGGCTGCAGCCCCGTAGTTTTTACGATCTGGTGATAGAGGTGGCCATTGTTCGGCCCGGCCCCATACAGGGCGATATGGTGCATCCCTATCTGCGCCGGCGTATGGGTGAGGAGCCGGTGGAGTATCCGTCTAAGGAGCTGGAAGATATATTGGGCCGTACGCTGGGTGTGCCGCTGTTTCAGGAGCAGGCAATGGAGATCGCTATTGTAGCAGCGGGTTTTACACCGGCCGAGGCAGACCAGTTGCGGCGCAGTATGGCCACTTTTAAAGCAAAGGGGTTGGTGACGCAGTTTGAGAAGAAGATGGTGGATGGCATGACGGCCCGCGGATATAAAGAAGATTTCGCACGCAGGGTGTTCAAGCAGCTGGAGGGTTTTGGCAGTTATGGCTTCCCCGAAAGTCATGCGGCTAGTTTTGCATTGCTGGTCTATGTGTCTTCCTGGCTCAAGTGCTATTATCCCGACGTATTTGCCTGCGCATTGCTGAATAGTATGCCTATGGGCTTTTATCAGCCTGCGCAGATCGTGATAGATGCCAGAAAACATGGGGTGCAGATGCGGCCTGTGGATATCAATTTTTCTCAGTGGGATAATGTGCTGGAAGAAAAGCAGGGCAGGTTTTGGGCCATGCGTCTTGGTTTCCGGCAGGTGTCAGGGTTGAGGGAGGAGGATATAAAGGTGCTGGTATCGGCCAGAGGGAGCGGGTATAGGGATATTCCTTCGCTGCGGGGCGCGGGCATAACCATGGCTGCGCTGGAGCGGCTTGCAGATGCCGATGCGTTCAGGTCTGTGGGTTTAGATCGGCGGCAGGCGTTGTGGGAGGTGTCTGCGCTTGGGGACAGGCCTACGGGTATGTTTGAAGGTCAGTCGGCCGAAGGGGCTTCGGAAAAAGAGGTGAAGTTGCCCCTGATGACACAGGCAGAGCATGTGGTGCACGATTATGCGGCTACGTCCTTGTCTATCAAGGCGCACCCGGTGGGCTTTGTACGGGACAAACTCTTTATGCTCCGGGTGCTGGCGGCGGTAGAGCTGAATAACTTCAATGATGGTACATTGGTCAAGGTAGCGGGGCTGGTCCTGGTGCGGCAAAGGCCGGGCACGGCGAGCGGAATATGTTTTATTACCCTGGAAGACGAGACAGGGGTGGCCAATCTGGTGGTGTTTAAAAAGCTGTTTGAAAAATACCGGAAGGAGATATTGCGGTCGCGGCTGCTGATGGTGGAGGGTAAGCTGCAGCGGGAAGGCGAGGTGACCCATGTGATCGTGAGTGCCTGCTACGACTTGTCGTCTATGCTGAGGCAGATGTCGGCGGTGGAAGACCCACCTGTGCAAACCTTGTCGCGGGCAGATGAGCAGGAAGGCGATCTGGTGTCGTGGCAGCAGAAAGATTCCAGGGTGACGGCCGTGCAGCAAGATATATTTCACGGCGGGCGGAATTTCAGGTAGACCTAGTGTTTGTTGTTTTCAAATATTTTTTGTTGTTTTGATGTAAATTTATCAGTTGTGACCTATAAAGCATTTAAAATTTTCTTTATTTTTGTCTTGTTGTTGAGTTTGAAAATGCAGCGTGCGTTCGGATCTCATTTAGTGGGTGCGGAGATGAGTTATAGATATTTGGGAGATACTGTAATTGGAGGGAATGTTTTTGGGGAATATCAGATAAGACTAAATGTTTTTTTTGATTGCTTAAATGGGAATTCAAGTGCAATCCTGAACGATCAACAGGCAGGCTTCGCAGTCTGGGGCGACTCGGGACTTCTTGTAGCAGGAGATTCCACGATGGCGGATACTGAAAGAATTTTGAGCGTCCAGTATGATTCCAGTTGCATTGTGACACCACCTTCTGTATGCGTTTTAAAAAGGTCCTTCACATTCAAAACGTTACTAAGTTCAGCTTTGTCAACGGCTCTCATTACTTATCAGCGGACGGGTATAACAATAAATGTTTCGAATATTATGGATCCGGTCGGTGTCGGCATTACAATACCCATTTATCTCACGCATTCCACCTTAACACTTGTAA
>CAIYJV010000161.1 GCA_903926605.1 uncultured Bacteroidota bacterium
GGCATTCTTTCCCTTGACACCTTCCTTAACAACAAACAATGAATCCAGTTTGTCGGCAAAAGCGTCCTTTCCACCAAGAAGTTCAATTAAACCCGGCACATTCTGAGGAACGAGCCATAAATACTGCCAGCCATTTCCTTCGGTGTAATCACTCCCCTCGTGGTTTGATGCAGAAGGATCAAATGGAGTGGTCCACTGTCCGTTGCTCAGTTTTCCGCGCATAAACCGGGTCCCTTTGTCATAATAAGCTCTGTAACTTTCGGAACGTTTGGTGAAATAGGCAGCGTCTGCTGTCTTACCCAGTTTTTGAGCTACCGCAGCGACACACCAGTCATCAATAGCCACCTCCAGTGATTTCGCAACCGATTGTGACACCTTATCGGCGGGCATATATCCCAGTTTATCGTAAAGGCCCATTCCGTCACGGTCGTTCATCGAGGTGGCTTTCATCGCTTCAAAGGCGAGCTCATGATCAAAATCGCCGATTCCCTTTAACAGTGCCTCGGCAATTACTGCAATCGAATGATTTCCAACCATACAAAACGTCTCATTTCCTTCAAGTTCCCACACCGGAAGAATGCCTGTTTGTTTGTATTGATCGAGCATAGTCTTTACCATATCGTTCACCCTTGCCTGTTGGGTCAACGTGAATAACGGATGTAAAGCCCGGTAAGTATCCCAGATTGAGAAAACAGTGTAACGGTTGTATCCAACTGCCTTTTGAACGTCTCCCTTGATCCCTTTAAACTCGCCGTTGGAATCGGAGAATAAAGCGGGTGCCACCATGGTATGGTAGAGTGAAGTGTAAAATATTCTCTTCTGAGTCAGATCGTTGGATTGAATCCTGATTTTGGAAAGCTCCCTTTCCCACGCATCGGAGGCAGCCTTCTGAGTCGCTTCAAAGTCCCAGCCCTGCAGCGATCCATCCAGGTTTGCCAGAGCATTCTCAATACTAACCGATGAAACACCTACCTTGGCCAATACCTTTTTCTGACTGAATTTCAACAATCCGACCGTTCGCGCTTCACCACCAACTGTGGTAATTTCAGATTTTGAGATTGGCGATGAAAAGCGCACTGCAAAATAAACATGCTGATCGGCCGCCCAGCCGTGGGAAAGACGAATACCGGTAACTAAAGTACTGTCGACAACTTTTAGTGAGGTCTGATATGGTTTATCCCAGTTGATTGCAAAGCCCAGGTTGATCAGTAGGTTACTGGTGCCGCCTTCCGGGAAGGTATAGCGATGCAATCCGGCTCTTTCGGCAACCGTAAATTCAGCTTTTATACCATTGTTTTTCATAACAACACTATAATAACCGGCCTTTGCAACCTCATCTTTGTGGTTGTATTTTCCGGCGTACCTGGTGACAAATGCTTCATTCTTCTCCCCATCCTTAAAGGTAACTTCTGAGGCTATCGGAAGGAAAGAGATATCGGCAAGATCGCCAATCCCTGTCCCACTTAAATGGAGGTGGCTAAATCCTGCTACGATGCTATCCGAATAATGATATCCTGAACACCAGTCCCATCCCTGTGTACCATTATCAGGGCTCAGCTGAATCTGTCCGAAAGGATATGCGGCTCCTGGATAGGTATGGCCATGGTCGCCTGTGCCGATGAAAGGATCGACAAAGTCGGTAAGGCGATCGGGCTGCTCAGCTTTTTTAGGAGCAGGTGCTGTGCAGGATGCCAGAAGGATCAAGCTGACAGAAAACGCTGAAATTATTTTTATCATAGTATGGTTATTAAATCTATTTGAGGCAAAAATACGGAAAAGGTATCTAATCCGTTTGATAGATTTCTGTTTTTAAATCAATAAACTACTTACCATTCCAGAACAATACGATCCTGAAAGGAATTAACTTATTGAAAAATATTATTTTACAATAGGTCGCTTTTATTTTACTTTACTATAAATAACATTGTATTATAATTATATTTGTGCGATGTTGTAAATTTTTTATCTAGCGTGCATAGGTAAGAGTAAAGAATTAACAAATTGAACAACTAGCTTAAAAAGATTGATTTGCATGGTAAAACGCCTGCAAATTATTGGTAGTTCTATCTGTTTTTGTATCACACGTGCATTAAAACTGTGCCTGTTGGTTATGCTTTATGCCTTCAAAACGCTGAATCTTATGGCTCAGCGCGCGTATTGCAGTTCAGGGTTGAATACTTAGCCTGATACAAATGCTAGAATCAATATTCTCAGGAATAAAACGATTCCGCCGTAACCGATTTATTCGGTCAAATAACAAATGCCATTTTTTATTAAACTAACTATATTACAAACATTGTCGGATATGAAGCTACCTTTTAAAATAGTGAAGTTCCTCTTAAATACAGTTGCAATCCGAACCTTTTTGGTGTTCGTACTGATACAAATGTCGTTCACTGGTGTAGTATTTGCTCTTCTTCCTACCAATGTAAGTGTAACGGCTACAGGAGGAACTTTTCTGTCAAAAACTTATAATAGTTTAGCTGCAGCAATCACCGCAATTAATACAGGAGGTATTCACACCGGGGTAATAAACATTAAAATCAATGCCAGTTTAGCAGAGGGAGCTGGCACTATTACCATCAATGCTAACTCATCTCCTGCAAGTTACACTTCCATAACCATTTACCCCACAGTCGATGCCCTAACTATAACCGGATCGAATGTTAACGCGCTGCTTGATCTAAGCGGTGCGACCAATGTAACTATTGATGGGCGTGTAAATAAAACAGGGACCACAAAGAGTCTGACCATTCAAAATACCAATTCGTTAGCCAAAGCTACCATACGTTTTACTAACGATGCTTCCTCCAACACCGTAAAATATTGCACCATTCAAGGAACAAGTTCATCAAGTTCAGGAATACTATTTTTCAGTATCGGTTTGACAAATGGGAACAATAGTAATATCATTGACAATAATAATATTACGAATTTATCAACCAGTCCCAGGCCTTTAAACGCGATATATGCCGAGGGTGCTGCTTCGAAAGAAAATAGCAGTAATCAAATTACAAATAATAATATTTACGATTTTCTCAATCCGTTAAGTGCTTCTCAGGGCATAAAGATCATCGATTACAATAGTGCTTTTACAATCACTGGAAACAGTTTTTATGAAACTACTTCGTTTGTCCCTACCGGTGTTGCTGTAAAAAGTGCGATACAAATAGATATTGCCAATGGCAACGGGAATAATTTTACAATCTCCAATAACTACATCGGAGGTTCTTCAGCACAATGTGGAGGGACCTGGACAAAAACGAATGCCTTTGATAACGTATTTAAAGCTATTTCGTTAACCACCGCAACCGGTACTGCAAGCAATATCCAGGGCAACACCATTTCTAATTTCAGTTGGAGCAATGCTTCAAATGCTTCCTGGTACGGAATAATTGTTTCAGAAGGGACGGATGTTAATATTGGAACTACTACTGCAAATATTATTGGGGCAGCCACAGGCACCGGGTCGATTACCCTTAGTAATGGAGCCACAGATGGAAGATTTGTTGGAATAAATTTTGCAAAAGGAACTTGTTCTGGCAATACAATAGGAGCGATCACAACAATCTCAGGCAATGCTACCGATGCAACGTCGATTTTGGGGATATATAAATCCGGAACGGGATCGGCTATAATCAGCAATAACACAATTGGCAGTAACACTACATCAAGCAGTATTAATGCGAGCTCGGCTTCTTCTTCCAATGTACAGGAAGTTTATGGCATTTATACAAACGGAACTTCTACCTCTGCCACCAGTTCTATTTCGGGTAATACGGCAGCCAATATAAACAACGCAACCACCAACAGTTCCGGAACTCTTGCAGGCTTGTACTGCAGCGACTTAGCAACCACAAGTACTGTGTCACAGAATTTCATTAACCGTTTAACAGCATCAGGAAGTGGATCTACAGCGGCAGTTTATGGAATTAAAATTGGAGCTGGAACTGCAACTTACTCTAACAATATTATCTCACTGGGTGGAAATACGCTAACCAATATCTGCGGGATCTACGAATCGGGTTTAGCATCAAACGATAACACGCTATATTTTAATACCGTTGATATTGAAGGGGCACCAGCTTCGGGTACGAATCCATCTTATGCCTTATTCAGTAATTTAAGTACGAACACCCGAATTTTCAAAAACAATATTTTTGCAAATAATCGCTCCACCTCAGGGGGAAGTAACCTTCATTACGCCGCGTATCTGAATTACAGCTCTTCCACAAGGCTAACGATGGATTACAACGATTATTTTGTATCGGGAACAGGAGGAACAATGGGCTATTTCAATGGTGCTAATGTTGTAAATAGA
>CAIYJV010000162.1 GCA_903926605.1 uncultured Bacteroidota bacterium
ATTGCATTTTAAAAACTTCAATCCGGACATACAGTCAATTTCTGTACTCCCAAATTATTGTTTGTTCAACAGTACAAATAGTACTGTTTTTTATACCCTCCGACATTTCGCATATCATACGGAGAACTCCCTGCCATCCTGGACAGATATGGGATTACTACGCCCTCCGCAGTGTTGAAACACTAGCATTTGCCCCTGAATTATACGACGCGTTTTTATTAACGTAGCTCGCATTCTCATCATTTCAATCTCTTATTGTGTTAGAAAAAATCATCCGATATTCCATCCGGAATAAGCTGATCATTGGCTTGGCTGTAGCCTTCCTGCTGGTTTCCGGAATTTACCAACTCAGATACCTGCCAATAGATGCCGTCCCAGACATTACTGACAATCAGGTGCAGGTAATTACTGTTACGCCGGCACTTGGCGCCCCAGATGTGGAACGTGTTATCAGTTTTCCTATCGAACAGGCGTGTGCCGGGATCCCCGGGATTAAACAGGTACGAAGTTTTTCGAGATTCGGCCTGTCGTTGGTCACCATTGTTTTTACAGACGAAACAGACATTTACTGGGCCCGCCAACAAGTAAACGAAAAGCTCCAATCGCTGATCCGGGATCTGCCTGCCGGTATAGGTGTACCCGAATTGGCACCCGTTACTACCGGTTTGGGCGAGATCTTTCAATATGTCGTGAAACCCATCAAGGGATATGAAAACAAATACAGTGTCATGGACTTGCGCACCATCCAGGACTGGATCGTACGCAGGAATCTGCTCGGGACTCCGGGAGTGGCAGAAGTAGCCAGTTTCGGCGGCAAACTGAAACAATATGAGATCGCTGTTCGGACTGACCAGCT
Organism: uncultured Bacteroidota bacterium; assembly: GCA_903926605.1. Classification (GTDB taxonomy): domain Bacteria; phylum Bacteroidota; class Bacteroidia; order Chitinophagales; family Chitinophagaceae; genus CAIYTT01. The sequence continues at coordinate 857 of CAIYJV010000162.1, forward strand.
CAAAACATATGGGCTCTCTGTGAGCGACTTGTTCACAGCCTTGCAGAAAAACAACGAAAATACCGGTGGAGCATACATAGAACGCGGACCGTCTGTGTTATACATCCGCAGTGAGGGTCTTACACAAAGTCTGGACGAGATAGGACAGATATTGGTTAAAGTCCTCCCCGACGGTGTACCTATTTTGATAAGGGATGTGGCGGAAGTGCATATCGGATCTGCGATACGGTATGGTGCAATGACCTACAACGGAGAAAGAGAAGTGGCCGGTGCTGTGGTAATGATGCTAAAGGGTGGAAACTCGTCTGATGTGGTGGCAAAAGTAAAAATACGCATCAGCGAGATTCAAAAAATGATGCCTGAAGGCGTTGTGATCGAGCCATTCCTGGACCGCACAAAAATGGTAAACAATGCGATCAGCACCGTGAAATCCAACCTATTGGAAGGGGCCCTGATCGTGATCTTTGTGCTGGTTTTCTTCTTGGGAAACATTCGCGCCGGACTGATCGTATCCTCGGTAATACCATTGTCCATGTTGTTTGCGGTGATCCTGATGAACTATTTTAAAGTAGATGGCAACCTTATGTCTCTGGGCGCGATAGACTTCGGTCTCATCGTAGATGGCTCGGTCATTGTAGTGGAGGCTATACTGCATAGGTTCGCTCACTCCAAACATTTCAGAAGCCTGCCCAATGTAACACAGGATGCAATGGATGAAGAAGTGGGGCATTCCACGTCATTGATGATCCGGTCGGCCGTATTCAGCCAGATCATTATCCTTATTGTTTATCTACCCATTTTATCGTTACAGGGGATAGAGGGCAAAATGTTCAAGCCCATGGCGTTTACGGTTGGATTTGCCATACTTGGCGCCTTCCTGTTGTCTATCACCTATGTACCAATGATGGCTGCTCTGGGACTGAACAAAAAGCTAAAACACTCAAAATCGCTGGCAGACAAGCTTACCTATTGGCTGGAACAAAAATACCATCCGTTGATAATGAGCGCACTTAAGTTTCCAAAAACAATAATTGCAAGCACACTGGTCCTTTTTTCGATATCAGTGGTTATTCTCATGTCCCTTGGTGGTGAATTTATGCCCCAGATCGAAGAAGGAGACTTTGCCGTAGAAACCAGACTGCTCACCGGAAGCAATCTTAGCAATACCATACAGGTTACCAATCAGGCTGCATCTATTCTGCTTAAAAAATTCCCGGAAGTACGCAAAGTTGTCACCAAGATCGGAAGTGCCGAAATACCAACCGACCCCATGCCATTTGAAGCTGGAGACATGATGGTGATACTTAAGGACAAACACGAATGGACCTCTGCGAAAACGTTTCCGGAGCTGAGCCAGAAGATGACAACCGCGCTGTCGGAAATACCCGGTATTTCCGTCGGATTCCAATTTCCCGTCCAAATGAGATTCAATGAACTGATGACAGGAGCCCGTCAGGACGTTGTTTGCAAAATCTTTGGAGAAAATCTCGACTCGCTTACAAAGTATGCCGAACAACTATCGGCTGTAATAGGCACGGTAAAAGGTGCGATCAACATATATCAGGAAAAAGTGAAAGGCATGCCCCAGGTAATTATTAAATACAACAGATCTGCGATCGCCAAATATGGTTTGAACGTAAACGATGTAAACAAAACGGTGAACATCGCATTTGCCGGACAGGTTGCAGGCCAGGTTTATGAACAGGAAAAAAAGTTTGACCTCGTGGTACGGCTTGCCGGCGATGCACGCCGGAATGTAGCCGACATAGAATCTTTACTGATTCCGACAGCAAACGGCGGACAAATTCCGTTATCCATGATCGCCTCGGTAGAAGAAAAAGATGACGTAAACCAAATACAACGCGAGAACACGCAGCGACGCATCATTGTCGGATTCAATATCAGTGGCAGAGACGTCCAGTCTACGGTCGAAGAACTGCAGCAAAAGGTGAACAAACAACTGCATATTCCAAAAGAGTACCGAATTAAGTATGGAGGATCTTTCGAAAATATGACAGCAGCTAAAGACCGACTGGCGATCGTAGTTCCAATAGCACTATTACTGATATTCCTGTTGCTCTATTTCGCATTCAATTCCGTGAAGCAAGGTCTGATAATCTACTCAGCAATTCCACTATCCGCAACCGGAGGTATACTGGCGCTTTGGATAAGGGACTTGCCATTCAGTATTTCTGCAGGAGTAGGTTTTATCGCGCTATTCGGGGTAGCGGTACTTAACGGTATCCTGCTTATTTCAGAATGCAACAGGCTGAGACATGAAGGCTGGACAGACGACGTCCGGATCGTGGTACACGCTGCCAAATCAAAATTGAGAGCCATATTGATGACGGCCCTGGTACCGTCGCTTGGCTTCATTCCAATGGCAATTTCAACCGGAGCAGGAGGCGAGGTCCAAAAACCCCTTGCAACCGTGGTGATCGGAGGTTTGATAATCTCCACCTTTTTGACGCTCTTTCTGTTGCCGATCATATATGTGATGTCGTCGCATAAAAAGAAAATAGCCATAAAAACAGCAGCCAGCATTGTTATACTGATGCTCTTTACTATGCCGAACTGTATTGCACAAACGTCCGGTATCTCGCTGCAAAGCGCACTGGATAGTGCCCGGAAAGCCAACTTCCACATCAGAAGCGCTGCAGTAGACGTGGCGATACGAAAAGCTGAGGTAGCCACATCGTACAACATTGACAAAACTGAAGTACTCTACGAAAAAGGCAACTTTAATAGTATTGAGTCTGACTCCAAATGGACCGTAAGCCAGGCGATCCAGTTTCCGGGTGTGTACACCAGCCAACACCAATACAACAGGTCATCTGTGACCCAAAGCGAACTCCAGCTAAAAAACAGGCAAGTGGAGGTTGAAACAAGCATAAAACAGTTGTTTTATCATGGAGTTATTCTACAGGCAAAAAAACAATTGCTGAAACAGGCCGACAGTCTTTACCAAAACTCAGAACGTGTAGCCGAAATCCGGTTCCGTACCGGAGAGATCGACGGTATTGAATTGGCCGCCATACAGAACCAGCGTGCTCAGGCTGCCAACCAACTCATATTGGTAGAGGGCGGCGAACACAGCGATCTGCTTCTGCTTCGTGCCACAATGAACACAGAAGGGTTGTTTACTCCTGAATGTGACTCTATAATCTACCCCTTCAACGATCCCATCCCAAATACAAATCCCGAAAATACAGCGGGGCTATCGTTGAAGGCCGGCCAGATAACACTTGCCAAAACACAACTTGCGATCGAGAAAAACAAATTCATGCCCGGCTTTGTTTTTGGCTACAACAACTCATCAATTGCAGGCTGGCAAACACTTACCAACAACACCTTAAAGTACTATGACGGGCACTACCGGTTTTCCTCGGCTTATGCCGGTGTAAGCTTGCCCCTTTTCTTTGGCGCCCAGAACGCAAGGATAAAGGCAGCAAAACAAGAAGTAACAAAAACAGAACTGGACTTTTTGATGGCCCAAAAAACACGGGAAACCGAATTGGAGGTTGCAGTGGCAGAACTGGAAAAACTCACGCAGATCATCACTAAATACAAACAACAGATCCTGCCTAATGCCCGCCTCGTTTTTGAACAAGCAAGTAGAAAATTATCGCTGGGAGAAATCAATTTTATCAATTGGATGATACTTGCAAACCAAAGTATCCAATCTCAGTCAGACTATCTGGACTATGTGAAATACAGGAACGAAAAAGTTTTCGAAATAGAAAAATTGTGCAGCAAAATAAACTAATCCACACCATGACATTCAGACATATTACAATATGCATTGCAGTACTTCTCGCATTCGGCTGCAAAAATGCACAACCTCCGCAATCATCAGAAACGGCCCCGGCAAAGCCGGCAGATAATACGGCCATCACACTCTCTGCCGAACAATTAAAAAATGCAGGTATCGAGACAGGGTCGGCCACCAAACAGAAGATCCGGTCCCTGCTGAAAGTTTCCGGACTTCTGGAATCACCTCCAGGGAAATCAATTTCAATCGGTGTTCCGCTCGGGGGGCATTTGAAATCCTCCGAACTTATCCCCGGCACCCATGTAACCCGCGGCCAGGAACTGGCAACACTGGAAGACCCGCAATACATACAATTGCAGCAAGACTATCTCGTTGCAAAGTCGCGGCTGACGTATATGCAGCAAGACCTCGATCGTCAGCAGAAGCTAAACGAATCTAAAGCGTCCAGCGACAAGATCCTGCAACAAGCCCAGATGGATTTCGAATGTCAGAAGATCCTGATGAAGTCACTTGCAGAAAAGCTTCGCCTTTTAGAAATAGACCCGGTTACACTCAGCGAAAACACGATCAGTCGTAAAATCAGGATTCACTCCCCCATCAACGGATACGTGACCAAAGTAAATTGCAATATCGGCAAGTATGTTACTCCTGGAGAGATCATTTTCGAACTTGCAGACCCTTCTGAAATCCACCTCACGCTGAACGTTTTTGAAAAAGACGCCGGTTTTATACACCCGGAGACCCGGGTAACCTTTGTGCTGAATAACCAGCCCAACAAACAATATGAGGCCAAGGTGCACCTGGTAAACCCCGGCATAAACAAAGACCATTATACCGAGGTACACTGCGATATGGACCACCAGAAAAAAGAACTATTGCCCGGTATGTATGTAAACGCCCAGATAGACCTTTCGGATAAGGAGGTCGTGACCTTGCCGACCGAAGCCGTAGTAACATGGGATAACAAGCACTATGTATTTACCGAAACAGCAGACCGTACGTATAAAATGGTACCGGTGGAAACCGGTGTGACTCAAGACAATATTATAGAAATAACCTCAGCTTTGCCGGAAAATAAGATCGTGATAAAAAACGCTTATACCTTGCTTTCGAAAGCAAAAAACAACGGAGAAGAATAAAGTCCCGGGATTTCAGGTACAGCAAAAATGCCTATACCTCACAGATTATCTTCTGGTTATGCAACTTCACGTCCTGGGCGGAGACCTGCTCCCCGCTAGTGGTTTAAGATTCCGCTTCACTCAGTCTTAAACCAGTAGCGGGAAGCGCACAGTGATAACTGATGCCATTTACAACCTTACCAACTTGTAGGTAAACACTTTTGGGCCAATAAAAGCTTTGAAAAAGTAAATGCCGTGGCAAACCGGTGTAAAGGTTACCTGATGCATACCAATTTCCTGCATACCAGAATCAATCCACTCATTATACAATCGTCCCAGGCAGTCATAGAATTCATAAGACACCACTTCTCTTGCATTGAGTCTATAGGATAGTGTAAACGATTTATAGGACGGATTGGGCTCAAGCACTATTGAATCAACTGTTGGAGGCACCGGCAATTCCCTTGCTGCCACAATAAACCTGCTTGTCCTGAATATGGTGTCCAGCACTAAACCCCCACGCCATTCTACGCACCCAACCGTAAGCATATAATTGCCCACCTGATCCGGAACCCCGGAAATGATACCCGTAGTCGGGTCAATAGTAATGGGTGTAGACCCGCTAATCGGATTTTGATAGGTGGCGGGGCTTAAAAATGGCAGGGGAACATATGGCGGAGGATTTGGAGGCTGAGGGCTAGCAGTAGTAATGTTCTCAGGCGATTCAAACCCCGGTGCGAGAAAATAAGACAACGAATCATTATCCGCATCAGACGCACTATTATCGTACACAAACGGATGATTGACACACAACAATTTGTTTTGGAATGCACGAAAAACAGGGCCGGAATTTGTGCCAACAAGACTTCGTGGTGTTAAATGAAGCATCATAGTTATCCCCATTATTGCAGGATTCACCAAATTAACTAAGGTGCCGTTTAGACAACATCGCTGGTAGGAAACTATGACATTTGTGTCGCTTGCGGGCAGCAAAAAAACTTTGCTGTACCGGGCATCAAGTAAACAGACAGAGGGAGGCGTCGCGATGCAGGAACTATCGTAGGTAACCGGCTGAACAGCCTGACTGTAGAAATAGACAGTATCCGTAATAATCCTGCTCCCGACACTATCGAATATCGAAATAATAGCCGGATTATCCGATGAAATGGCACCCACATTTCCAGTCAGGCAATCCTCGTACAAATCCAAACGAATATTTATTTTCTTA